>NZ_JBEPJY010000003.1:0-333512 GCF_040327975.1 Geobacillus sp. G4
AAAAATTTTGCACATTATTTCAGAATCCATCTGAAATAATTTGAAAAAGTGATTCTGAAATAATGTGCTAATTTACAAGTTGCACCCAGCCAAAAGGCTGGGTGAGGATTGAAACAATAAAAGATCGTATAATTGAAAATGCAAAGAAAGTTGCACCCAGCCAAAAGGCTGGGTGAGGATTGAAACTTGTTGCAATCTTTGAACTTTTTCAGCTTGATCAAGTTGCACCCAGCCAAAAGGCTGGGTGAGGATTGAAACCCGATGCTTTTTCCGACTTCCACGAGTATGCTCATGTTGCACCCAGCCAAAAGGCTGGGTGAGGATTGAAACATGGGCATCCATTTGATCGGGAGGAATTCGCAAAGTTGCACCCAGCCAAAAGGCTGGGTGAGGATTGAAACGGTGGAAGCATGGAACAAGGTGTTGGGCAAGCAGGTTGCACCCAGCCAAAAGGCTGGGTGAGGATTGAAACGTTAGCCCCTAGCTGAAGATCCAGGGGTAACTTTTTTGCCAAACAAAGCAGGAATTTACCGTTCCGCGTCGAATTAAACTTATGAAAACTGTTGCTTCACCTTCTCCACATCTTCTTTAAACTTCTCATGTGTTTTCGCCAGCACTTCTTCAAAGACGCCGTTCATTCGTTGTTCCAGCACAGCGATTCCTTCCCCGGTAATGCCGCCTTTGACGCATACTTTTTCCTGCAACGTTGGCAATGTGTACAGATTCCGCTTGAGCAGTTCCCCAAGGCCGATGATCATATCGGTCGCCAGCATCGTCGCCTGTTCCTTCGTGATGGCGGTTTTGGCCGCTGCGGCGTCGATGAAGCGCTGAAGCAAATAGCTGAAAAACGCTGGACCGCAGCTTGAGATGTCGGAAGCGACGCGGGTGATGGCCTCGTCGATGTACACCGGCGAGGCGATGCGCCGGAGAAGATCATCGATCGTTTGCCGGCAGGCGGCTGAGCAGCGCGAGCCGAAGGTGACAAGGATGCTGCCGGAGAGCGCCCGGTTTGCAATGCTCGGAATGGCGCGCACGATTTGGCAAGGGACGGCTGCTTCAAGCTGTTCGACGCTGATCGGGCTTGTGATCGATACGAGGTAGTGTTCGTTTGTCCAGTGCGGGGCCAGTTGCTGCAATAATGGGTGGATGTCGAGCGGTTTGACGCATAAAAAGACGAGGCTGGATTGTTTGATGACTTCAGCCGCATCGGCAACCACTGCAATGCCGGGATGCGCGCGTTGTATCGCGAACGCTTTCGCAAGCGTACGGTTCGTTATGACGAGCTGATCCGCTTTCACGGCGCCGGAGTCGAGGAACGCTTCGATTAAGATGGTGCCCATATTCCCCGTGCCGATAACGCCGATGTTCATGCATTGTCCCCCCTCCCGGTTTTGGTTCACCGGAACTCTCTTTTTCGATATGTATGAGAAAAAGGCTCGGTTTATGACTGGAGATGGAAAGGATGGGATCGTATGTGGGAGCATGTGCAGGAGCTTGGAAAACGTTATGGGAAAGCGGGGGTGCTCTTGTTGTTTGCCGCGGCGGCGGGGTTATGGGTGTTTCGTCATCCGACGGATGAAAAGGAGCAAGTCGTCTTGCCGGCGGCGGCTGAAACGGATGCCGCCCGGCCGGAAGAAAAAAAGGACGAGGCGCCCAAAACCGCTGTGGTGGATGTGAAAGGGGCGGTCGCGAAGCCAGGAGTGTACGAAGTGGCGGCGGACGCCCGCGTTCGCGATGTTATCGCCCTAGCCGGCGGATTGACGGACGAGGCGGATGAAACGAAAATCAATCTGGCGGCAAAAGTGCGCGATGAGATGATGATTTACGTGCCGGCAAAAGACGAGGCCGCACCAGCGTCAGATGCCGTCGGCAAGTCTCCAAGCGATGGAGCTCGGGACGGGCCGCAAGTGGCGGTCAATACGGCGACGGAAGAGGAGTTGATGCAGCTTCCCGGCATCGGACCGGCGAAGGCAAAAGCGATCATCGCCTATCGCGAAGAACACGGGCCGTTCCAGCGGGTGGAAGATTTGTTGAATGTAACCGGAATTGGCGAAAAAACGCTGGAGAAATTGAAACCGTATTTGCTTGTGCCGTAAACGAGGCGGGGGAGCGCAATGCTTCTCGTTTATGGGCGGATCAGGGCTGCTGCGGACGTTTTTCGGCGTTGACGGGGGCAGGCGGCGGCGGGTAGACTAAAAGTATGGAAACGAGCGGAGGGACGTAGAATGGAACGCATCACATGGGATCAATACTTTATGGCGCAAAGCCATCTGTTGGCGCTGCGCAGCACGTGCACAAGGCTGGCGGTCGGGGCGACGATTGTGCGCGATAAGCGCATCATCGCCGGCGGGTACAACGGCTCGATCGCCGGGGGCGCCCATTGCACCGATGAAGGGTGCTACGTTATTGACGGCCATTGTGTACGGACGATCCATGCGGAAATGAATGCCATTTTGCAATGCGCCAAGTTCGGCGTCCCGACCGAGGGGGCCGAGATGTATGTCACCCATTTTCCGTGCTTGCATTGTTGCAAGGCGATCATTCAAAGCGGCATTCGCGCTGTCTATTACGCCCAAGACTACAAAAACCACCCGTACGCCTTGGAGCTGTTTGCTCAAGCTGGCGTCCGGCTTGTGCAAGTGCCGCTGAAAACGGATGTGTTCGCCTTGCTTTCCGGCGGCGGAGGGGGAGCATGAAAGGACAAGCCGTCTATCCCGCCGCGGCGGCGCTCTTTGCCGTGGCGGCGGCCTCGCCGTCCAAAACCACATGTCTTCTCCTTATCATTTATCTCCTTCTTCTTTTCATCCGCCGGCCGCACTGTTTCCTTCCTGCTCTCGTTGCAGCTCTCTTCTTTTTTGTCTATTTTCTCATCGTTGACCATCATAACAAAACTTCCCTTTCCGGCGGCCGTCATTCGCTTTCCGTTCGTTTTTCCGCCGCGCCGGCGATCGACGGCGATCGATTGCAGGCGGCGGTGCAAGCTGGCAAGGAGCGGGTGCAGCTTCGTTACATTATTCGGACGGCTGCGGAAAAAGAAGCGCTGCGTGCGCGTCTTATGCCCGGGGTCGTGTGCCGGCTGAGCGGAATGCTCGAGCGCCCTATGCCAGCCAGCAATCCGTATGCATTTGATTACCGCCGTTATTTGCGCCGCCATCGCATCCATTGGCTCTTTCTCCCTGAGGCGATCGATCTTTCCGCTTGCGTGCGTGTCCGTCCCACCATCATCGAACGGCTTGAGGCGATTCGCGAGGCTGGCGTCCGCCGCATTGAAGCCCGGTTTCCGCCGGAAGCGGCCGGCATCGCCGCTGCGCTCATTTATGGCGAACGCCGCTCGTTGGACGAGGAAGTGATTAGCGGTTACCAGCAGCTCGGGATCATCCATTTGTTGGCCATTTCCGGCGGCCATGTCACCCTGCTTGTCGGCGCTGCGTTGGCCGCTGCCATTCGGTTTGTGACGCGCGAAGCGGCCGTGCTTGCTTTGCTCGTTTTCTTGCCTATGTATGCGGTGCTCGCCGGCGCTTCGCCGTCGGTGCTGCGCGCCTGTGCGACCGGGATGATTGTATTGGCCGTCCAGTGGAAAAAAGGAATGATCCATCCGCTGGATGCGTTGAGTTGGACAGCGCTTGCCCTGCTCGTCTTTGACCCATATATGGTTTGGGATGTCGGTTTTCAACTATCATTTCTTGTCACGTTTGCCCTTCTCGCCCATGTGTCGGTGCTCGCCTCTGCTCGTTCGATGCTCCAAAACTTGTTTCAGACCGCGCTCGCCGCTCAGCTTGCCGCGCTGCCGATTTTGCTTTACCATTTTTATGAAATTTCTGTTTGGAGCATAGGGCTGAATGTCTTCTTCGTCCCTTGGTATTCATTTGTCATTTTGCCCATTGCTTTTCTATCCGCAGTTTTTTCCTTTTCTCCGCTCATTTGGCTGTTTAGCCGCCTCATTGAGCTGACGGACGCGGTTGTCCGTTTTTTCTCGGTCGATTACTCGTTTATGCTTGTGCTCGGGCGTCCGGGGCCGTGGTGCTTAGCTGGCTATCTGACGGCCATCGCGGCGGCGTTTTTGGATTGGGAACGCGGCCGCCTGCTCCGCGGATTGACAGCGGTGGCGGCGGCGACGGCGCTTCAGCTGGCCGCCCCGTATGTGGATCCGAAAGGGGAAGTGACGGTATTGGATGTTGGGCAAGGGGACTGTATTTATATTGAGCTTCCTTATCGAAAAGCAGTCTATCTCATTGATACCAGCGGGACGCCGGAATGGGCGCGCGAACCGTGGCGCAAGCGGTCGCGGCCGTTTGCCGTCGGCCGCGACGTTGTCGTGCCGTTTTTAAAAGCCCAAGGGGTGAGGACGCTTGATCAACTGATTTTGACGCACGATGACGCCGACCATATCGGGGCTGCTCCCGAGGTGATGGGAGCCGTGCGCGTCAAGAAGATTGTCACAAGCCCAGGAGCGCTGCCGGCCGTCAAGGCGATGGCGCGCCCGTTTTCCGTGCCGGTGGCCGCCAGCGTGCGGGGGGATCGGTGGAAGGTGGGGGATGCCGCGTTTTCCGTATTGCACCCGGAGGCGGGAAACAATGAGGATAATAACGGCTCGCTTGTATTGCTTGCCCGCCTCGGCCGCTTGACATGGCTGTTTGCTGCGGATATCGAGGAAGAGGCGGAACAGGCGCTCATCCGCGCTTATCCAGAGCTGCGCGCCGATGTATTGAAAGTCGCCCACCACGGCAGCAAAACGTCGACAACAGAGCTGTTTTTGCGGACGGTCAAGCCGCGAGCGGCCATCATTTCCGTCGGCCGCTACAATCGCTACGGGCATCCGTCCCCCGAGGTGCTTATGCGGCTTCGGCAACAACGGGCGATCATTTGGCGGACGGATGAAAACGGGGCCATTCGCTATGTGTATGACGAAAACGGTGGAACCTTTCAGGTGATGAAACCATAAGATGTAGTGCACAAAAAAGCGGAACGTTTCAGCAGAAACAAAAAAATAAGGATTGCTTATGTAAGCAATCCTTATCGACCGAAAAATTCGATCAACGTTGCGATGATGAACATGGTAGCGAAAAAGCCGAACGACACGATGAATCCGACGGCGGAATCGACGGCGTCATTTCGTTGGCTTTGCACTTCCTTTTCAAATACGTTCATCGTTTTCCCCCTCCTCGTTCAATCATTTTTAGTATAGACGAAAACGCGTGAAAAATCTACCGCCGCTCGCTTCTTTTCCTTCCTTGACAACAGTTGACACAAATACTTTCAAACAGCCGGGAAAACATAAAAATAACCCGCTGGCCAATAAGGTCCTAGGACTTATAGGCTGGCGTTTATATAAAGGGGAACCGGTTTTTTCGGCAGCCGGTTCCCTTGTAAAATGACGAAAAACGGTGTATCTTTTCTAGCAGAGACGTTTGCTAGGGAATGGAGACGGGAACATGCTGGAACGCGTATGGGGAAACATTGAAAAACGGCGTTTTTCTCTTCTTTATTTATTATACGGCAATGAGCCGTTTTTATTAACGGAAACGTATGAGCGATTGGTGAACGCAGCGCTTGGCCCCGAGGAGCGCGAGTGGAACTTGGCTGTGTACGACTGCGAGGAAACGCCGGTCGAGGCGGCGCTTGAGGAGGCCGAGACGGTGCCGTTTTTCGGCGAGCGGCGTGTCATCCTCATCAAGCATCCATATTTTTTTACGTCTGAAAAAGAGAAGGAGATCGAACATGATTTGGCGAAGCTGGAGGCGTACTTGAAGGCGCCGTCGCCGTTTTCGATCGTCGTCTTTTTCGCGCCGTACGAGAAGCTTGATGAGCGAAAAAAAATTACGAAGCTCGCCAAAGAGCAAAGCGAAGTCGTCATCGCCGCCCCGCTCGCCGAAGCGGAGCTGCGCGCCTGGGTGCGGCGCCGCATCGAGAGCCAAGGGGCGCAAGCAAGCGACGAGGCGATTGATGTCCTGTTGCGGCGGGCCGGGACGCAGCTTTCCGCCTTGGCGAATGAAATCGATAAATTGGCCCTGTTTGCCGGATCGGGCGGAACCATCGAGGCGGCGGCGGTTGAACGGCTTGTCGCCCGCACGCCGGAAGAAAACGTATTTGTGCTTGTCGAGCAAGTGGCGAAGCGCGACATTCCAGCGGCGTTGCAGACGTTTTATGATCTGCTTGAAAACAATGAAGAGCCGATCAAAATTTTGGCGCTGCTCGCCGCCCATTTCCGCTTGCTTTCGCAAGTGAAATGGCTTGCCTCCTTAGGCTACGGGCAGGCGCAAATTGCTGCGGCGCTCAAGGTGCACCCGTTCCGCGTCAAGCTCGCTCTTGCTCAAGCGGCCCGCTTCGCTGACGGAGAGCTTGCTGAGGCGATCAACGAGCTCGCTGACGCCGATTACGAGGTGAAAAGCGGAGCGGTCGATCGCCGGTTGGCCGTTGAGCTGCTTCTGATGCGGTGGGGCACCCGCCCGGCGCAAGCGGGGCGTCACGGCCGGCGGTGAAGCGATCGCCCGGCCGTTTGCCGTGAACATAAAGAAAAACAAAAAAACGACCTGGCGCCAGGTCGTTTTTGATTAGGAAGCTTGGATGCTGTTCAATTTTTTCGCTAAGCGCGATTTTTGCCGGCTGGCGGCGTTTTTATGGATAAGGCCTTTGCTTGCAGCTTTGTCTAATTTTTTCGACGCAATAATGAATGCCTCGCGCGCTTTTTCCACGTCTTTCAATTCAACAAGCGCTTCAAATTTTTTGATCGCCGTACGCATGGCCGATTTCATCGAGGCGTTGTGAGCCCGGCGCTTTTCGCTCGTTTTCGCGCGTTTGATCGCTGATTTGATGTTAGCCACGTTCGTTCACCTCCGTTACCATTCCTACTTTCTGTTGTGAACAACAGGAAGAACAAGTGTTATTCTATCAAACGTGTTTGGATTATGCAAGAGTGTTCAAGCGAAAATCCTTTACGAAACATGAATGACCGGGCCTGATTGCGGCGACAATAAAAGAAAACGGCAGAAATGGGGAGGAACGACATGGAACAGCCGCTCGATTTACGCCAGTACTCGGTGCGCACGGATTTAGCGATCGAAGCGCATGAGATCGCACTCGAGGAGCGCTTGCAGCAAAAACAAGAAAGCGCCGCGCCGATTGAGGGGGTCATCATTCATGACGAGGAGATCAACGGCGTCAAGCTGTCGCATGTGCATGTCACGGAACAAGGAGCGGCCTCGATCGGCAAAAAGCCGGGCCACTACGTGACGATTGAAGCGCAAGGCATCCGCGAACAAAACACCGAGCTGCAGCAAAACGTGCAGCGCATTTTTTCCGAGCAGCTCAGCGCCTTTTTCAAGCGGCTCCGCATTCCCGATCAAGCGAGCTGCTTGATCGTTGGGCTCGGCAACCAAAACGTCACCCCGGACGCGCTCGGGCCGCTCACGGTGGAAAACGTGCTTGTCACCCGTCATTTGTTCCAGCTGCAGCCGGAAAGCGTCGAGGAAGGCTTCCGGCCGGTGAGCGCCCTTGCTCCGGGGGTGATGGGGACGACCGGGATTGAAACGAGCGACATTATCGACGGCGTCGTCCGGAAAACAAAGCCGGATTTTGTCATTGTGATTGACGCCTTGGCTGCCCGCTCGATCGAACGAGTCAACGCGACGATTCAAATTTCTGACACCGGCATCCATCCTGGCTCCGGGGTCGGCAACAAGCGGAAAGAGTTAAGCTATGAAACGCTTGGCATTCCGGTCATTTCGATCGGCGTTCCGACGGTTGTCGATGCGGTCTCCATCACGAGCGACACGATCGATTTCATTTTGAAGCACTTCGGCCGCGAAATGCGCGAAGGGAAACGGCCGTCAAGCGCGCTCGCTCCGGCGGGCTGGACGTTTGGGCGCAAACGAAAATTGACGGAACAAGACATGCCGTCGCCGCAAGAACGGTCGACGTTTCTTGGCATGGTCGGCACGCTTGGCGATGAAGAAAAGCGGCGCCTCATCTATGAAGTGCTCGCCCCGCTCGGGCATAATTTGATGGTGACCCCAAAAGAGATCGATTCGTTTATCGGCGATATGGCCAACTTATTAGCCGGCGGCTTGAATGCGGCGCTGCATCGGCAAGTCGACCAAGGCAATGTCGGCTCCTACACCCATTAGACAAAAAACAGTTCTATCTTTTCCCGCTTGGCCATACGTTAAACTGAGGAGACAAGCCGGGAAAGGGTGGGAATATGAAACGATGGCGCTCCCCAAACGTCATGATCGCGATTCCAGGAGCCAGCATAAAGAAACTGTTGATGCTCATCATCCTTGGCTGCATGATGATGTTTATGCTTGTCGGAGCGCTCACATCGCTGCGGCCGGAATACCGTCCGTCGTCATCATCGCTGAACGATATGGCGGCCCATTTTCCGGAAGAGACGTTCATTCGTCTGTTCGCCTTGGAAAATCGATATTTTGCGCAGCTGCTGCCGAAAGATCGGCGGCAGACGAATTACTCATCGCTATTGTTCCGCCTGGCGACGAGCATCAATCCCGATGACCCGCGCAGCCTGCTTGGCAGCGAGCTGCCGGGCTTTGCCCTTTATGACAGCAAAATTCTCATCGCTGGTGAAGGAACGGATTATACGAACATGCCATACGAATCAGCGCCGCCGCTTGAGGCGATGCTTGCGGAACGGCAAGCCTCGGTCGATGAACTCGAACAAGCAAACAAGAACGAAGATGAAAAACCGGTTCCCCCGCCATCGCAGACGACCGGAGGGAAAAAAGTGGTCTACATTTACAATACCCATACGCATGAGTCGTTTTTGCCGGCGCTCAAAGGGGTCACTGACCCGGATTTGGCGTTTCACCCGACGGTCAACATCACAAAAGTGGGGGAAAAGTTAGCGGAAGAACTGGAAAAGCGCGGCATCGGGGCTGAAGTGAGCAAAATCGACATTGTCAGCGAATTGTTAAAGAAAGGGATGAAATACTCCCAATCGTATGATATGTCCCGCCAAACAGTGGTCGCAGCAATGAAGCAAAATCGTGACTTGCACTACTTCATCGATATCCATCGCGATTCGCGGCGGCGGAAATATACGACGGCTACGATCAACGGCGTTGATTATGCGCGTGTCGCATTCATTATTGGCGGAGAAAACGCGACATACGAGAAAAACTTGCAGCTGGCTACCGCGTTGCATCAGTTGCTGCAAAAGAAATATCCAGGGTTGAGCCGCGGGGTGATCGAGAAAAAAGGAGCCGGGACGAACGGCAAGTTTAATCAAGATTTATCGGAAAACGCGATTTTAATTGAAGTCGGCGGTGTTGACAATACGTTTACTGAGTTGTTTCGTTCCGTGTCGGCGTTGGCCGATGTGTTCAGCGACTATTATTGGCAGGCGGAAAAAGTCGAAGCGCCGGCTCCGGCGGAGAAAAAGTAAAGGAGCGTCACTATGGCACGATGGTTCATCCGCTTTACTCTAGCGATCTTTCTTCTTTTTTTCGGCGTGTTGTTTGGCATGCAAGAGGCGCATCGCGGCATGGAACGGATGCGCGGTTATGCCGATCCGTCGTTTCCATCCGTCATCGATATGAAAAAAAGGGAAAATGGTGAGGTGGAAGCGGCGGTGTTTGGCCGGCCGGTCGTTGCTGGAGATTTAGGAGAAAAGCAAGAAACGATTCGCGAGCTGAAAACGTTCAACTTGTTCTCTAGGCTCGGCCAACTTTTTGCCGATGCCGTCACCGCGCTCATGGAAATGCTGTTTTCGCTCGTCGGCCGGGTGTTGGACTAGCCCGTTCATGTGCGGACGAAACAGGAACGTGCCGTCACAATGGCGGCTTTTTCTTTTGGACGCCGTCCGCCGGCTGGAGCACAAAGTGCTGCGCTTTCCATATTGTCGATTGTTTTCTTGGCGCGGCTCTGGCCGTTTCGCGTCTTTCCGGAAAGCCCGAACGGCGGCTTGGCTTTTCGTTCATCATTGAATCTTCTTCGCGCTGTTGCTATAATCAAAGCTAGTGTAGTTTTGCGAAGAAGCAGGAGTGAGAGACGATGAACCGGGAAGAACGGTTGAAACGGCAGGAACGGATCCGCAATTTTTCGATTATTGCTCACATTGACCACGGAAAATCGACGCTGGCGGACCGCATTTTGGAAAAGACGGGGGCGCTGTCGGAGCGTGAATTGCGCGAGCAGACGCTCGATACGATGGAGCTTGAGCGCGAGCGCGGCATCACGATTAAATTGAATGCGGTTCAGTTGACATATAAAGCGAAAAATGGCGAAGAGTATATTTTCCATTTGATCGACACGCCGGGCCACGTCGACTTTACGTACGAAGTGTCGCGCAGCTTGGCCGCTTGCGAAGGGGCGATTTTGGTCGTCGATGCGGCGCAAGGCATTGAAGCGCAGACGCTCGCCAACGTGTATTTGGCGATCGACAACAATTTAGAAATTTTGCCGGTCATTAACAAAATCGATTTGCCAAGCGCTGAACCGGAGCGGGTGCGTCAAGAAATTGAGGATGTCATCGGTTTGGACGCCTCTGACGCGGTGCTTGCTTCGGCCAAAGTCGGCATCGGCATCGAAGAAATTTTGGAAAAAATCGTCGAAAAAATTCCGGCTCCCTCGGGTGATCCGGATGCGCCGTTGAAGGCGCTCATTTTTGATTCCCTTTATGACCCGTACCGCGGCGTCGTCGCCTATGTCCGCGTCGTCGACGGAACGGTGAAGCCAGGGCAGCGCATTAAAATGATGTCGACCGGCAAAGAGTTTGAAGTGACGGAAGTCGGCGTGTTCACGCCGAAGCAAAAAGTCGTCGACGAATTGACGGTCGGTGATGTCGGCTATTTGACCGCCTCGATTAAAAACGTGAAAGATACGCGCGTCGGCGATACGATCACCGATGCCGAACGGCCGGCAGCTGAACCGCTCCCGGGCTATCGGAAGCTCAATCCGATGGTGTTTTGCGGGATGTATCCGATCGATACGGCGCGCTACAACGATTTGCGCGAGGCGCTCGAGAAGCTGCAATTGAACGATGCGGCGCTCCACTTTGAGCCGGAAACGTCGCAGGCGCTTGGGTTCGGCTTCCGCTGTGGATTTCTCGGCTTGCTTCATATGGAAATCATCCAAGAGCGGCTCGAGCGCGAATTTCATATCGATTTGATCACGACCGCGCCGAGCGTCGTTTACAAGGTGCATTTGACCGACGGAACGGAAGTTGACGTCGACAACCCGACGAACATGCCCGACCCGCAAAAAATCGACCGCATTGAAGAGCCGTATGTGAAAGCGACGATCATGGTGCCAAACGACTATGTCGGTCCGGTGATGGAGCTGTGTCAAGGAAAGCGCGGCACGTTTGTCGATATGCAATATTTGGATGAAAAGCGCGTCATGCTCATTTACGATATTCCGCTCTCCGAGATCGTCTACGACTTTTTCGACGCTTTAAAGTCGAACACAAAAGGGTACGCGTCATTCGACTACGAATTGATCGGCTACCGGCCGTCCAATCTCGTCAAGATGGATATTTTGCTAAACGGCGAAAAAATCGATGCCTTATCGTTTATCGTTCACCGCGACTCTGCGTACGAGCGCGGCAAAGCGATCGTTGAAAAGCTGAAAGATTTGATTCCACGCCAGCAATTTGAAGTGCCGGTGCAGGCGGCGATCGGCAACAAGGTCATCGCCCGTTCGACAATCAAAGCGTTGCGCAAAAACGTGCTCGCAAAATGTTACGGCGGCGACGTGTCGCGGAAGCGGAAGCTGCTTGAGAAGCAAAAAGAAGGAAAGAAGCGGATGAAACAAATCGGGTCGGTCGAAGTGCCGCAAGAAGCGTTTATGGCCGTCTTGAAAATCGACGACCAGAAAAAATAACGAGCAAGGCTGTCTCCGTTGGGGATAGCCTTGTTTGTTTCCTGCGGCGCCGCCGGCTGAAAGGAGGAGGACCGATGGCCGTTTCAGCGTATTTTCATATTCCATTTTGCGCCCATATTTGCCATTATTGCGATTTTAACAAAGTATTCGCCGCCGGCCAGCCGATTGACGACTATTTGCGGGCGATGGACAAAGAAATGGTGTGGACGGCGGCGGAATTTGGCAGCCAACTCAAGACGCTGTTTATCGGCGGCGGCACGCCGACGGTGCTTGAGCCGGCGCAGCTCGGCTGTTTGCTTGCGAGCATCCACCGCCATTTTCAGTTTGACCCGCAAACGGCCGAATTTACCGTCGAAGCCAACCCGGACGGCTTGACGAAAGAAAAGCTCGCTATTTTGCGCGATGCCGGAGTGAATCGGCTGAGCCTGGGGGTGCAGACATTTGACGATCAGCTTCTGCAAACGATCGGCCGCACGCACCGGCGAGGCGACGTCATACGGGCTGTAGCGTTGGCCAGAGAAGTCGGGTTTCAGAACATCAGCATTGATGTAATGTACGGTTTGCCGGGGCAGACGCTTGAGCAGTTTACGGCCGATTTAGAAGCGGCGTTTTCGCTTCATGTGCCGCATCTTTCTGCTTATTCCCTCATTTTGGAGCCAAGGACGATTTTTTATAACGAATGGCGGAAAGGGCGGCTCCGTCTACCGGGCGAAGAGATGGAAGCCGAGATGTACGAAGCGGCGATGGAGCAGATGGCTGCCGCTGGCTATCGGCAATACGAAATCAGCAACTATGCTTTGCCGGGATTTGAAAGCCGGCACAACTTGACGTACTGGAACAATGAGGAGTACTACGGCATCGGCGCTGGGGCGCACAGCTATATCGACGGGGTGCGGCGGGCGAATATCGGTCCCATCCGGCATTACATCAGCGCGATCGAACGCGGCCAATGGCCGCACCGCGACGTGCGCCGCTTGACCACTCGCGAGCAGATGGAAGAGGAAATGTTTTTAGGGCTGCGCAAAACGGAAGGGGTGTCCAAAGCCTGCTTTCGGCAAAAGTTCGGCCGCGACCTCCACGACATATTTGGCGCGGCGATCCGCCGGGAAATCGAAAACGGACGCCTCGAGGAAACGGAGACTCACATCCGCTTGACCAAACGGGGCAAGCTGCTCGGCAATGAAGTGTTTGCCGCGTTCCTCGGCGAAATGTAAACATTGACATTTGCCGGGCGATTTGCTACCCTAGTAGTAGATTTAGCACTCGAATTGTTCGAGTGCTAACAGAGGTGAGACACGTGCTAACGGACCGCCAACTGCTGATTTTGCAGGTGATTATCGACGATTTCATTCGTTCTGGGCAGCCGGTCGGTTCGCGGACGTTATCGAAAAAGCATCAAATCGCGTTCAGCTCGGCGACGATCCGCAATGAGATGGCGGATTTGGAGGAGCTCGGCTATATTGAAAAAACGCACATTTCTTCCGGCCGTGTGCCGTCGGAAAAAGGGTACCGCTACTACGTCGACCATTTGCTGCCGCCGCAGCGGCTGACAAGGGCGGACATTCAAAAAATCCGCTCCGTGTTTGCCGAGCGCATCTATGAGCTGGAAAAACTGATGCAAAAGTCGGCGCAAATTTTATCCGAGCTGACGAACTATACATCCATCGCGCTCGGGCCGACGTTTAAAGAAAGCAAACTGAAGCAGATGCAAATCGTTCCGCTCAACGAACAGACAGCCGTCGCCATCGTCGTGACGGACACAGGCCATGTTGAAAACCGGGTCGTGACGATTCCGTCATCGATGGACGCAGGCGACCTCGAAAAAATGGTCAACATTTTCAACGAGCGGTTGAACGGCGTTCCGCTCATTGATTTGAAAGAAAAAATGGAGACGGAAGTGGCCGACGTATTGCGCCGGCACATCCGCAACTACGACAGCGTGCTCAATACGCTCATTGAGACGCTCGATGCCCCTGAAGAAGAAAAAGTGTTTTTCGCCGGCAAGGCGAATATGCTCAACCAGCCGGAGTTCAGCGACATCCAAAAAGTGCGCCCGCTCCTGGACATCATTGAGCAGGAAAAAGACATTTATCGCCTGCTCCGCAAGCAAACCCAAAAAGGAGTGCGGGTTTCGATCGGGCATGAAAACGAACTGCGCGGCATGGAAAACTGCAGCTTGATTACAGCGACGTATTCGGTCGGCGATGAGCCGCTCGGGGCGATCGCGATTCTTGGTCCAACGCGCATGGAATACTCGCGCGTCATCACTGTCTTAAACCGTGTCGCTTCCGATTTGTCGGCCGCGCTCGCGAAATGGTATCAAAGTCAATAAGAATGGCCATATTGGATAACGGATGGATCGCGCATCCATCCTTTCCTTGTGGCCATTGATACATAAAAGGGAAGAGCCCCGGCAGGGAGGTGAAAGCGATGGAGCAAGGAGAAAAACAAGTGATGGAACAAGCTACATACGATGAGCCGGAGCGGGAGCAACCGATCGAGGAAGAAGCCGCCCCGCAGCCCGAGGGGGAATCAGGCGGCGTTCCGCTTGAAGAGGCCGGTGGGGAGGAAGCGGCGGAGCCGGCGGAAAAAGCGCCAACGGCCGAGGAGTTGGCGGCGGCCAAGGCGCAGATCGCCGAATTGGAAGCGAAGCTTTCAGAGATGGAACACCGGTATCTCCGCCTGTACGCCGATTTTGAAAACTTCCGCCGCCGGACGCGCCAGGAGATGGAAGCGGCTGAAAAATACCGCGCCCAAAGCTTGGCGAGCGATTTGCTTCCAGTGCTTGACAACTTTGAACGCGCGTTGAAAATAGAGACGGACAACGAACAGGCGAAATCGATTTTGCAAGGGATGGAAATGGTGTACCGGTCGCTTGTTGACGCCTTGAAGAAAGAAGGCGTCGAGGCGATCGAGGCGGTCGGAAAGCCGTTTGACCCTTATTTGCACCAAGCCGTCATGCAGGCGGAAGCGGAAGGCTATGAGCCGAACACGGTTGTTGAGGAGCTGCAAAAAGGTTATAAGCTGAAAGACCGCGTGCTGCGGCCCGCCATGGTCAAAGTAAGCCAATAAACGGAAACGGAGGGTGATCAGTGATGAGCAAAATTATCGGCATCGACTTAGGAACGACGAACTCTTGCGTCGCCGTGTTAGAAGGCGGCGAAGTGAAAGTCATTCCGAATCCGGAAGGAAACCGCACGACCCCGTCGGTCGTCGCGTTTAAAAACGGCGAACGCCTAGTCGGCGAAGTCGCCAAACGGCAAGCGATCACGAACCCGAACACGATCATCTCGATCAAGCGCCATATGGGGACGGATTACAAAGTCGAAATCGAAGGGAAGCAATATACGCCGCAAGAAATTTCGGCGATCATTTTGCAATACTTGAAGTCGTACGCCGAAGACTATTTGGGCGAGCCGGTGACGCGTGCGGTCATCACGGTGCCGGCGTATTTCAACGACGCCCAGCGCCAAGCGACGAAAGATGCCGGCCGCATCGCCGGCCTCGAAGTCGAGCGCATCATCAACGAGCCGACGGCCGCGGCGCTTGCTTACGGCCTTGATAAAGAAGAAGACCAAACGATTCTCGTCTATGACTTAGGCGGCGGGACGTTTGACGTCTCGATTTTGGAGCTTGGCGACGGCGTGTTTGAAGTGAAGGCGACGGCCGGCGACAACCATTTGGGAGGCGACGACTTCGACCAAGTGATCATCGATTATTTGGTCAATCAGTTCAAGCAAGAGCACGGCATCGATTTGTCGAAAGACAAAATGGCGCTCCAACGCTTGAAAGATGCCGCGGAAAAAGCGAAAAAAGAGCTGTCCGGCGTCACGCAGACACAAATTTCGCTTCCGTTTATCAGCGCCAATGAAAACGGTCCGCTCCATTTGGAAATGACGTTGACAAGAGCGAAATTTGAAGAGTTGTCCGCCCACCTCGTCGAGCGGACGATGGGGCCGGTCCGCCAGGCGCTTCAAGACGCCGGCTTGACGCCAGCCGATATTGATAAAGTCATTTTGGTCGGCGGTTCGACGCGCATTCCAGCTGTCCAAGAAGCGATCAAGCGCGAGCTTGGCAAAGAGCCGCACAAAGGCGTCAACCCGGACGAAGTCGTTGCCATCGGTGCGGCGATCCAGGGCGGGGTGATCGCTGGCGAAGTGAAAGATGTCGTCCTGCTTGACGTGACCCCGCTTTCGCTTGGCATTGAAACGATGGGCGGCGTATTTACGAAACTGATCGAACGGAACACGACGATCCCGACAAGCAAATCGCAAGTGTTCACAACGGCGGCTGACAATCAAACGACGGTCGACATTCACGTTTTGCAAGGAGAGCGCCCGATGGCGGCGGACAACAAATCGCTCGGCCGCTTTCAGCTGACCGGCATTCCGCCGGCGCCGCGCGGCGTGCCGCAAATTGAAGTGACGTTTGATATTGACGCCAACGGCATCGTTCACGTGCGCGCCAAAGATTTAGGAACGAACAAAGAGCAGTCGATTACGATCAAATCGTCGTCCGGCCTGTCGGAAGAAGAAATTCAGCGCATGATTAAAGAAGCGGAAGAAAACGCCGAAGCCGACCGGAAGCGGAAAGAAGCCGCCGAGTTGCGCAACGAAGCCGACCAGCTCATTTTCATGACCGACAAAACGATCAAAGAAGTCGAAGGAAAAGTGAGCGCCGATGAGATCAAGAAGGCGCAGGATGCGAAAGAGGCGTTGAAAGCGGCGCTCGAGAAAAACGACATCGACGACATCCGCAAGAAAAAAGACGCGCTGCAAGAAGCGGTGCAGCAGCTGTCGATCAAGCTGTATGAACAAGCGGCGAAACAGGCGCAAAGTGCAGGATCGCAAGGCGGCGCTGCCAATCATAAAGACAACGTGGTGGACGCCGAGTTTGAAGAAGTGAACGACGATAAATAATGCAACCGAAAGTCAAAGTCAGGCCTGCCTTGGCTTTGACTTTTTTTCTAGCATTGACATATTGCCTTGCCGCAGAGGGAAATGATAAAATTAAATTTATGTGAGTGAATCGGGAGTGGATGATCAACGATGGCGAAGCGCGATTATTACGAGATTCTCGGCGTCAGCAAAAACGCGACGAAAGACGAGATCAAAAAAGCGTATCGAAAGCTTTCGAAGCAGTATCATCCAGATGTGAACAAAGCCCCGGACGCCGCGGAGAAGTTTAAGGAAATTAAAGAGGCGTACGAAGTGTTAAGCGATGATGAAAAGCGGGCCCGCTACGACCGCTTTGGCCATGCCGACCCGAACGAAACGTTTGGCGGCGGCGGATTCCAAGGCGGAGGGTTTGATTTCGGCGGCTTTAGCGGCTTTGGCGGTTTTGAAGATATTTTTGAAACGTTTTTCGGCGCCGGTCCGCGCAGGCGGGCGAGCGGTCCGCGCAAAGGCGCGGATGTCGAGTATATGATGACGCTTACGTTTGAAGAAGCGGCGTTCGGAAAAGAAACGGAAATTGAAATTCCGCGGGAAGAGACGTGCGACACGTGCCAGGGCAGCGGAGCGAAACCGGGCACAAGCCCGACGTCTTGTCCGCATTGCCACGGCAGCGGGCAAGTGACAAGCGAACAAGCGACGCCATTTGGCCGCATCGTCAACCGCCGGACATGCCCCGTCTGCGGTGGCACGGGCCGGTACATTCCGGAGAAATGCCCAACGTGCGGCGGCACGGGACGCGTCAAACGGCGGAAAAAAATTCACGTCAAAATTCCAGCCGGCGTCGACGACGGCCAGCAGCTGCGCGTCGCCGGCCAAGGGGAGCCAGGGGTCAATGGCGGGCCCCCGGGCGATTTGTACATCATCTTCCGAGTCGAACCACATGAGTTTTTCAAACGCGACGGCGACGATATTTATTGCGAAGTGCCGTTGTCGTTCGCCCAGGCCGCGCTCGGCGATGAGATCGAAGTGCCGACGCTCCATGGCCATGTGAAGCTGAAAATCCCGGCCGGCACGCAAACGGGCACGCGCTTCCGCTTGAAGGGAAAAGGGGTGCCGAACGTACGGGGCTACGGCCAAGGCGATCAGCACGTCATTGTCCGCGTTGTGACGCCGACGAAGCTGACCGAAAAGCAAAAGCAGCTGCTGCGCGAGTTTGAACGGCTCGGCGGAGACACGATGCACGACGGGCCGCACGGCCGTTTTTTTGAGAAAGTCAAAAAGGCGTTTAAAGGAGAAGCGTAAGCGCGATGAAATGGTCAGAAATCAGCATTCATACGACGCATGAGGCGGTCGAGGCGATTTCGAACATTTTGCATGAAGCGGGCGCCGGCGGCGTCGTCATCGAAGACCCATACGATTTGGTCAAAGAACGGGACGACTGGTACGGCGAGATCGTCGAGCTCAACCCGGACGACTATCCGGAAGAAGGGGTGATCATTAAGGCATATTTGCCGGTCAACAGTTTTCTTGGCGAAACGGTCGAACAAATTAAGCAGGCGATTAACAATTTATGGCTGTATGATATCGACCTTGGCAAAAATAAAATTACATTGAGCGAAGTAAACGAAGAGGAATGGGCAACGGCGTGGAAAAAGCATTATCACCCGGTGAAAGTGTCCGAAAAGTTTACGATCGTGCCGACGTGGGAAACGTACGAGCCGGCGTCTAGTGATGAGCTGATCATCGAAATGGATCCGGGCATGGCGTTTGGGACTGGCACGCACCCGACAACGGTCATGTGTCTGCAGGCGCTCGAAAAGTATGTGCGCCCCGGCGATCATGTCATTGACGTCGGCACCGGCTCCGGCATTTTAAGCATCGCCGCAGCGATGCTTGGCGCTCGGTCGGTGCGGGCGCTCGATTTGGACCCGGTGGCGGTCGACAGCGCGCGGCTGAACGTGAAGCTCAATAAGGTGCAGCATGTCGTAACGGTCTCACAAAACAATTTGCTCGACCATATCGAGGAACCGGCTGATGTGATCGTCGCCAATATTTTAGCGGAAATCATTTTGCGCTTTACTGGTGACGCCTACCGGTTGTTAAAGCCAGGCGGCCGCTTCATCACGTCTGGCATCATTCAGGCGAAAAAGCAGGACGTCAAAGACGGGTTGCTTGCCGCCGGCTTTGCCATTGAGGAAATCAACGTGATGGAAGACTGGGTGGCGGTTGTCGCCCTGAAACCGTAAGCAAAGAAGGGATGGCTGTGCAGCGCTATTTCGTTTCCGGCCAGGCGCAACAAGGCGGGATCGTCGCGATCAGCGGCGATGATGCCTATCATATCGCCCGCGTCATGCGCATGAATCCGGGGGACGGGATCATTTGCGTCTTTCCAGACGGGCGCACGGCGGTGTGTGAAATTGAACAAATTGCCAATGAGCATGTGCAAGCTCGTATTGTACAATGGAAAGAGGAGCGAAGCGAGCTGCCGGTGCGCATCTACATCGCCCAAGGGCTGCCGAAAGGCGAAAAGTGGGAGCTCGTCATCCAAAAAGGAACAGAGCTCGGCGCCGCCGGCTTTCTTCCGTTCGAAGCCGCCCGGTCGGTCGTGAAATGGGACGCGAAAAAGGCGGAGAAAAAAGTCGAGCGATGGAAAAAAATCGCGAAAGAAGCGGCTGAGCAGGCTGAACGAACGGTGGTGCCGGACGTGCGGGCGCCGCTTTCGTTTGTCGAGCTCCTCTCCTTTGGCCAAACGGTCGATGTTCGGCTGTTTGCCTACGAAAAAGAGGCGCGAAACGCCCGGCATGCCGCGCTTCCGGCGCTTCTTTCCCGCCTCCGTCCGGGCGGCGCGTTGCTGGCTGTTTTCGGGCCAGAAGGCGGGTTCAGTCCGGAAGAAGCAGAACAGCTTCGGCAGCACGGCTTTTCGCCGTGCAGCCTTGGGCCGCGCATTTTGCGGACCGAAACAGCTCCGCTCTATTTGCTTTCCGCCGCCTCTTATGAATGGGAGCTGCGCGCGCCGAACGGCGAAGCGGAGCGCGCTTAGTGAGCAACATTGGCTGTTTCTTATAAAAGTTCGGTCCCGCTGATCCCTAAGCGGGGGGCAGAGTGAGGTGAACAAGATGCCGACAGTGGCTTTTCATACACTAGGCTGCAAAGTCAATCATTACGAAACCGAAGCGATTTGGCAGCTGTTTAAAAAAGCCGGCTACGAGCGAAAAGAGTTTGAAAGCCGTGCGGATGTGTATGTGATCAACACGTGCACGGTGACGAACACCGGCGATAAAAAGAGCCGTCAAGTCATCCGTCGTGCGGTGCGCCGCAATCCGGACGCCGTCGTCTGCGTGACCGGTTGCTATGCGCAAACATCGCCGGCTGAGGTCATGGCCATTCCGGGCGTTGATATTGTCATCGGCACGCAAGACCGGCATAAAATTTTGGATTACATCGAGCAATTCCAGCGCGAGCGCCAGCCGATCAACGCTGTTCACAACATTATGAAAACGCGCGTTTTTGAGGAGATGGATGTGCCGGAATTCACTGATCGGACGCGGGCGTCGCTTAAGATCCAAGAAGGGTGCAACAACTTCTGCACGTTTTGCATCATCCCGTGGGCGCGCGGCTTAATGCGCTCGCGCGATCCGCAGGAAATCATTCGCCAGGCGCGCCAGCTCGTCGCCGCCGGCTATAAAGAAATCGTTCTGACCGGCATTCATACAGGCGGCTATGGCACCGATCTGAAAGACTATAACTTTGCGTCCTTGTTGCGCGATTTGGACGAGCAAGTGCCGGGGCTGAAGCGGCTCCGCATTTCGTCGATTGAGGCGAGCCAAATCACCGATGAAGTGATTGATGTGCTGAAGCGGTCGGAGAAAATCGTCCGCCATTTGCACATTCCGCTCCAGTCTGGGTCGAATACGGTGCTCAAGCGGATGCGCCGCAAATATACGGTGGAATTTTACGCGGAGCGGCTCGCCCGGCTGCGCGAAGTGTTTCCAGAGCTGGCGGTGACTTCTGACGTCATCGTCGGCTTCCCAGGCGAGACGGAAGACGAATTTATGGAGACGTACAACTTTATTCGTGAACAACGGTTTTCCGAACTGCATGTCTTTCCTTATTCGAAGCGGACCGGCACGCCGGCGGCGCGCATGCCGAACCAAATCGATGAAGAAACGAAGCATGACCGCGTCCGCCGCTTGATCGCTCTGTCCGACCAATTGGCGAAAGAGTACGCCTCCCGGTTTGAAGGGCAAGTGCTCGAAGTCATTCCGGAAGAGCGCGACAAAGAGCGGCCGGATTTGTACGTCGGCTATACAGACAACTATTTGAAAGTCCGCTTCCCGGCAACCGAGGAAATGGTCGGTGAACTTGTCAAAGTGAAGATTACGAAAGCCGGCTATCCGTACAATGAAGGAGAGTTCGTCCGCGTTGTGCCGGATGAAATGGCCCGTTCGGTCAAATGGAGCTCATAACCCAGCCTAGTTGCTGGGTTTTTTCTGTCTTTTTCCGGAGACAATACGGATGGCTAGTTTTTGTCGAGGGAGCATGGTATGATGGTAGACGTCAGACTTTCCATCTTGACGGAAATGGCAGAAAGGGGTTTCTCCGAATGACGATGAATATCGCGAAAATGATCGATCATACGCTGCTCAAACCGGAAGCGACAGAACAACAAATCGTGCAACTGTGCACGGAAGCAAAGCAATACGGCTTTGCTGCCGTGTGCGTCAACCCAACGTGGGTGAAAACGGCGGCGCGCGAGCTTTCCGGCACGGATGTCCGCGTCTGCACGGTCATCGGCTTTCCACTTGGGGCAACGACGCCGGAAACAAAGGCGTTTGAAACAACGAACGCCATCGAAAACGGCGCTCGCGAAGTCGACATGGTGATCAACATCGGCGCGTTAAAAAGCGGGCAAGACGAGCTTGTCGAGCGCGACATTCGTGCGGTTGTCGAAGCGGCGGCTGGCAGGGCGCTTGTCAAAGTGATCGTTGAAACGGCGCTTTTGACCGATGAGGAAAAAGTGCGCGCCTGCCAGCTCGCAGTGAAAGCCGGCGCTGATTATGTGAAAACGTCGACCGGGTTTTCCGGCGGAGGTGCGACGGTGGAGGATGTGGCGCTGATGCGGAAAACGGTCGGCGACAGAGCAGGCGTCAAAGCATCAGGCGGCGTCCGTGACTGGAAAACCGCTGAGGCGATGATCAACGCCGGCGCGACGCGCATCGGCACAAGCTCTGGGGTGGCGATCGTCACCGGCGGGACGGGCCGCGCTGACTACTAAGCCCGGTTTCGGTCATGCAAAAACAGAATGACCTTTTCGATGGCGCCGACAAATGGAAGAGCAGCCACTGAGCAAATGACGTTGAACAAGACGCTCACATGAGCGAGCTGCACATCAGGCGCTGGGCTGAGCCTGGCGGCAAAACTGGCGAGCGGCTCGGTCCAAAAGGCGAACAAAGCGGCGCCGACGACGTTCAGCCATAGATGGGTGTAGGCGGTCAGCTGGGCCTCTTTGCTGGAGCCGATCGAAGCCAAAAGCCCGGTGATGCACGTACCGATGTTGGCGCCAAGCAACAGAGCAATCGCCGCGGACAGCGTCAACAGCTGTTCGTTTAAAAATCCCATGGCGATGCCGATCGTTGCCGCGCTCGAATGAACGAGAGCGGTGAGGACGATGCCGACAAGAAGGCCGACAGCGACGGATCGGTTCGTTTCTTTAAGCCATGCATCAACGAACGGATAGGCGGCAAGCGGTTTAGCGAGGCTGCCAAAGCCGTCCATGGCAAACAGCACAGCGGCGAGGCCGACAGTGGTCATGCCGATGCCGAGAACAAGGCGATGGCGGCCGAAAAAAACAAGCAGCGCGCCGCTGACAAGAAGTGGGATGGCGCCATCGCCGATATCAAGCGTCATCAGCTCGGTCGTGACCGTCGAGCCGATGTTGCTGCCTAAAATGATGCCGATCGATTGGCGGAACGACAAGTAGCCGGCGGCGACAAGGCCGACCGTCATCACCATCACCGCTGAGCTGCTTTGCAGGAGAGCGGTCGTCGCCAAACCGGCGGCAAATCCTTGCAGCGGCGTGGCGGTAAAGCGCATGAGCCACCGTTTTAACCGATGGCCGGACAACGTGTAAAGCCCAGCTTTCATCATAAACATGCCAAGAAGAAACAAAGCGGTGTAAATGGCAAACAGCATCAGAAACGACCCCATGGGCGACTCCCCTTTCACCCTATATGTATGGGCCTTGTCCGCGGGTGATGACCGTTTTTTCAGCGCGGGGAAGAGGCGGCCAGCAGGCCGCCGCTGCTTTTTTTTATTGACCTTTTCTGTCAGCATGTATTATAATTGACAAGTACAATATGCAATGGTTGTTGTTCGGAGGGAGGGAAGCAGGATGTCCAAAACGATCGTTCGCAAAAATGAGTCGATCGACGACGCTCTTCGTCGCTTCAAGCGTGCCGTTTCGAAAACGGGCACTTTGCAAGAAGTGAGAAAGCGCGAATTTTATGAAAAGCCAAGCGTCAGACGGAAGAAAAAATCTGAGGCGGCTAGAAAGCGCAAGCACTAAGAGCATGCATTAAAGAGGGTGTATAATCGGTGAGTCTTCTCGATCGTTTGAATGACGATATGAAGCAGGCGATGAAAAACAAGGAGAAAGAAAAACTGTCTGTTCTCCGGATGCTGAAAGCGGCGCTGCAAAACGAAGCGATCAAGCTCGGCAAAAGCCCGCTCTCGGAAGACGAAGAGCTGACGGTTCTTTCTCGCGAACTGAAACAGCGTAAAGACTCCCTCCAAGAATTTGAAAACGCTGGCCGTTCAGATCTTGTCGAAAAAGTGAAAACCGAAATTGAAATTGTTCAATCGTATATGCCAACGCCGCTGACAGAGGACGAGCTGCGCGAATTGATCGAGCAGACGATCAAGGAAGTCGGCGCCTCTTCGAAAGCGGATATGGGAAAAGTGATGGGCGCGATCATGCCGAAAGTGAAAGGAAGAGCGGATGGTTCGCTCGTCAACAAACTTGTCCAACAACAGCTGTCATAAATGCAATGGGCCTTGCCGGCAGGCAGGCCCGTTGTTTTTGAAAAGCGGTGCTAGAACCCCCTTTTGTCTCATACATATGAGATGAAAGGGGGTTCTTTTTGATGGTGAAAAAATGGCGCCAGCAGATGAAGCGGTGGATGGCGGAAAAGCTTGAACTTCCCGCCGACATTATGATGGATCTGCCCCGCATTACGATGGTTGGGCACATACATATTTACATTGAAAACCACCGCGGGCTGCTCGCGTTCAGCGATAAAGAGCTCCGCCTTTTGCTGCGGAACGGACAGCTCGTTGTCCGCGGCGAACAGTTTGTGATTAAAACGATTTTGCCGGAAGAAATTTTGTTGGAAGGAAAAATCAGCCAAGTCGTTTATATAGATGAATAGCGAGGAGGAACGGAGATGAAAAACGAATGGGTCGACACACTCGCCGGCAGCGTGCGGGTCAAAGCGAGAGGGAAAGGGATCGAACGGTTGATCAACGCCTGCGTCCGCCAAGGGATTGCCGTCTGGAACGTGAAAAAGCATAGCGCGGATACCGCGACGTTTTTCATTAAGCTCAGCGACGTGAAACGGCTACGCCATGTCGCCCGGCAAAGCGAATGCAAACTTTCGTTTGTCGGGAGAACCGGGCTGCCGTTTTTTTGGCGGCAGGCCTGGCGGAACAGCGGGTTTTGGCTCGGCTTGCTCCTTTTTATAGCGATTGTGTTTTTGCTTTCGAACATCGTTTGGAAGATCGAAATCAAAGGGGCGGCTCCAGAGACGGAGCATCAAATCGCCCGCGAGTTAAAGCGAATGGGAGTCGAGCGCGGCGTATTTCAGTTTCTGCTTGATGACCCGGAGACGCTGCAAAAAAAGCTGACGGAACGCGTTCCGGACATCACGTGGGTCGGCGTTGAGTGGAAAGGGACGTCGCTTCACTTCCGCGTCGTTGAAAAAGAGATTCCGGAGCCGAAAAAACCGATTCCGCCGCGTCATCTCGTGGCAAAAAAAGAGGCGGTCATCGCTGATTTGTTCGTTGAAGAGGGACAACCGCTCGTTTCCGTCAACGACTATGTGCAAAAAGGCCAGCTGCTTGTTTCTGGCATTATCGGCGCTGAAGGGAGGACGAAGTTTGTGCCGGCGTCAGGGAAAGTGTTTGGCGAAACATGGTACAAGTCTACGGTCGTCCTGCCGCTTGAGACGACGTTTCATGTGTTGACCGGCAAGTTCACCGAACGGCATTATGTCGGAATCGGGCGCCTTTTGATTCCTGTTTGGGGATGGAAGAAGCCGGTGTTTGCCCATACCATCGTTGAGACAGAAAAACGGCCGTTTCGTTTTTGGAAATGGGACTTGCCGCTCTATTACGAGCGCATCACGATCCGCGAGGCGGAAGAAGTGAAGCGGCGCTACACGTGGGAAGAAGCGTTCGCGGAAGCGAAAGAGATCGCCCGCCGCGAGCTGCGGGCGAAATTGCCGGAGGAGGCGGCCATTCGCAGCGAAAAAGTTTTGCATCAGGCGAAAGAGAATGGTAAAGTAAGGGTAGAATTGCATTACGAAGTCATCGAAAATATTGCTGTACCACAACCCATCGTCCAAGGAGATTGAGAATGTCAGAGCAGTTCGTTACGATCAGCCAACATGTGCGAAACCCGCAGGAAGCGGCGGCGCTCTTTGGCGTCCATGACATCCATTTAAAGCGGATCGAGGAAGAGCTCGGCGTGTCGATTGTGACGCGCGGGGAAACGGTCAACGTCTCCGGCACGCCGCAGCAAGTTCAGCTCGTTGATGAATTGCTTCGCCATTTATTGATCGTCATTCGCAAAGGGGCGGCGGTCAGCGAGCGCGACGTTCTTTACGCCATTCAGCTTGCAAAAAAAGGAGCGCTTGACGGCCTTGTTCAACTGTACGACGAGGAGATTACAAAAAACGCCAAAGGGAAGCCGATCCGCGTCAAAACGTTGGGCCAGCGCTATTATGTTGCAGCAATTGAACAGTATGACTTGACGTTCGGCATCGGCCCAGCCGGCACCGGAAAAACGTATTTGGCGGTCGTCATGGCGGTCAAGGCGTTAAAAAACGGCAGCGTCAAGCGCATCATTTTGACTCGTCCGGCCGTTGAGGCTGGAGAAAGCCTCGGCTTTTTGCCAGGCGACTTAAAAGAGAAGGTTGACCCGTATTTGCGCCCGCTGTATGATGCCTTAAACGATGTGTTGGGAGCGGAGTATACGCAGCGGTTGATTGAGCGCGGCACGATTGAAATCGCCCCACTCGCCTATATGCGCGGCCGGACGCTGGAGGATGCGTTCGTCATTCTTGACGAGGCGCAAAATACGACGCCAGCGCAAATGAAAATGTTTTTGACCCGGCTCGGCTTCGGCTCGAAGATGGTCATTACCGGCGATATTTCCCAAGTCGACTTGCCGAAGGGCGTCGAATCGGGGCTTTCGGTCGCCAAGCGCATTTTGGCCTCCATTGGCGGCATCGCCTTTGTGTTTTTGGAACAGTCGGATGTCGTTCGCCATCCGCTCGTCGCGAAAATTATTGACGCCTATGATGAGGCGGGCTTATAGAACGAGAGCGACGGGATCGGTCTTTTCTTGCAAAGCGAGGGGAAAACCGGTGGGAAGGTTTCGTTTTTTTCTTGAGCGGACAAAAACAGTCCGCTTTGTCCGCTTTTGGCTGTTTTTGCTTTTGGCTGTTCTGTTGTTTGCCGTTTTGTATTGGCAAGTGAAGCCGCGCCAGTATGAGCTGCGCCTGTTTGACGTCGCGAAGGAAACGATCCGTTCGCCGGTGACGGTCGAGGACAAAGAGGCGACCGCCAAGCTGAAAGAAGAGGCGGCGGCGAAAGTAGCGGATGTCTATACGTTAAAAAAAGAATATGCCGAAAACCGGGTCGACCTTCTTTCCTCGCTGTTTGCCGCGATTGAAAGCGTGCAGCGCGAGGCGGAGCCGGACCGCCCGCTCGGCGATATGATCGCCAAACTTGAGGAACGGCTGCCGCCGGAATGGCTTGCCTATCTGTCTGCCGCTGAATGGCAACGGCTGCTTGCCGCCTCGCCGGAGGAGCTCAAGACGGCGAAGGAAGCCGCCTTGACCGCGGTGCATGCCGTCATGAGCGAGCGCATTTCCCAAGCGGAACTTGACACGGCGCGGGCGGAAGCGGCCAAAGAGCTTGAATACGCTGCGCTGTCGCCGCCGCTTCGCGAGGCGGTCGCGAAGCTTTGCCGACAGGCGGTCATTCCGAACGTCGTCTACGATCGGGCGGCGACGGAAGAAAAACGGCGGCAGGCGATGGATGAAGTGAAGCCGGTGAAAATTTTGCAAGGGCAAGTGATCGTCGAGGAAGGACAGTTTATCACGAATGATGTTTACCGCCGGCTCGAGCTGGTCGGCTTGCTTGAGAGCGGGCGTCCGTCTTGGACCGCCGCTGGGCTTTTGGTGTTCGTTTTGTTGCTGCTTGCTCCGCTCATTTACTATTTTCGGACGGAAACGACGAATGAAAAGCTGTCGCTTTATACAGCCATTTTTACGTTGATGATGACGACAATGGCGCTCATTCGCCTTCTGCCATCTAGCGGCGCTGTTTCCATCGGTTACCTTGTGCCGGCGGCGTTCGGGCCGATGCTCGTCCGCATTTTGCTCGGAGAGCGGCTCGCGATGATGACGACCATCATCGGAGCAGTGTGCGGCAGTTTGCTGTTCAATGAGGAAATTGGAACGGCCGGCGCGGTGTCGGTGTCGTTGATTGTTTACTTTCTTGCCGGCGGCTTGGCCGGGACGTTTTGTCTGCCAAAGGAGCTGGCGAAAGCGAACATTTGGCGGGCCGGCGTGTTTGTCGCCGCGGTCAATATCGTTTCGCTTTTTTCGCTGTTGCTGTTAAAAAACGGCCGCTATTCGCCGACGGAAATCGGCTTGTTGGTGCTGATGGCGGCGGCCTCAGGGGTTTTTTCTGCCATTTTGACGATCGGTCTCTTGCCGGTGTTGGAGGCGGCGTTTGGCATTTTGTCGCCGCTTCGGCTCATTGAACTGTCCAATCCGAACCATCCGCTCTTGCGCAAGTTGCTCACTGAAGCGCCGGGGACGTACCATCATAGCATTATGGTCGCCAATTTGGCCGAAGCGGCGTGCGAGGCGATCGGCGCCGACGGCTTGCTGGCGCGCGTCGCCTGCTACTACCATGACATCGGCAAGACGAAGCGGCCGCGCTATTTCATCGAAAATCAAATAGGCGGCAATCCGCATGACCATTTGTCGCCGCAGTTGAGCAAAAATATTATTATTGCCCATGTCGCCGACGGCGTCGCTTTGCTGCGCAAGCACCGGCTGCCGAAGGAGATCATCGACATCGCCGAACAGCACCACGGCACGACGCTGCTGAAGTATTTTTATCATAAGGCGCGCGAGCAAACCGAGTTTGTCTCGGAAGCGGAGTTTCGTTATCCCGGGCCGAAGCCGCAGACGAAAGAAGCGGCGGTCATCAACATCGCCGACAGCGTCGAAGCGGCTGTTCGCTCGCTATCCAACCCGTCGCAGGAAAAAATCGAGAAGATCGTCCGGTCGATCATCGCTGATCGCTTGCAGGACAACCAGCTGAACGAGTGCGACATTACGCTGAAGGAGTTGGAACTCGTCGCCCGTTCGCTTTGCGAGACTTTAAACGGCGTCTTCCATTCGCGCATCGAATACCCAGAAGTACGAAAGGAAAAGGTGAAGCATGCATGACCATTCACATTGATTTTCTAGATGAAACGAACGAGGTGACCGCTGAGCAAATCGAGACGATCGAGCGGCTGCTCGCCGAGGCGGCGGCCCTTGAAAACGTGCCGGACGGGGCGGAGGTGAGCGTCACATTTGTGGACAACGAACGCATCCGCGCGATGAATCGCGACTATCGCGGCAAAGATGCGCCGACCGATGTGCTTTCGTTTGCTCTTGAGGAGGAAGGGGAAGAAGAGGTTCACATCGTCGGCGCTGATATGCCGCCGGTGCTCGGCGATATCGTCATTTCGATTCCGAAGGCAAAAGAGCAGGCGGCAGCCTATGGACATTCGTTCATGCGCGAGCTCGGGTTTTTGGCTGTGCACGGTTTCTTGCACCTGCTTGGTTACGATCATGGGACAGAAGAGGAAGAGCGCGTCATGTTCGCCAAGCAGGAAGACATCTTGGCGAGGTTCGGGTTGACAAGATAATGCGCGGCAAACGAGAGCGAGACCGGTTTGCTTGGGCGTGGGCGGGAATGAAGGCGGCGGTGAAAGAGGAAGCTCATTTGCGCTTCCACTTGGCGGCCGCTGTTGTCGTCTTTGCCGCCGGGTGGGTCGTTGGGCTGTCGCGCTGGGAGTGGATCGTGCTGCTCATGGCGGTCGGCACGGTCATTGCGCTTGAGCTTGTCAACACGGCTATTGAGCGCGCCGTCGATTTGGCGACGGGTGAGTTTCATCCGTTGGCGAAAGCGGCGAAAGACATCGCTGCCGCGGCGGTGCTCGCGGCGGCCGGATTTGCGGTTGTGATCGGCATTTTGCTGTTTTGGCCGCATCTTCGCTAAACGAATGAGAGAGAAAATTCGAATTTTTCTGTTACATTTTGATTTCAAATGATGAAATGGATGGCGTTTTTTTGTAAAATAAAAGAAAGCAGCGTTTGCTTGCAGGAAAGGAAGAGTCAACTCGTGGAGATTGAGCAGCTCATTGTCGAAGCGAAAAAAGCGCGCGAACTCGCCTACGTGCCGTACTCGAAGTTTCCAGTCGGCGCCGCGCTGTTGACGAAAGGCGGCAGTGTGTACCGCGGCTGCAACATTGAAAACGCCGCCTACAGCGTGTGCAATTGTGCGGAGCGGACCGCGTTGTTTAAGGCATATTCGGAAGGGGAGAAGGAGTTCACTGCTCTTGCGGTCATCGCCGACACTCCCCGCCCGGTGCCGCCGTGCGGCGCATGCCGCCAAGTGATCGCCGAACTTTGCCACGGCGATATGAAAGTCATTTTAGCCAACCTCAAAGGCGATGTGAAAGTCATGACAGTCAGCGAATTGCTGCCAGAAGCTTTTTCAGCGGAGGATTTGCATGCGTAAAGAAGGATACAAATCAGGATTTGTTGCCATTATCGGAAGACCAAACGTAGGAAAGTCGACGTTTTTAAACCGCGTCATCGGGCAAAAAATCGCGATTATGAGCGATAAACCGCAAACGACGCGCAATAAGATTCAAGGCGTGTACACGGACGATGACGCGCAAATCATCTTTATCGACACGCCTGGGGTGCACAAACCGAAGCATAAGCTCGGCGACTTTATGATGAAAGTGGCGCTCAATGCGCTTCGCGAAGTGGATTTGATTTTGTTTATGGTCAATGCCGAGGAAGGATTTGGGCGCGGTGAGGCGTTCATCATCGAACGGCTGAAAGAAGTGGACACCCCGGTGTTTTTAGTCATCAATAAGATCGACCGCGTCCATCCGGATGAATTGCTGCCGCTCATTGACCGATACAAAGATTTGTACCCGTTTGCTGAAATCGTGCCGATTTCGGCGCTTGAAGGGAACAATGTCGACCGCCTGCTTGAGCAAATTAAAGAGCGGTTGCCGGAAGGGCCGCAATATTATCCGCCGGACCAGATTACTGACCATCCGGAGCAGTTTATCATCGCCGAGCTCATTCGCGAGAAAGCGCTTCACTTAACGCGCGAGGAAGTTCCGCACTCGATTGCTGTCGTCGTCGAACGCATCGAGCGGCGAGAAGGGTCGCCAACGGTGTACATTAGCGCGGTGATCGTTGTGGAGCGCGATTCGCAAAAAGGAATCATCATCGGCAAGCAAGGCCGGATGCTGAAGGAAATCGGACAGCGGGCGCGCGCTGACATCGAAGCGCTGCTTGGGTCAAGAGTGTTTTTGGAACTGTGGGTCAAAGTGCAAAAAGACTGGCGCAACCGCCTTTCGCAGCTGCGTGATTTCGGGTTCCGTGAAGACGAGTATTGACGGTTAGAAAATTTTACGCGACATAAACCGTTTTTGCCTGAGCCAACCTATAGGTAAACCACCAATACGCAATGCCTGCAGGCGGAAAGAGGTGTCATTCCATGCTTGAGTTTACGTGGAAGTTGTTTAGCCAAACAGGCAATATCGACACGTACCTCCTATTTAAAGAGTTGGAACGAGAGCAACAGTTTGGCGGTGAAGAGCAAAACGCTGAACAGAAAGAAATCGACCAGCCGATCTCGTAGCATCGTTGTTGGTAGAAGCGGTGGTGAGGGGATGTTCGAAACGTGTGAAGCGATCGTCATGCGGACGGTCGATTATGGCGAAACAAATAAAATTGTCACATTGTTTACCCGAGAATGGGGAAAGGTGGCTGCGATGGCAAGGGGAGCGAAAAAGCCAAGCAGCCGCCTTTCTGCTGTTACGCAGCCGCTCTCATACGGCCATTATGTCATCCGCCGCAGCCGCGGCGTCGGCGTTCTTCACCAGGGAGAGCTCATCGACTCGATGCGGGCGCTGCGCGAAGATTTGTTTGCCGCCGCCTATGCGGTGTATATTGTAGAGCTCACCGACAAAAGCACGGAAGAGCAAAAGCGCAATCCGTACTTGTTTGAGCTTCTTTTGCAGACACTACAATATATGAGCGAAGGCCGCGATTTAGAGATTTTGACGTTCATTTACGAAATGAAAATGCTTGCAGTGCTTGGCATTCCGCCGGTGCTGGACCGTTGTGCCCGCTGCGGGGCGACGGAGGGGCGCTTCTCGTTTTCCGTCAAGGAGGCGGGCTTCCTTTGCCATCGCTGCGAGGCGTCCGATCCCCATCGGTTCCCGCTCTCTTCGGCTTCCGTCCGGCTGTTGCGCCTCTTTTTTCATATCGATCTTGCTCGGCTTGGATCCATATCGGTGAAAGAAAGCACAAAGATGGAGCTGGGCGCCGTATTGTCCGCCTATTATGATGAATATGCCGGCCTGTCGCTGAAGACGAAGCGTTTTTTGCAGCAAATCGGTGAACTGAAAGACAAGCTCAGCCCCGACGGAGGGCAAGGAGCATCATTTTCATTGTGAATGGGGCGTGTAGTATAATATAAATGAGAGTGATAGCGTGTGGGACCTTTTTTGGCAAGGTGGTGAACGACGATCGAACTAAATAAACGCCAAGAGCAGATTTTGCAAATTGTGAAAGACTACGGGCCGATCACCGGAGAAAGCATCGCTGAGAAACTGAACTTAACGAGGGCGACGCTGCGGCCGGATTTGGCCATCTTGACGATGGCTGGCTACTTGGAAGCACGGCCGCGCGTCGGCTATTTCTATACGGGAAAAACCGGCAAGCAGCTGTTCGCCGATAAAATGAAAAAGATGAAAGTCGAGGATTACCAATCGATTCCGGTTGTCGTCAATGAGAATGTGAGCGTCTATGATGCGATCGTCACAATGTTTCTAGAGGACGTCGGCACGCTGTTTGTCGTCGATGACGAGTCGTTGCTTGCGGGCGTTTTGTCGCGCAAAGATTTGTTGCGCGCAAGCCTCGGCAAGCAGGAACTGACGGCGATCCCGGTCAATATTATTATGACGCGGATGCCGAACATCGCCGTTTGCTACAAGGACGACCCGCTCATTGACGTGGCTGAACAGCTGATTGAAAAACAGATCGATGCCATGCCGGTCGTGCGCAAAACGGAGAAAGGATATGAAGTGATCGGCCGTATTACGAAAACGAATATAACGAAAGCATTCGTGTCGCTAGCCAAAGAGGACTAAATCCAAACAAAGGAGGAGAAGAATGAACCAGCGCCTTGTTTACGTCGTATCCGATTCCGGCGGGGAAACGGCCGAGCTTGTCGTCAAAGCGGCGGCCAGCCAGTTTCACGCCTCGCCGATTCAAGTGAAACGCGTCCCGTATGTGGAAGATAAAACGACATTGGCTGAAGTCGTCGCTTTAGCGAAAATGAACCGCGCCATTATCGCGTTTACGCTCGTCGTTCCGGAGATGCGGGAATTCTTGCTCGCCGAAGCGGCGCGCGAAGGGGTCGTCGCATACGATATCATCGGTCCGCTCATTGAAAAGATGAGCCATTTGTTCCAGCTGACGCCAAGATATGAGCCGGGTCAAGTGCGCGTACTTGACGAAGATTACTTCAAAAAGATTGAAGCGATCGAATTTGCCGTCAAATACGATGACGGGCGCGACCCGCGCGGCATTTTGCGCGCCGATATCGTGCTCATCGGCGTATCGCGCACATCGAAAACACCGCTGTCGCAATATTTGGCGCATAAGCGGCTGAAAGTGGCGAATGTGCCGATCGTTCCAGAGGTCGAGCCGCCGGAGCAGCTGTTTCGAGTCGGTCCGGGGAAATGCTTCGGCTTGAAAATCAGTCCGGATAAACTGCTTTCGATCCGCCGCGAGCGGCTGAAATCGCTCGGCCTGAACGACCAGGCGATTTACGCCAATATGGATCGAATCAAAGAGGAGCTCGCTTATTTTGATGAAGTCGTGAAAAAAATCGGCTGCGACGTCATCGATGTGACGAACAAGGCGGTCGAAGAGACGGCGAGCATCATTATGAAAAAGTTGAAGCGCTAGCTTCGCCTCATCCGCACGATTTCTTGATTTGGAGTCGTGCGTTTTCTTATGGCATATTGCCGCGATTTATATTATAATAAAAAATTGCGAGAAAAATGACCTATATAGGTTTAGAGCGGCCATGAGACGAGTAAACTATTTATAGCCGCTTGTCAAGAAGAACGAAAAAAAGATTTTCGACAAAGTTGTCAATCATTCGGCAAAAAAGCAGGATTTTTTTGCGATGGTGTAGAATAATAGGGGGTGTAAAGCAACCCTTGCTTTGAGAGCGCGGTCATCTGCTGCATAAGATCATCAAGAAAAAAGTGAAATTTTCTTTTTCTTGCTGAAATATAATATACCGAAGCGCATCTTCGAGATGCACCGCTCTGATGAATCTTTGTCCAGACGGCGGGCTGAGGGGCGGGAAGCGGATGATCAAGCCAGCCGACTTTACGGGCAAGGGGGCGAAACGAACGTTTTGAAAAAATTTGTCGAAATGGAAAGGAAAATCGGCTTGCTGCCGAGAATAAATACGATACGGGGTTGTTCGTATGGGACATCGCATTCCCGAGGAAACGATTGAAGCCATCCGCCGCGGCGTTGACATCGTTGACGTCATTGGCGAATACGTCCAGTTGAAAAAGCAAGGCCGCAACTATTTTGGCTTATGCCCGTTTCATGGAGAAAAGACGCCATCGTTTTCCGTTTCCCCAGAAAAGCAAATTTTCCACTGCTTCGGCTGCGGGGCAGGGGGGAATGCCTTTACGTTTTTAATGGATATCGAAGGCATTCCGTTTGTGGAAGCGGCGAAACGTCTTGCGGCCAAAGCAGGGATCGACTTGTCCGCCTATGAGCTGGACAGCCGCGGGAGTGATGGCAGCCGGGCCGACGAGGCGAAGGCGATGGTCGAAGCACACACGTTGTTGAAACGATTTTACCATCATTTGCTTGTCCATACAAAAGAAGGACAAGCCGCGCTCGATTATTTGCAGGTGCGCGGGTGGACAAAAGAAACGATCGACCGATTTGAAATCGGCTATGCGCCGGATGTTCCTGATGCCGCCGTCAGGTTGCTGGAGAGCCGTTCGTTTCCGTTGGTGTTGATGGAAAAGGCGGGCTTGTTGGTGAAAAAAGAAGACGGGCGATACGTCGACCGCTTCCGGAATCGGATTATGTTTCCGATCCATGATCATCGCGGCGAGACGGTTGGTTTTTCCGGCCGTCTGCTCGGCGACGGGCAACCAAAGTACATGAACAGCCCAGAAACGCCGATTTTCCGCAAAGGCACGCTTTTGTATTTTTTTCACGAGGCGCGCGTGTCAATCCGCAAGCGTCAAGAGGCGCTGCTCGTTGAAGGGTTTGCCGATGTCATCTCTGCCGTGCAGGCCGGCGTTGACTATGTGGTGGCAACGATGGGAACGTCGCTGACCGAGGAGCAGGCACGCATTTTGCGCCGCCATGCGGAAACGGTCACGATTTGCTATGACGGCGACAGCGCCGGAACGGAAGCCGCCTGGCGCGCCGCCGAACAATTGAGCGCGTTCGGGTGCCGCGTGAAGGTAGCGTTGCTCCCGGACGGGCTGGATCCAGATGAATATATACGCACTTGCGGCGCCGACCGTTTTGCCGAAGAGATCGCCGCCGCCCGGCCGCTCATGGCGTTTAAAATGGATCGTTTGCGGCGGGGAAAAAATTTGCAGGAAGAAGGCGACCGGCTCCGTTATATCGAGGAAGCGCTCCGAGAAATCAGCAAGCTGTCGAGCCCGGTGGAAAAAGATTATTATATGCGCCAGCTTGCGGATGAGTTTTCGTTGTCGCTCTCCGCGCTTTACGAACAGTTGTCCCGCTCCAAGCCGGAACAGCCAAAGCCGCAGGTGAATGACGGCGGAAAACCGGTCCGGCCGGCATTGACGAAAAAATTGCTTCCGGCCTTTCAAAATGCCGAGCGGTTGCTGCTTGCCCATATGATGCGGAGCCGCGATGTGGCGTTCATCGTTCAGGAGCAGGTCGGCGGCCGATTTAATATCGAAGAGCATCGGGCGTTGGCTGCTTACATTTACGCCTTTTACGAAGAGGGGCATGAAGCCGACCCCAGCGCGCTCATGTCTCGGCTTCCCGGCGAGTTGCGGACGCTGGCGAGCGAGCTGTCGCTTTTGTTGGTCGCAGACGACGTTTCCGATCGGGAGCTTGCCGATTGCATCCGGCATGTGTTGAATCACCCGAAATGGTTAATGCTAAAGGAAAAAGAGCAAGAAAAGACGGAAGCGGAGCGAAGAAAAGACTTTTTGACGGCCGCCCGCATCGCGAAAGAGATGATTGAGATGAAAAAAATGTTATCTTCTTCATAACATGGTGGTATGAGTTTTTAAAGGAGGTAATGAAATGGCTGAAAAACCAGCCCAATCAAAGCAGGCTGAAGCTGCCGGCGAATCGCTTGAACAAGTGAAAGAGCAACTCGCTGAGCTCGGCAAAAAGCGGGGGATCCTCACCTATGAGGAAATCGCTGAGCGGTTGTCTGGCTTTGATTTGGACTCCGACCAGATGGATGAGTATTATGAATACCTCGCTGAGCAGGGCATTGAAGTGATCAGCGAATCCGACCTTGAAGCCGATCCGGACATCGACGACTTGGCCAAAGAGGAAGAATTCGACTTAAATGACTTGTCCGTTCCTCCCGGCGTCAAAATCAATGACCCGGTGCGCATGTACTTGAAGGAGATCGGCCGCGTGCCGCTGTTGTCGGCGGAAGAAGAAATCGAGCTGGCGAAACGGATCGAGCAAGGCGATGAAGAAGCGAAACGCCGGCTGACGGAAGCGAACCTCCGCCTCGTCGTCAGCATCGCCAAACGGTATGTCGGCCGCGGCATGCTCTTTCTTGATTTGATTCAAGAAGGGAACATGGGGCTGATCAAGGCGGTCGAAAAGTTTGACTATCGGAAAGGCTACAAGTTCAGCACGTACGCGACCTGGTGGATCCGCCAAGCCATCACAAGGGCGATCGCCGATCAGGCGCGGACGATCCGCATCCCGGTTCATATGGTCGAAACGATCAATAAACTGATCCGCGTCCAACGGCAATTGCTCCAAGACCTCGGGCGCGAACCAACGCCGGAAGAAATCGCCGAGGAAATGGATTTGACACCGGAAAAAGTGCGGGAAATTTTGAAAATCGCTCAAGAACCGGTGTCGCTCGAGACGCCGATCGGCGAGGAAGATGACTCGCATCTTGGCGATTTCATCGAAGACCAAGACGCGACATCGCCATCCGAGCACGCTGCTTACGAGCTGTTGAAAGAGCAGCTCGAAGATGTGCTTGATACGCTGACGGATCGCGAGGAAAATGTGTTGCGTCTCCGCTTCGGGCTTGACGACGGACGGACGCGGACGCTCGAAGAAGTCGGCAAAGTGTTCGGCGTGACGCGCGAACGCATCCGTCAAATTGAAGCCAAAGCGTTGCGCAAGCTGCGTCATCCAAGCCGCAGCAAACGGCTGAAAGACTTTTTAGAGTGACCGGTTTGTTCGATAGTTTACTTCTTCGGAAGTAAACTATTTTTTCTTTCTTTATGGGAAAGGTGGTCTATCTATGAATCGGCAACGACGGGAAACGATCATCCAAGAAATCGAATATTGGAAACGTTCGCGCCTTCTGCCGGAACATTATTGCGACTATTTGCTCGCGTTGTACACGGAAGGAGACGCCCGTTCGCACGGACGACGGTGGCGCAGCTCGCTCGCCGCTGGTCTCTGTTTATTGCTTCCAGCCGCTGCTCTTGTCATTTATTTTACTGAATTGTCATTCGTTTTGCAAACGCTCCTTTTCGCCCTATTTTTGGCTGCCTGCTTGTTCTTTTGTTGGCGGTGGCGGAACAAGCGAGAGCTCCTTCACTTTCCGCTCATCGGAAGCGCCTGGATTTTGCTTATGGCATCCATTCTTGAGGTTGATCGGTATTTTCCCAGGCAAACGGGTGCGCTAGTAGCTGTCGTGCTCGGAAACTGTGTTCTCTGGTTTGTTGTCGGCCGCCTGCTTCACCTTCGCTACTTTTCGCTCGCCGCTGTCAGCGGGGCGTTGCTTGTAACCGCCGCCATCTGGTGGCGCTGAGGCGTGTTGTTGCCTTTTCGGCAACTTAGGGCTTTTCCTTGTCCATTATTTACAGTAAAATAAAATTGTTTGCAGCGTTCTTCATTATACATAAGGGAGGTAAAAGAGATGAACCGCAATCCGCTCATCCCGTTTTTCATCATCATGGCATTCGGGATTGTGCTGACGTTCGTCTTGTCGTTTAAAGGGCTAGGCGATGCGAAGGAAATGGCCAAAGAGAAAAAAGGCGGCGAAAAAACGGAACAAACGGCCGAATTCAACCCAGAACAGTTTTACCAACAAACGTGTTCTGGCTGTCACGGCCAAAACTATGAAGGCGGCGTCGGTCCATCGTTGAAAGGGGTCGGGCAACGGCTGTCGATGGACCAAATTAAAGACGTCATCCAACACGGGCGCGGCAACATGCCGCCAGGGCTTGTGCCGGCGGATAAAGCCGATGCCATGGCGAAATGGCTCGCCGGTTTAAAATAATGGATGGTGAACATCCCTTTGCTTTTTGGCAAGGGGATGTTTTGTTTAGTACAATAGAGGCGCGCGGTGTTGGAGAGGAAAGGAGGGGAAGGCGAACCGCCTTCGCGCTGCAGGTGGCGGAAGGTTGGTTGCCATTGCGGTGCTATGAACGAATTTCGCCTGTCGAAACGGCTGGAAACGGTCGCCTCATTCATTCCAAAAGGGGCGGTGCTTGCTGACATCGGGTCGGATCATGCGTATTTGCCTTGCTATGCCTGCTTGCACGGCTGCGCATCAAAAGCCATTGCCGGCGAGGTGGCGGACGGACCGTTCCGCCTAGCGCAGCAGCAAGTCGAGAAGTCCGGGCTTTCTCATCTCATTTCCGTGCGCAAAGGGGATGGGCTTTCGGTCCTTGCCCCGGGGGAGGCGGACTGCATCACGATCGCCGGCATGGGTGGGGCGCTTATCGCCCGCATTTTGGGCGACGGAAAGGAAAAGCTTGCCGGTGTCAAACGGCTCATTTTGCAACCGAACATCGGTGCGGAACTTGTTCGCCGTTGGCTTCTTGATCATGGGTGGGAGCTCGTGGCTGAGCGCATTTTGAAAGAAGATGGGCAAATTTATGAAGTACTCGTCGCCGAGCCTGGCGCCCCCCGACGGCCTTACCGACATCTTGAGGCGGAGCTGCTCCTTGGACCGTTTTTGCGCCGGGAAAACAGCGAGGTGTTCCGCGAAAAGTGGAAGCGCGAGATTGAAAATTGGAAACGGATCATCGCTGATTTGACGGCCAAAGGGCAAAGTGAAGCGGCTGAGCGGAAAAAGCGTGAACTGGAGAGAAAAGTTCAATTGGTGGAGGAGGCGTTGTTATGAGCCGCGTTCCGTACGGCTATGAAATCATTCAGCTTCTTGAGCAGCTTGCTCCGAAACAGTTGGCGCTGGAAGGGGATCGGATCGGTCTGCAAATCGGGACGCTAAACAAGCCGGTCAAAAAAGTGATGATCGCTCTCGATGTGCTCGAAGATGTCGTTGTCGAAGCGATCGATCAGCAAGTGGATTTAATCATCGCCCACCACCCGCCGCTGTACCGCCCGCTGAAGCAATTGCTGACTGATGATGGGCACGGGCGGATGATCGCCGCGTGCATCAAGCATGACATTGCGGTGTACGCCGCCCATACGAATTTGGATGTGGCCGATGGCGGTCTGAACGATTGGCTTGCCGAGGCGCTCGGCTTAAACGATACGGCTGTGCTTGTGCCGACGTATACCGAACCGTTGAAAAAGCTCGTTGTTTATGTGCCGGTGACGCATGCTGAGGTGGTGCGGAAGGCCTTAGGCGATGCCGGCGCCGGGCATATCGGCCGCTACAGCCATTGCACGTTCAACAGCCGCGGCGTCGGCACGTTTTTGCCGCACGAAGGGGCGCGGCCGTTCATCGGCGAGCAAGGGCGGCTCGAGGAAGTTGAGGAAGTGCGCATCGAAACGATCGTGCCGGCCTCTCTTGAACGGGAAGCGATTCAGGCGATGCTGGCTGTTCATCCGTATGAGGAAGTGGCCTATGATATCTATCCGCTTGACAATGAAGGCCGCCGCTTCGGGCTCGGGCGCATTGGCCGGCTGCCGCAGCCGGTGACGCTTGGCGCTTTTGCCGAGCAGGTGAAAACGGCGTTTTCCGTTCCGGCGGTGCGCGTCGTTGGCCGGCTGGATGATCTTGTGCAAACGGTCGCGGTGCTTGGCGGGGATGGGAATAAGTTTGTCGCTGCCGCCGCATCGGCCGGGGCGGACGTATACGTGACAGGGGATGTGTATTACCACACCGCCCATGACGCCCAAGCGCTCGGCCTTCACATCATTGATCCGGGACATAATGTAGAAAAAATCATGAAAGAAGGCGTAGCCCGATACTTAATCACTGAGCTCTCGAAACGTCAATGGGAGGCAGAAGTGGTTGCTTCCAGCGTCCATACTGATCCGTTTCAGTTCGTATGAACGGCCAACGAAAAAGGCTGTCCTGGATGAGCGGTTCAACCGTTTGTCCAAGACAGCCTCTCTTTATGGATGAAACAACCGTCACTCTTCTTTCTTTGTTTTCACTTTCGGCAAGATTTTTTGCAGCGGCACTTTCCGTTCCCTCTTCCATGTCGATGGGTCGTTCGGGTCAAACTGCTCCAAAAAGTCGATCACTTCTTTCGTAATCGGCGTCGGGGTGGAAGCGCCGGCGGTGACAGCGACTTTTTTCGCATCTTTAATCCAGTTGATGTCGATTTCCGTCACATCAGCGACGCGATACGCCTTCGTGCCGGCGATCTCTTCCGATACTTGGGCGAGGCGGTTCGAGTTGTTGCTGCGCGGGTCGCCGACGACGATCGTCACATCGGCTTCCTTCGCCTGCTCAGCGACCGCCTCTTGTCGAAGCTGGGTGGCCAGGCAAATTTCTTTATGCATTTCCACGTGCGGGTATTTTTCTTTCACTTTCGCCATGATGTCGGCGACGTCCCATTGGCTCATCGTCGTTTGGTTCGTCACCATGATGCGCTCATTGTGAATGGACAGCCGTTCGACATCATCAATGGTTTCCACAAGATGGATTCTTTCCGGATTGATGCCGACCGCTCCTTCCGGTTCCGGATGTCCTTTTTTGCCGATATAGATAATATCGTAGCCATCGGCGAGCTTTTGTTCGATGAGCCGATGCGTTTTTGTCACATCGGGGCATGTCGCATCAATCGTGACAAGTCCCTTTTCGAGCGCTCGTTTTTTTACTTCCGGTGAGACGCCGTGGGCGGTGAAAATGACGGTGCCCTGGTCGATTTTTTCCAAAATTTCCAAACGATTTTCTCCATCGAGCGTGATGATGCCTTCTTCGGCAAACGCGTCCGTGACGTGCTTATTATGGACGATCATGCCGAGAATGTAAATCGGACGCGGCAAAGATGGGTCCAACGCCGCGTTGCGGGCGATGACCATTGCATCGACCACCCCGTAGCAATACCCGCGCGGGGTAATTTTAATCACTTCCATCATATTCCCTCCCTGCCGCCGGTTGTGCGGCGGTTGTTCACCTTCCATTATATCGGAGCACCGGGGAGAAGACAAAGAATAACCGCCCTAAACAGCGGGTGCGCTAGGGCGGGGAAAGAAACTAGATATACAGTTTCGGCTTGGAAGGCTTCGGGGCGGCCGGTGCTTCTTTTTCTTGCGGCTCTTCGCGCTTTGCCTGCGGAACGGAGCGTTTTTTTGGCGCCTTGGCGGCCGGCTTTTGTTTCGTTTCGTTGGCCGGTGCGCTTTCCGACGTTGTTTCGCCTTCCCCTTCATCGGCCGGTTTCAACTCGCGGAAAATGCGGATCATCGCCGGAAGATTGCGGATGAGCGGTCCATACTGTTGCACCATCGGCATGACGTTTTGTGCGATGCCAAGCATTTTTTGCACGTTGTTTAACATGCCAACCAAGCCGCCGCCCGTGTTGGATGCGGCGGTGTTAGCGGCGTTGGACAGCAACGGCAGCCCCCACGGAGACGATGCAGCAGCCGGCGGCTGCCCGCGCGAAAACAAGCGGGCCAAGAAGCCGCCGGGGCCGCTGGGGCCAAAAGGCGGCGCCGGCATGCGGGCGAACGGGGATGGCGGCCTTCCGGCAAACGGAGAAGACATCATCGGGGGCCGACTGTATCTCATAGCAGCTTCCTCCTTTCGGTCGTGCGGATGAACGAATGTCCTCCTTTCTACAATATGCGGGCAAGGCGGGAAAGGTTTGTTGCAGGATCGTCTTTAGTTGCGGCAGGGGGCAGCGATTCGCTATAATGATGAAGCGGACGAAGCGGTGCCCATATGCCATTTAAAATGTTCACGTTTACGCTTTTTTATGGAGCCAGCCAGTATTTGATCGACTGTCGGGTGATCGAACCATACCGCTTCCAGACCGATGCATGGATTTGTGAAACGGTTGGTTGTTCCGTCTTCCGTCGCGTCAAAGCTTGCCGCCGACAGTCGGAAAAATAGACGGCACGCTTTTGGGCCAACGAGATGGGAAACCTTCCAGTTGCATTTATTTCATAGAAGGGAGTGGTGCTTGATGACAGAAACGCAGTTCACTCGTTTTTCATTTCAGCCGTTTATCATCGAAGCGATCAAGACGCTTCGTTTTTATAAACCGACGGAAATTCAAGAGCGCATCATTCCGGGGGCGCTGCGCGGCGAAAGCATGGTCGGCCAATCGCAAACCGGAACGGGAAAAACACATGCGTACTTATTGCCGATCATTGAAAAAATCAAGCCGGAACGCGCCGAAGTGCAAGCCGTCATCACGGTGCCGACGCGCGAGTTAGCGACGCAAATTTATCACGAAACGCTGAAAATTACGAAGTTTTGCCCGAAAGATCGGATGATCGTCGCCCGTTGCTTGATCGGCGGGACGGATAAGCAAAAAGCGCTCGAAAAGCTCAACGTGCAGCCGCATATTGTCATCGGCACGCCGGGGCGCATCAACGATTTCATTCGCGAGCAGGCGCTTGATGTGCATACGGCCCACATCCTTGTCGTCGATGAAGCTGACTTGATGCTCGATATGGGCTTTATCACTGATGTCGACCAAATCGCCGCCCGGATGCCGAAAGACTTGCAAATGCTCGTCTTTTCAGCGACGATTCCGGAAAAGCTGAAGCCGTTTTTGAAAAAATATATGGAAAACCCGACCTTTGTCCACGTCGACCCGAAGCGGACGGCGAACGAAAACATCGAACATGTGCTCATCCCGCTGCGTGGACGCGAGAAAACAAAACTGCTCCGTGATGTGCTCCTCAGCTACAACCCGTATTTGGCCATCGTATTTGTCAACACAAGGAAAATGGCTGACGAGGTCGCCGACCGTCTCGCTGAGCAAGGGTTGAAAGTCGGCGTGCTGCACGGCGATTTGACGCCGCGCGAGCGGAGAAAGATGATGAATCTTATCCGCGATTTGGAGTTTCAATATGTCGTCGCGACCGATTTGGCGGCGCGCGGCATCGATATTGAAGGCGTCAGTCATGTCATCAACTACGAGTTGCCTGATGATCTGCAGTTTTATATTCACCGGGCCGGACGGACGGCGCGCGCTGGCTATAGCGGCATTGCGGCGACGATTTACGAGCCGTCTGACCAAGATGCGATTGCTCGGTTGGAAAAAATGGGAATTTCGTTTGTCCACCGTGATTTCGTGCGCGGCGAATGGAAGGAGCTGCCGCCGTGGAACCGGCGGAGCAAGCGGGCGGGCGAAAAGGATGACGAACTGGCGCTGCTTTTCGCCAAACTGAAAAAAACGAAGCAGGTGAAGCCGGGCTACAAAAAAAAGTTGCGCGCGGAGCTGGAGAAGAAGAAAAAGCGGCTTGGCCGCTTCAAAAAATCATAATAGCCGTCCGCCTTTAACGCAAAGAAAAGGGAGAGAAGAACATGTTAAAAATCGGTTCACATGTTTCCATGAGCGGAAAGAAAATGCTGCTGGCCGCCAGCGAGGAAGCGGCCTCCTACGGAGCGAACACGTTTATGATTTACACCGGGGCGCCGCAAAACACAAAGCGCAAGTCGATTGAAGAGCTCAACATCGAAGCCGGGCGCCAGCATATGCAAGCGCACGGCATCGAAGAGATTGTCGTCCACGCCCCGTATATCATCAATATCGGCAATACGACCAATCTCGATACGTTTTCGCTAGGCGTCGACTTTTTGCGCGCGGAAATCGAGCGGACGGAAGCCATTGGAGCCAAACAGCTTGTGCTCCATCCAGGCGCTCACGTCGGCGCAGGGGTGGAAGCCGGACTTCGGCAAATTATTCGCGGACTGAATGAAGTGTTGACGCGCGAGCAGACGGTCGAAATTGCCCTGGAAACGATGGCCGGCAAAGGGTCGGAATGCGGGCGGACGTTTGAGGAGCTAGCGTACATTATCGACGGCGTCGCCTATAATGATAAGCTGTCCGTTTGCTTTGATACGTGCCATACGCATGACGCCGGCTATGACATCGTCAACGATTTTGACGGCGTTCTTGAGGAGTTTGACCGGATCATCGGCCTCGGGCGGCTGAAAGTACTGCACATCAACGACAGCAAAAACCCGCGCGGCAGCCGGAAAGACCGCCATGAAAACATCGGTTTCGGCCATATCGGGTTTGCTGCGCTCAACTATATCGTCCATCATCCGCAGCTTGAGGATATTCCGAAAATTTTAGAAACCCCATACGTGGGCGAAGACAAAAACAACAAAAAACCGCCGTACAAGCACGAAATTGCCATGCTGCGGGCGCAGTCGTTCGATGACCAGTTGCTTGAAAAAATCACCGCTGGGGCGGAATGAAAAAAGGGCTATATGCCCTTTTATTTTTTTTGCACGAATTTCAAAAATAGCTCGTTCGCTTTTCGAGCGATGTCTGGCGAAGTGATTTTCGCTAACTCTCGCACCCATTTTTTCCGCTCCTCGGGGTCAAAGACGTTAATGTCGTTCGTCCGGGCGAGATGAAGAATTTTCTTCGCTTGGCTGACCGTGATCGGCAAGCCGTACTCTCGGCTGTACGCAACGAGTTCTTCCGGGGTGATCGTTTTTAATTTTTGCTTGACAAGCTGTTGGTAAATGTTCATCGCAGCCGCCTCCTTGCTTCTGTTCCATCATATGACGTGAATGGAAAAGGCGTGTATGGTATAATAAAAAAATAAAAAGGGAAAGGGTGGTAGTTTGGCGCCAAAACAGCATAAAAAAGAACCGTTAGGCCATGTGTTGTATCGGGTGTTGATGATCGCCATCGGCGCCTCTTTGGCGGCGTTTGCCATCGAGCGGCTGCTCGTTCCAAACAAAATGATCGACGGCGGCATCATTGGCATATCGCTGATTCTGGACTACGTGACTCCGGACGAATGGCGGCTGCTCAATTTCGCCACGCTCGTCATCCTCTTAAACGCCCCGTTCATGTATTTCGGCTACAAGCAAATCGGGAAAACGTTCATGCTGTCAACGATTTTAGGCGTCGTGATCCTCGGCGTCACCGAACGAGCATTTCACCATCTTTCCCCGCTGACAACCGAGCCGATTTTAGCCACCGTTTTTGGCGGGTTGTCGCTCGGTCTTGGCGTCGGATTGGTCATCCGTCATGGCGGATCGCTCGATGGGACGGAAATTTTAGGGATTTTGATGACGAAAAGAATCCCGTTCTCGGTCGGCGAGTTTGTCATGTTTGTCAACGTTTTTATTTTTGGCTGGGCGGCGTTTGTGTTTGGCCTCGAGCCGGCCATGTATTCGGTGATGACGTACTACATCGCCTCAAAAACGATCGATGCGGTCATTGAAGGGCTTGACGAGACGCGGGCGGCCTTTATTGTGACCGATCATTATGAGGAAATTTCCGACGCCATTTTGCACCGGCTCGGACGCGGGACAACGAAATTGCTCGGCAAAGGCGGATATACGGACGAGCAAAAGGAAATCATTTATGCAGTCGTCACGCGCTTGGAAGTAACAAAACTAAAATCGATCGTCAATGAAATCGATCCGGATGCGTTCATCACCATTATGCCGACGCATGAAGTGCGCGGAGCCCGCTTTAAATCAGCGATTCATTGAGGTTTACAAAACGCGGATGGTGGGGTATACTTGCATAGTGAAGCAAATCGGAATGATTCTGAATTAGCAAGGGAGAACGGCCATGGAAAATGGGCTTGTTGTGCAAATGGAGGATGTTTCGTTCCGCTATGAAAAAGAGAACGTGCTTGAGCATGTTAGTTTAACGGTGCCGAAAGGGGCATTTTTAGGATTGGTCGGCCCGAACGGCTCGGGAAAATCGACGCTGCTCAAATGTGTGCTCGGCTTGTTAAAACCGAACAGCGGCCGCATTTTTTTGTTCGGCGAGCCGATTGAATCGTTTCGCGAATGGCATCGAATCGGTTTCGTGTCGCAAAAAGCGAACAGCTTCAACCGCAGCTTTCCGGCGACGGTTGAGGAAGTGGCGGCGAGTGGGTTGGCGGCCAAACGCGGCTTATTTCGGCCGCTGACACACGAAGACCGCCGTGCGGTCGAAGCGGCGCTCGCGGCCGTTGGGTTGAGCGGCCTGGCAAAGCGCAATATCGCGGAGCTGTCCGGCGGCCAGCAACAACGGGTATTTATCGCCCGCGCACTGGCGAGCAAGCCGGATTTGCTCATTTTAGACGAGCCGACGGTCGGCGTGGATGCGCGCCATGTGCATGAATTTTACGAACTGCTCGGCGACTTGAACCGCCGCGGCTTAACGCTTATCTTAGTGACGCATGACATCGGGACGATCACGGACCGGGTGACCGATATCGCCTGTTTGAACAAGCGCCTCTATTTCCATGGAAAGGCGGAAGAGTTCGAACATCTTGGCAACGAGGCGATTTCGCAGTTTTATGGCCATCCGCTCCACGTTCTCTCTCACGAGCATGAACGAGCGGAATGAAACGGTGACGGTGGAGGAATGACACGTGTGGGAAGCCATTTGGCAATACGAATTTTTGCGCAATGCGTTTGTTGCCGGCGTTTTGACCGGTTTTACGGCGCCATTGCTCGGCGTTTTTATTGTCGTTCGGCGGCTGTCGCTCATCGCTGATGCGTTGAGTCATGTGACGCTTGCGGGCATTGCCGCCGGGCTCTTGCTCAGTTCATCGGCGCCGGCGGCCGCGAGCTGGAACCCGCTTTACATCGGAATGGGGTTTTCCGTCGTCGGGTCGCTGTTTATCGAAAAGCTGCGCGCTGTGTATCGGCATTATGAAGAGCTTGCGATTCCAATCGTGTTGTCGTCCGGTCTTGGCTTGAGCGTCATTTTCATTTCGATGGCCAACGGGTTTACGACCGATTTGTTTTCGTATTTATTCGGCAGCGTCAGCGCCGTCAGCCGTGCTGACGTTTGGACAGCGTTTGCTGTCGCCGCAGCTGCCGCGATAGTGATTTTGACGTTTTACAAAGAGCTGTTTCTTCTTTCCTTTGACGAGGAATACGCCCGTGTCTCCGGCGTTCGCACCACATTGATCCATTTTTTGTTTATTGTGCTTGTTGCGCTCGTCATTGCTGCATCGATGCGCATCGTCGGCGTGCTCCTCATCTCGTCGCTCATGACGCTGCCGGTGGCGGCGAGCATCCGCATCGCCAAAAGTTTTAAACAGATGATCGGGCTTTCGATTTTGTTCGGGGAGCTGGCCGTCATCGCCGGGCTTTGGGCGGCGTATGAGCTAGACTGGGCGCCGGGTGGAACGATCGTCATCGCAGCGGTTGTCATTTTGCTTTTCGCACTCAGATGGAAAAGGGGGCGGCAGCGATGAATATCGACGAAGCGTTGCAGTTGATGAAAGAGAAAGGATTTAAATATACGGAAAAACGGAGACAAATGCTTGAGTTGTTTGCCGAAAGCGACAAATACTTGACGGCCAAAGACGTGCTTGAAGCGCTCCGTCCCGTCTATCCGGGCTTGAGCGTTGATACCGTGTACCGCAATTTGTCGCTCTTTGCGCTGCTTGGCATTTTGGAAATGACCGAGCTTTCCGGGGAGAAACATTTCCGTTTTGCCTGCGGCGCCCGCCGCCACCACCATCATTTCATTTGCATCCAGTGCGGAAAAACGAAGAAGATTGACGCTTGTCCGATGGATGGGCTTGCGGCGCAGCTCGATGGGTATGAGATCACGGACCATAAGTTTGAAATTTACGGCACATGTCCGCAATGTCAACAGAGGGGCTGATCCCAAAACGCATTCGCGTTTTGGATCAGCCCCTTGTTTATGGCCGGAGGCGCTGTTCGATTTCTCGCTTTGCTTCAAGCCAGTTATTGACGCGGATGACGTTTTCGGGGAGCGGGCCTTGGTTGTACGGAGTGTCAAACAAAATGACGGGAATGCCGCATGTTTCGGCGATTTCGCAGGCATTATCGTACTTGTCTTCAAAGAAGGCCGACAGCTTATATTGGCGGACGGCGGCGATTTTGTCGTGCGACCCAATCAGATCAATATGGTGGTAATGGACGCCGTGCCGCCGGAACCAGCGCTCGGTGAGATCGTACAAATGGCGGCCACGGGCGCTGATGTAATACAGCTCGTATTTGTCTTTCCAGCTGTCAATCACCTCAAGCGCATAGCGGGCAAGCGGAGCCCTCTCATAAATATCCGCTTCGTTTTCCTCAAGCCAGCGGTCCATTTCTTCCTCCGCCACGCCGTATAACGGCGCCAAATTGTATTGCGTAATGTCGTTTAATGCGAGCTCTTTGCCGAATGCTTCGTTTAAATACGGAATGAACGTGCTCGGACATGTCACCGTGCCGTCAATGTCGATGCCAAGCCGTTTTTTCACCGCTTCATCCTCCTGTTAGAAAATATTCACACTGATAAAATAACGCCGGTTTCTCATACTAATAATGCTTCTTACTTTAGGAAAGCGAGGGAAGCATATGGCAGACGACCGCGAGCGCACGTATAACGGAAGTTACGTGCAATCGATCGGAAAAGAGGAACCAGAACGCAATTTTATGGAAGAAACAGCGGCGGAAGTCGCTGAACCGATTCGCCGCGGCGACGAACGGGACGAAGAACGCGCGGACGGCGCCGGGCTCGGCTGGCTCGCTTTGGCCCTGTCCATCATCGCCTTGTTTATTTGGCCGATTTTGTTAGGGGCGGCCGGCATTATTGTCGGGTTTATCGCGCGCCGGCGCGGCGCAGAGACGCTCGGTGCGTGGGCCATCGGCATCGGCGTCATCGCTATTCTCGTCCGCCTGTTTATTATCCCGTTTTATACGTAAAAAGCGAGGGTGTCCCCAAGCGGGGACGCCCTTTCTCGTTGTGCAGGAACCTTCCGCTCATTGGGCGGCGTTGCCTTTCAGAGCGGCTTTGTTTTCCTTTTGCTTTGCAAAGTATTCTTCCGCCAGCTTGTCGATTTCTTTTTTCAGCTCTTCCACCATTTGCTCTTCGGGTACTTTTCGGACGATTTTGCCGTGGCGGAACAACAAGCCTTCGCCACGGGCGCCGGCAATGCCGATGTCGGCTTCCCGTGCTTCCCCTGGTCCATTGACGGCGCATCCGAGCACAGCGACTTTGATCGGCGCTTGAATTTTGGCGATATAGTCTTCGATTTCGTTGGCGATGCGAATCAAATCGATCTCAATCCGCCCGCACGTCGGGCAGGAAATGAGCGTCGCCGCATTGGAAGCGAGTCCGAACGTTTTTAAAATTTCGCGCGCCACTTTTACCTCTTCAACCGGGTCGGCGCTTAACGAAACGCGGATCGTATTGCCGATGCCTTTGCTTAAAATGGCGCCGAGTCCAACCGCGCTTTTGATCGTGCCGGAAAAAAGCGTTCCCGCTTCGGTGATGCCGACATGGAGCGGGTAGTCGAACGTGCGCGCCGCTTTTTCGTACGCTTCAATGGCGAGGCGTACGTCGGACGCTTTTAACGAAACGATAATATCGTGAAAATCAAGTTCTTCTAAAATGCGGATATGATATAAGGCGCTCTCAACCATGCCGTTGGCTGTTGGATATCCATATTTTTCTAAAATGCGTTTTTCCAGCGATCCGGCGTTGACGCCGATGCGAATCGGTACGCCGCGCTCTTTCGCCGCTTTCACGACCGCTTCGACTTTTTCGCGGCGCCCGATGTTGCCTGGATTGATGCGGATTTTATCGACGCCGCCTTCGATCGCTTTCAGCGCCAATTTATAGTCAAAGTGGATGTCGGCGACAAGCGGGATGTTGATTCGCTTTTTTATTTCCGGTATGGCCTCAGCCGCCCGCTCGTCCGGGCAGGCGACGCGGACGATTTGGCACCCCGCTTCCTCGAGGCGGTGGATTTGCGCCACCGTCGCTTCGACATCGTGCGTTTTTGTCGTCGTCATGCTTTGAATGATGACTTCGTTGCTGCCGCCGATTGTCAGCGGACCGACGCGGACCGGCCGAGTCTTTGAACGATGGATGATTTCACCCACGGGAATTCGCTCCTTTAACATTCAAGTCGCTTTCTGCATTATTGTAACAGTGCCATCCGCCGTTTGACAAGCGATTCGCCGGTTAGCGATAGATCGGCACTTTATAAGTTTTCCCGATTTTTAATGTTTGCGCATGTTCGCCTGGATTTAACCGTTCAAAATCACGGATCAGCTGCTCGAGCGGAACGGGCAATGGACCGTTGAGTTCTTTCTCGATGATGGACAACAACGTATCGCCAGGGCGAATGGTCACCGTCCGGTACGGGATGGCCGCCTGTTTCGACTGGACAACGGCTGCCGCTGTTTCAGATGAAGGGTGAAGCGTTCCGATGACAAGGTCGCGGTAAACGATATAACTGGAAAGAAAGAGAAGCAGGAGAAAAATGAATTTTTTCATGACGCTTCCTCCGCATGCGTATATCTATTTCATATGTATGCTTGTCCAGCGAAAATATGTCTTCCTTAGCAAGGTCGTTGAGTTCATGAGGAAAACACTTCAACAAAAGAATGTCTCCAATTTGAAAAACGGCATCACCGTTCTTCTTTGCCTTCAAGGCTCGCTTGACGGCTTTTTGAAAATATTCCTGTTTTTTGTCTTTACAGAAACTTAACAACTGCTTTATAAGGGCCTAACAATGTCTCGCTACAATGGTCTTGTACGTTGAAAGTACGAAAACAAAACGGGGGGATTTCTGAATGTGGAGCAAACGAGTCAAATTGGGATTGGCCGCCTTGTTGATGACCGGCGTTTTGGCCGGCTGCGGGCAGACTGAAAAGAACAACGCGGGCGGCAATGAAGGAACGGCAAAGAAAGAAGAAACCTACTCCGGCACCATTGCACTAGCGGGATCTACAGCGCTTCAGCCGCTGGCAGAGGAAGCGGCAAACGCGTTTATGGAAAAGTATCCGGACGTATCGATCACCGTTCAAGGCGGCGGCAGCGGTACGGGCGTCAACCAAGTGGCAGCCGGCGCCGTGCAAATCGGCAACTCGGATGTGCCGGCGGCGGAGAAGCTGGACGACAAATCGAAAGCGTCAGAGCTTGTTGACCATAAAGTGGCCGGCATCGCCTTTGCGATTGTGGTCAACGACGATGTGAAGGTCGATAATTTAACGACGAAGCAAATTCAAGATATTTTCAGCGGAAAGATTAAAAACTGGAAAGAAGTCGGCGGACCAGATGAAGCCATTCACGTGATCAACCGTCCGGCGTCATCGGGTACGCGGGCGACATTTGAGAAAACGATCATGAAAGGCGTAAAAATCGATGATTCCATCGGTACGGTGCAAGATTCGAACGGAGCGGTCGAACAGGCGATCAGCTCGACGCCGGGCGCTGTCAGCTATGTAGCCATGTCGTATTTAATTGGGGAAAAGAAAAACTTGAAAACGGTCAAAATTGACGGCGCGGAACCGACGGTGGAAAACATCCGCACGGAAAAGTACCCGTTTTGGTCGTATGAATACATGATTACCAAAGGGGAAGCGAAGGAAGAAGTGCGAGCGTTTATCGACTTTGTCAAGAGCGAAGAATTTGCGCCGACCGTTAAAAAGATGGGGTATATCCCGATGACGGAATTGGAGTAGAGAAGGGCGGAAGGCCGGCTCGTTAGGCCGGCCTTTGACAATGGAGGGATGAAGCCATGCAACAAATGCATACGAAACGGCGGAATCGCTGGCTTGAAGAGTACATCGGCCGCACGTTTGCGGTCATCTGCGGCTGGCTGATCGTTCTGATTACGGTGACGATGATCATCTTTTTGGCGGTAAAGGGAATTCAGTCCTTTACGGACAGCGGTCTTTCGCTTTCCGACATGTTGCTTTCGATGCAATGGGATCCAAACGGCACGCCGCCGAAGTATGGGGCGCTCATTTTTATTGTTGGCTCGATGCTCGTCTCGCTTGGCGCTTTGTTGATCAGTGCGCCGATCGCGTTGGCGTTGGCGATTTTCATGAACTTTATCGCTCCCAAATGGTTCGTTTCGTTGCTCAAGCCGGTGCTGGAGCTGCTTGTCGGCATTCCGTCGGTGGTGTATGGCTGGCTTGGGGTGACGATTCTCGTTCCGCTCTTGCGCGAATGGTTCGGAGGCTCCGGCTTTAGTCTGTTGGCGGGGATCATCGTCCTTAGTATGATGATTTTGCCGACCATCACCAGCATTGCGGCCGACGCCTTGGCCAATGTCCCGATGACGTATATGGAAGCATCATACGGGCTTGGCTCTACGCGTTGGCAGGCGATTTCCCGCGTCATCGTTCCGGCGGCGAAAGCCGGGATTGCCACCGGCGTCGTTCTCGGCTTGGCGCGGGCGTTTGGCGAGGCGCTTGCTGTGCAGATGGTGATCGGCAATACGATTAAGCTGCCTTCAGGCCTTGACAGCCCGACGGCGACGTTAACAAGTGTATTGACGATGGATATGGCAAATACGATCAACGGAACACCATGGAACAACGCGTTATGGACATTGGCGCTCATTTTGCTCTTGATCTCGTTTTTCTTCATTGCCGTGATCCGTTTGGTCGGCCCGAGAAAGGAGCGATAAGATGACAGCGCGAATGATCGATAAAGTTTGGACAGGCATTTTCTATGCGGTGGCTGCTGCAGTCATCGGGTTGCTCATGTTCTTTTTTGCCGTTGTGTTGTCGAAAGGAGCGGGGTTTTGGCAACCTGAGTTTCTGTTCGGACGGCCGAGCAATACGCAAGCGGGCGGCGGCATTGGTCCGCAGCTCATCAATTCATTTTATATGTTGGTTGTGACATTGCTTTTGTCGGTTCCGCTTTCGTTGGGAGCTGGAATTTATTTGGCCGAATACGCCAAACAAGGGCGGATCGTCGGGTTCATTCGCCTTTGCTTGGAAACGATGGCATCATTGCCGTCGATTGTCGTCGGGTTGTTTGGATTGTTGGCGTTTGTCACCTTGACGGGTTGGGGCTATACGCTGCTCGGCGGAGCGTTAGCCGTCACGATCATCAATTTGCCTGGATTGACGCGCATTTGCGAAACGGCGATTTTGGATGTTCCAGCCAACATTAAAGAGGGGAGTCTTGCCCTTGGAGCGACGCGCTGGCAGACGTTGGTCAAAGCGGTGCTTCCGGCCGCCATCCCGCAAATTGTCACCGGCGTCATTTTATCGGCTGGGCGCATTTTCGGCGAAGCGGCTGTTTTCATTTATACCGCTGGGCTGACGACTCCGATGCTTCGTTGGGATGCGGATTGGGGCAGCCAGGCCAACCCGCTGAACGTGTTCCGGCCGGCCGAAACGCTGACGGTGCATATTTGGAAATTGAATTCGGAAGGCATTGTCCCAGACGCGAAGCTGATCGCGGCCAAATCGGCGGCTGTGTTGATGGTGGCCGTTCTTTTATTCAATTTGGCTGCACGGCTCGCTTCTTCCTTGCTTGCGCGGCATTTCTCCGGGGGGCGGCGCGCGCGTCGAGGACGAGGAGAAAGAAGCAAAGCAGCGTAAGCACAAAAAAAGCTGCCCTGCATCGACAGGCAGCTTTTTTTACATTTCCCGTTTGGCTGATGGCACTTCCTTGACGGCCAAAAAGAGGACGACAAGCGAAACGAACCAATGGATCAACGCGCCGTAGGGCACGACCGCTTGCACCGTTTCCATCACGGTGAAAAAGACGGTCGACAGCGTAATGGCGTAAGCCGACATCACCCATGTATGGCGGTAGCGCAGCGTTTTGTCGAGCACGCCGGCAAGAATCAGGCCGAAAAAGGCAAAGATGCACACGCTGATGAATTTCCCGGCGCAGGCGAGCACGTATAAAACGAGCCCAAAAAGCGGGATGAGGACAGGGAGAAGCGACTGAAGACCGGCGATGAACGCGCGAACGTCTTCGTTGGTAATGGTCACATCCGGAAACGTGGCATAGCTGTAATGCTGCGCCTGATGGCCGGCGACGAGCACGGCTTCATGCTTCAAGAGCGCGATGGCGTTCGGAAACTGCTCGACGTTCTCACTCGTCACTTTGCCGGTGCTGTCAAAAATGATCGTAAATCCGCCTTGATCAATATGAATCGGCGTGGCCGCCTCCGAGTGAAGTTCGCCGTTTTCAATCGAAAACGGCGGCAACTCGTTATTCAATAAGGCGCTCGTTGTGCGGATGCCTTCAGTGAGCGACGAGGAGACATAGTAAAACGTCGGAAGAATGGACAGCAAAGTCAGCAAAAACAAATAACCGATCGTTTTCCCAATTCCCTGAAATCGAAAGCGGGCGATGTCTTTCGGAGAATATAAGCTTTTCCACAGCTGGACGAATACGTTCATCGCAGACACACCTTTCTTTATCTCCTTTTCCATTGTAGCCGGGAAAGAGGAAGAATTCAACTTGAGACAAAGAAAAAGCGGGCATCTTCCCGCTTTAGTCAGAAGGCAAATGAAAGGTTTCAAGCAAGGCGCGCCATTGCAACACCCGTTCATTTAGTGCATCGGCTTCGGAACGAATGGCAGCCATGGCATTGTGCTGGCCGTCGGTAAAATGTGAAATTTGCTCCATCGACGAAGCGATCTGTTGGGCGACGGTGGCAATCTCTGCGATATGTTCACGCATTTCGCTGATTTGCCGCTCGATGGCGGCGAATTGCTCTGAAATTTGCAGCGTATGTGCGGATGAATGCGACACCATTGCGGTGATGTCTTCAAAGGCTTGTTGGCTTTCCGTGGACGTTTTTTTCGCTTCATTGAGTTGTTTTGCACTTTCTTTCATCGGTTGAACCGCGGCCTCGATTTGGCTTTGTACACAACGGTGTGCTGAAAAAACAAAAAGTGAAGACAAGCAAATCGATTGAAACATTGTGCCAACTTTGGTAAGCTAATCTCAAACGGACGCTTTGGCGTTCGTGTACATACCAAAAAGGAGGAGATCGGTATGCCATTTGAATTGCCAGCATTGCCGTATCCGTACGATGCGCTTGAGCCGCACATTGACAAAGAAACGATGAACATTCATCACACGAAGCACCATAACACATACGTCACGAATTTGAATGCGGCGCTTGAAGGGCATCCGGATTTGCAAAGCAAATCGCTCGAAGAATTGCTCAGCAATTTGGAAGCCCTTCCGGAAAGCATTCGCACGGCGGTGCGCAACAACGGCGGCGGCCATGCGAACCACTCGCTTTTCTGGACGATTTTGTCGCCAAACGGCGGCGGCGAGCCGACGGGTGAACTGGCTGAGGCGATCAACAAAAAATTCGGCAGCTTTGCCGCGTTCAAAGACGAGTTTTCGAAAGCAGCAGCCGGCCGTTTCGGTTCTGGCTGGGCATGGCTTGTCGTGAACAACGGCGAGCTGGAAATTACGAGCACGCCGAACCAAGACTCGCCGATCATGGAAGGTAAAACGCCGATTCTCGGCTTGGACGTTTGGGAGCATGCCTACTACTTGAAATACCAAAATCGCCGTCCGGAATACATTGCCGCATTCTGGAACATTGTCAACTGGGACGAAGTGGCGAAACGGTACAGCGAAGCGAAAGCGAAGTAATCAACAAAGCGGGGCGAAACGAAACGCCCCGCTTTTTTTAGCGACGGGGGGCCGCAGGCAAAGGAAGCGGTGGTTTTCTTTGCGCCGGGTGCATAGCCATAGCGGAAATGGCCACACTACCGGATAGATGAAAAGGGGAGTTTGCAATGGCATTTTTCCAAAAACTGACCGGTCAACAACAAGTGAACCGCGACCTGCTTCTTTTGCTTTGCATCGGTGGGTTTTACGCGCTCGGTGTTTCCCTGTCGAACACGTTTGTCAACATTTATTTATGGAAACAGACCGGCGATTTCCGCGACTTGGCGCTATACAATTTGGCGATTGTCACGATGCAGCCGCTGACGTTTATTTTCGCCGGCCGGCTGGCAAAACAAATTGACCGCATTCTTGTTTTGCGGCTTGGTGTGTCGTGTTTAGCCGTTTTTTTTGTCACCGTTTTATTGGTCGGCTCTCGCGCCCATCAATATTTGCTTTTTCTCGGTGCGCTGCTCGGCGTCGGCTATGGTTTTTATTGGCTGGCGTTTAACGTGTTGACGTTTGAAATTACCGAACCGGAGACGCGCGACTTTTTTAACGGTTTTTTTGGGGTGTTGACCTCATCAGCCGGCATGATCGGGCCGATTGCCGCCGGTTATATGATTTCATCGCTCGCCGGTGCGAAGGGGTATACGTTCGTTTTCTCGCTGTCGCTCGGCTTGTTTCTTGTCGCCGTGCTGCTCAGCTTTTTCTTGAAGCGCCGCGCGGCTGCGGGGAAATATTTGTTCGTCCGCATTTTAAAGGAGAGGAATGAAAACCGGAACTGGCGGCTCATTACGAATGCCCACTTTTTTCAAGGATTGCGCGAAGGCACGTTTGTGTTTATCATTTCCGTGCTTGTGTATGTCACTTCTGGAAGCGAATGGGCGCTCGGCAAATTCGGACTTGTCAACTCGTTCACATCGTTTGTCGCTTATTATGCCGTCTCCCGGCTGATCAAGCATGAATATCGGATGAAAGCGATTTTGCTGGGAGGAGCGTTGCTATACGGAGCGATTTTTTTGATCGTCTTCCATCCAACCTATCCGCGCCTCATTCTTTATGCCATCACGATCGCCATTGCGTATCCATTGCTGCTTGTTCCGTATTCCTCCTTGACGTTTGACGTCATCGGAAAGAGCTGGAAATCGGCCGAGGCGCGCGTCGAATACATTGTTGTCCGGGAATTGTTTTTAAACGCCGGACGGGTGGCATCGATTTTAGCCTTTTTGACGGCTATGGCGCTCTTTGGTGAAGAGGCTGGCATTCGGGTGCTTATGTTTGTGTGCGGGGCCGGGCATTTGGTGATTTATTGGTTTGTCCGCCGCATTCGCTTCACCGATGGCCGTCCGGAGCGCGATCAGCGCGAGAGGCTTTTGCTTCGGCCGAAGCTGGCCGGCGAACGAGGCCGTTCGCCGGTGTGAGGGGCCAAGTTTTTCCCTAGCCATGACCGACTTTTTCTTTTACAATAGGGGGAGGAGAAGGAGGACCGGGGGATGAAACGGAAAAAGCGAGCACAAGTGCCGATTCGGTTAAACATTTTGTTTTTCTTTGTTTTTTTGTTGTTTTCAGCACTGATTTTACGCCTTGGCGTCGTGCAGATCGTCTACGGTGAAGACTATCGGCGCGAAGTAGAGCGAACGCAGGATGAAATCGTCAGCACGCCGGTGCCGCGCGGCAAAATTTACGATCGGTTCGGCCGCGTGATCGTCGACAACACACCGCAAAAGGCGATTACGTACACGCGCTCCAAAACGACACAGCCGGAAGAAATATTGGACATAGCAAGGAAACTTGCCCAATACATCGACATTCCCGATGCTGAGAAAAAAGTAACTGAGCGCGATATGAAAGATTATTGGATTTTAACGCATCCGAAAGAAGCGAAACGGAAGGTGAGCGAACAAGAACGGAAAAAGCTCGCTGATCAAGGATTGACGCAAAAAGAGATCGACAAAAAAGTGTACGAGTGGACGCTCGATCGCATCACCAAGCAAGATTTGGCGCAAATTTCGAAAGCAGAGCTTGAAGTGATCGCCATTAAACATGAGATGGAGAGCGGCTACGCCTTGACGCCACAGACGGTCAAAAGCAAAGGAGTGACCGACCGCGAATATGCGGTCGTCAGCGAGCATTTGAGCGAGCTGCCCGGCGTCAATACGACGGTGGATTGGGACCGGAAATACGTCTATGACAACACATTCCGCTCTGTGCTCGGCAGTGTGACTGAAGAAGACGAAGGCGTCCCGCGCGAACGGCTCGATTACTTTTTAGCCCGCGACTACAGCCGCAATGACCGCGTCGGCAAAAGCTATTTGGAGATGCAGTATGAAGAAGTGCTGCACGGCAAAAAGGCAAAAGTGAAAAACGTTGTTGACAAATCGGGCAATGTCATCTCGGTTGAGCAAGTGTATCCAGGCGAGCGCGGCAAAGACCTCGTGTTAACCATTGATGCCGAGCTCCAGCAAAAGGTTGAGCAAATCATTCAACAAGAGATTCTGGCGACGAAGCGCAAAGGCCGATCGCCGCTCTTGGACCGGGCGTTTGTCGTCATGATGAACCCGAAGACGGGCGAAGTGTTGGCGATGGCCGGCAAGCTTCTTCAAGACGGCAAATTTGTCGACTTTGCCATCGGCAACATCACGTCCGCCTATGCGATGGGATCGGCGGTGAAAGGGGCGACCGTTCTCACCGGCTTTCAAACCGGGGTGCTTCATCCGAATACGTATATAAAGGACGAGCCGCTGTATATTAAAGGAACCCCGGTGAAAAAATCATGGAAGACGATGGGGACGATCAACGAACTGACAGCGCTCAAGCAGTCGTCGAACGTCTATATGTTCAAAACAGCGATCGCCATCGGGGGCGGTGTGTACCGTCCGCATGCGCCGCTTCGCATCAATCCAGAGGCATTTGCGACGATTCGCCACTATTTCAGCCAATTTGGCCTTGGCGTGAAAACGGGCATCGATTTGCCGAACGAACTTAGCGGCTTCCAAGGACAAAGCACGCGCGGCGGATTTTTGCTCGACTTAGCCATCGGCCAGTACGATATGTATACGCCGATGCAGCTGGCGCAATACGTCTCGACGATCGCCAACGGCGGCTATCGGATGAAGCCGCAGCTTGTCAAAGAAATTCGTGAGCCGTCGGCTGACGGAAAAAAACTTGGCCGGATCATGAAACGGTTCGAACCGGTTGTGCTAAACCGGATTGATATGAAGACGGAATACATCAAGCGGGTGCAAGAAGGATTCCGCCGTGTGATGCAAGAGCCGGGCGGAACGGCGTATTCGTACTTTGCGAGTGCTTCGTACAAGCCGGCCGGCAAAACGGGGACGGCAGAGGCGTTTTACGATGGACCGATCCAAAGCCGACGGAATGATCCAACGTACAACTTGACGCTTGTTGGCTATGCGCCGTACAACGATCCAGAAGTGTCGTTCGCCGTTGTCGTCCCGTGGGCGACGCAAGGGGAGAGCGACGGGATTAATGACCGGATCGGCCGCCGCATTTTGGACGCCTATTTTGAATTGAAAGCGAAGCGGGCGGCCGGAGGCGGGAGCAGCTTCGATGCGCAAGGCGGTGCGGAGGCCGCCGATGCGCGCTGACATGAAAGGCGCCTAGCCAGGCGCCTCTTTTTTTGCGCTTGCAAAAAAATGGCTCTTCACTAAAAGTTGTACTTGATTTTTTCTGAACATACCCTATTTACGCTTGTGAGGGAAAATCAGCACTTTTTGCATATCTTTGTGCAGGAAACCGTATTGCTTGTCAAGTACATGTTGTGGTGAAGAGCCAAAAAATGATGTTCGTTTACAAAAACTTTACATACCGTCCACACAGCGTTAACGATCGTTTTGTATGCTTATGATAGGAAAAACTCGATCTTCCGCTGCCAGTGAGGGCGGAAGGAAATGAAAGGAGTCACGCCGATGAGTACGATGGCGGTGGTGGAGCGCCGAAAAGAGGACATTCCTTCGGCCCAGTTGGTGAAAAAAGAGGTTGTTTACGAAACGAATGGACTGAACGTATGGTATGGCGAGCATCATGCGTTAAAACATATTCACCTGTCTTTTTATGAACGCGAGATTACAGCGATTATCGGCCCGTCAGGATGCGGCAAGTCAACCTATATCAAAACGCTCAATCGAATGATCGAGCTCATTCCAAACGTCCGGCTCGAAGGGGAGATTTTGTATCGCGGCCGCCGCATTTTTGACACGTCATACCCTGTTGAACAGCTGCGGACGCAAGTGGGCATGGTGTTTCAAAAGCCCAACCCGTTTCCAAAGTCGATTTATGACAACGTCGCCTATGGGCCGCGCATTCATGGGATCCGCGACCGGCGGCGGCTCGATGAGATCGTCGAAAAAAGCTTGCGCCAAGCGGCGCTCTGGGAGGAAGTCAAAGATCGGCTTCATGAAAATGCCCTCGGTTTATCGGGCGGCCAACAGCAGCGGCTGTGCATCGCCCGCTGTTTGGCCGTCGAGCCGGATGTCATTTTAATGGATGAACCGACATCAGCGCTCGATCCCATTTCGACAGCGAAGGTCGAGGAGTTGATGGGCGAGCTGAAAACAAAATACAGCATCATCATTGTCACGCATAATATGCAGCAGGCGGCTCGCATTTCCGATCGGACAGCGTTTTTCTTAAACGGAGAAGTGATTGAGTACGGAGAGACAAAAACGTTGTTTTCTCGTCCAGCTGATCAGCGGACGGCGGATTATATCGCCGGGCGGTTCGGATGATAAAAGCGGCCGGGCTGCGTCGGCCATGACGGACAAAAAGTTCGTTTCAAAAAAGATGTGTTTCTTTCAAAAAAACGCTGTTTGATGCGCAGACACAGCCTTAAGAAAAGGTGTCCCGGTCCTTTGGGAGGGACACCTTCTTTCGTTATGGTTCGGCAATCAAACGGCCGATCGCTGCGTAGTCCATATCGCTCCGCACGTTGTAGACGCCGGGGCGGATGGAGCGCGTCAGCCCATGTTGTTCCAAGTAGTCGTTGAAGGCGCGGGCGCTTTGAATGATGCCAGCCTCTTCAAGTTCGCGGGCAAAGGTCTCTGGCGTATCTCCTTTTTGAATAACGAGTCGATAGACGTAAACGGTTTGCCCTGATGGTTCGGACATCTGCTTGGACGCCGCTTTCGGAGCGGCGTTCGGCTGAGCGCTGCGGAGCCTGTCGTATTCCTCTTTCGCCACGGCGACAAGCCCATGCTGTTTGAGGAACGTCTTGATTTCCGCTTCCGTCGGTGCAGCCGGGGGTGAAGCGTAATACGAGGCGCCGATCAGTGCTGTCGATACAAGCAACCCGAGGGAAAACGAACGCATGGATCGCTTGTTCATCGGCGCAACCTCCTTACCGCCCGCTCGACTTCCGCAACGGTCAGCCCCGTCTCACGGGCGATGTCTTCGAGCGGGAATCCTTGTTTATGCAAAAACAAGATGCGCCGATCGGCCGGCGACAATGATCCGCCAAGCCGCGGCGAAGCGGACCGTTGCCGCTCCGGAATGAGGAGCTCCTCCTCGATGACTTGCAGCCGCTTTTTGATCTGGTACGTTTCTTGCGCCAGGGAAACGGTCAAATGATCGATTTGTTCTTCGAGCGGTTTCAGTTCATCTTTCGCAAAAAAGGAAAGAACAAGGAGAATAATGGCTAGAGCTGCCAAAGCGATGATTGCGTATTCCACCACATGCATCCCTCCCCTTTTCACTATACCATACCATTCTCTGCTTGTGGCGCTCTTATTGAACAAAGATGAAATTTAGAGGTGGAAATCGCCGAAGAAAAATGGTATCATAGAAAGGTCTGATTATATATAAAGTATAAAGCTCGTTTGGAGGGAAAAAAGATGCGCGTGAACATTACATTGGCATGCACAGAATGCGGCGAACGCAACTATATTACATCGAAAAATAAACGCAACAACCCAGAGCGTTTGGAATTGAAAAAATATTGCCCGCGCGATCGCAAAGTCACGTTGCACCGCGAAACGAAGTAAGCAGTGGGAAGATGATTCCTGCTGCTTTTTATCTTTATGGGAGGAAGGGGAAGATGATGGACGGCAAACAGGAATGGCGCCAGCGCATGTTGAATCAGCTTCGGCAGCTTAAAGCGGCAGAAAAAGAGATGTACGATCGGCAAATCGCCGCTCATTTATATCGGTGGCCATTATGGCAAACGGCGCGGACGATCGCCATGACGGTGTCGAGAGAGACGGAAGTCAACACCTTGCCGATCATTGAACAGGCGTGGCGGGAAGGAAAAACGATCGGCGTCCCGAAATGCGATCCAAGGGCGAAAACGATGTCCTTTCGGCGGCTTGAGTCGTTTGCCCAGCTCGAAAAAGCGTACGCCGGATTGTTTGAGCCGATTGAAAAACAAACAACGCCGATCGACCGCGATGAGTTTGATCTCATCATTGTCCCGGGGGTCTGTTTTGCCAAAACCGGCTACCGGATCGGCTATGGCGGCGGGTATTACGACCGATATTTGCCGGGAGCTTCGGCGGTGACGGCAGCGCTGGCTTACTCCTTTCAAGTGATGGACGACATTCCGGCCGAGGAGCATGATGTGCCGGTGAAATTCATTATTACTGATCAAGGAGTTCTTCACTGTGAGCGATGAATGGTGGTATATCGCGGTCTCTGCCCTCGCCGCCGGCGGCGGGTGGTTGTTGCGCTTGTTGTCCATATCAGGAGCGGCGGCAACCGTTGTCATCGGCGCAGCGGTTGGATGCGGCTTTTCATGGGGCGGAATATGGGTGTTAGGCTGCTTTTTTGTCAGCTCCAGCTTCTTTAGCCACATCGGAAGGCAACGCAAGGCAAAACTGTCTGAAAAATTGGCGAAAGGCGGGCGGCGCGATGCCATCCAAGTGCTGGCCAATGGCGGGGTGCCGGCTGTGTTGGCGCTATTGGCCGCTGTCCGTCCCGACCCGATTTGGGATGATCTGTTTGTTGTCGCCGTCGCTGCAGCGAACGCTGATACGTGGGCATCTGAAATCGGTTCTTTAAGCCCGTGGCCGCCTCGGGTTTGGCCGAGCTTTCGGCCGGTGGAAGCCGGCACCTCAGGGGCTGTGACGCTCCTTGGCACGGCTGCTTCGTTTGCCGGCGCACTGTTTATTGCGGCTGTTGGCGTGTTTTTTCTCGACGTCCGGCCCCTTTTTACTCTTGCCTTTTTCGGTTGGCTCGGCAGCTGGTTCGATACGTGGCTTGGCGCGGCTTGGCAAGCGGCTTACCGCTGTCCGGCATGCGGGGCGACGACTGAGCGGAAATGGCATTGCGGGCAGGCGACCATTCATATGAAAGGCTGGCGGTGGCTTGACAATGATGCGGTGAACGTTCTTTCGGTCATCTTTGCGGTGCTGGCCGCCTTCGTGCTGGCGCGTTAGACGCGCCCCGCTTCATATTTGGAGAGAAAAAGGGAAAAAGAATAACGAGCATGTCATATGATGAAGGAGGAACAACGATGAATAAATGGTCGTACCCGCTGCTTGTCGTTGCCGCTGGATGTCTTGCTTACCGCTATCGCTACCGAATGGCCGCCTTCGCATTGCGCGTTCCGTCATTGCGAAAGCAACTTGTCCGCTTTGCGCTTCACATTCCCCCCGTGCGCAACGCTCTTGTTTCGCAAATGTTGCGTCCATGATGCGGCTGCGGTGAATCATTTTTGAAGAAGTCGGTTATGAAAAAACCGGCCGCCGCGGCCGGCGCCCGCCGGCCCATTCGCTCCGGTTTGCCGGACGGTCGATGAGTTGGCTTTGTTGCTGTTTGTCGGACTTGGCCTCGCCAGGGAAAGGGAGAGGAGAACGTGATGGGAACGATGGATGTACTGTTTTGGCAGCTTGTTCAGCGTTTGTCTCGCGGCGGCTACCGCATCGTACGGATGTCTGAGCAGGCCGATGAAGTATGGCTGGAATCAAACCATTGGCGTCGCCCAACACTCATCCGCCTCGTGCGCGCTGATTTTGATTGGAGCCGATCGTTGCGCCTTGATATGGAATATACATGGCAATTCGTTCAGCAAATGAGGGGATGGAATTTCAGCAAAGCGGGCCGGGTCATCAATGTTTATGTGATGGTGTATCCGCCGGTTGACGATTGGGAATTTCTTGTCGCCGAGCCGTTGCCGCTCTCTGGAGTGTCCGATGGCGTGCTTCATACGCTCCTCCTTCACAGCGGCAATATGGGGGACGTGCTGCCGCGGCTTGCGGAGATGACGGGTGTTGCGCTCCGTTTTGAGCCGCCTGTGGAAACGTCCGATCCGTTTGCTGCCGCCGAGCGCTTAAAGCGCGAGGTGGTCCGCGAATGGCGGCGCCGCCGTGAGGAGGAACGGCGCATTTTTGAGTATGGCAAGCCGATGTTCACCCGGCTGTTCATCGTCGTGCAGGTTGCGATGTTTTTGGTTCTCGAATGGAGCGGCGGGAGCACGAATCCGGATGTGTTGATCCACTACGGCGCCAAATTCAATCCGCTCATTGAGGCGGGAGAATGGTGGCGGCTGTTGACGCCAATGTTTTTGCATATTGGTTTTTTGCATCTGCTGACCAACACGCTCGCCTTGTATTATTTAGGGATCACGGTTGAGCGGCTGTACGGCTCGCTTCGCTTTTTGTTCATTTACGTAACGGCTGGATTTTTCGGAGCGCTGGCGAGTTTTTTGTTTACACCGTCATTATCGGCCGGGGCGTCGGGAGCCATTTTCGGGCTGTTCGGGGCTCTTCTTTACTTCGGCACTGTCTACCGGCATTTATTTTTTCGAACGATGGGGATGAACGTCATCAGTTTAATCATCGTCAACCTGTTGTTTGGCCTGCTTGTTCCCGGCATCGACAACGCCGGCCATATCGGCGGACTGGTTGGCGGTTTTTTGGCGGCTGGCGTCGTTCATTTGCCAAAACACACCGCTTTAGGGCGGCAGGCGGGAGCGTTGGCGGTGGCGGCGTTGCTTGTCGCCGCTGGCTTATGGATCGGATTTCGGTAAACGCCCCCACTTCGCTTTGTTTGAAGTGGGAGGCCTCTTTTCGAAATGTGTTAAAGAAGTTGCACGAGCATCACTTTTTCCCCGGTTTTCGCTTCAATGAGAACGAAGAGCCTACTGTAATCTTTGCGAATGAGAATGAGCGGCATCGTGCTGCCGATTGGCGAGAGGATGGCTCCATCCTCTTTTTTGATGCCGAGAATGTACGACTTGTACAATCCTTCCCAGAGACGGCCGATGACGGTTTGCGTTTTTGCTGTTGACAACCCCGGCAACGGTTGTTCCGTGTAGGCGACGAGCTCCGGCAAATAAAGGGCGTAATAATCTTTCTTTGACAAAGAAAAGTGGGTGAGCAGCTCGTCCGCTTTATGACGAAGAAATTCATTCGTGGCTTTGTTCAAGACGCGTTGCCATTCGCGCTCGTCATCTGTTCTTGGCCGCCGGAACGATGTGAGCGGATGATATGGCGAGTCAATGACATACAAATAGCTGCTTGACATCGTTTGGCTGCTTGTGATGTTCTCTCCTGTATGCAGCTCGCCGTGATGGAACGAGACGGCTTGAAAAAAGCGGCTGTCCCGCATCCGGACCGTCTTTTCTATGTCGATCGCATCCGTGTTCGTTTTCCATTTCGACAGCACATCGGCCAAGCGGCCATCGGCAAACAACAACGAGACGTCCTGACGCAAATAGGCGCGGCGGTTTAAAATGGAGGCGGCTGACCAGCGAAGCGTGTAGCGTCCGGGTTCATTGCCGCCCTCAAGCGCCAGCGATGTTTTCGCTTCGATGAACGCCGCTTCGCGATCAAGCGGGAAAAACTTGATCGTTTCAGCGGTCTGATCATGCTCCCACAGCGAGGCGAGCGCGGCGGCAAGGAAAAAAGCAAGCGCCATGAAGGGGATCATCCATCGTTTCATGACATCCTCCCGGATTGGACAAGGTTTTCACCAATATATGCATCGCAAGGAACATTTATGTATGAATTTCATCATGCTTGTCTATGATGGGGAGTATACAGTGCAAACGATGCAGGGGGATGACGATGGAGAAACAGATGCCCAAACGCCTGGCGTCCCGTCGCCTTCATGACAATGCATCCTATTTAGCCGAACGGCTTGGAGTCGGGAAGAGCTTCGATGTCATTCGCCTTGACGTCGAATATGGCGGCCGGGCTATGGCGTTGTTTATGATTGACGGATTTGTCAAAGACGATATTTTGCATTATTTGATGAGATATTTGTCCCGGATTGAGGAACACGAACTGGACGTTCACCCGCTTGAGAAGCTCCTGAAAAAATATCTTCCGTACGTCGAGATCGGGCAGACAGACGACTTGGAAGAAGCGGCCGCGATGGTGCTTGCCGGGCCGACCGCGCTTGTTGTTGATGGAGTGGATCGGGTTATTTTGATTGACGCCCGCACGTATCCGGTGCGCGGGCCGCAAGAGCCGGACACGGAACGGGTCGTACGCGGGGCGCGCGACGGTTTTGTCGAGACGATCGTCTTTAACACCGCGCTCATTCGCCGCCGCGTCCGCGACCCTTCTTTGCGCATGGAGTACGTGCAGGTGGCGCGGCGCTCGAAGACCGATATTTGCATTTGCTATATCGAGGAAATCGCCGACCCAGAACTCGTTCGCCGCGTTCGGGAATCGATTACCGCCATTGACACAGACGGGCTGGTTATGGCTGAGAAAACGGTGGAAGAGTTTATTTCCGGCCGGCATTGGAATCCGTACCCAGTTATCCGCTATACGGAACGCCCCGATACGGCAGCGGCCCATTTGTATGAAGGCCATGTGCTTGTGATCGTCGATGGATCGCCAAGTGTCATGATTACCCCAGCAACGTTTTGGCATCATTTGCAACACGCCGAAGAGTACCGAAACAAGCCGATCGTTGGAGCGTATTTGCGGCTCGTCCGCTTTTTGGCCGTCTGGGCGTCAGTGTTTTTGCTGCCGCTTTGGTATTTGTTGATGACTGAGCCGGAGCTGTTGCCCGGACCGCTCTCGTTTTTAGGAAAGGCCAAATTGGGCGATATTCCGCTGTTTGCGCAAATTTTGATGATTGAACTCGGAATGGATATGCTGCGAATGGCCGCCATTCATACACCGTCTTCGCTGGCGACCGCGCTCGGCCTCGTCGCCGCGCTTATGATCGGCGGCATCGCGGTGGAAGTTGGACTCTTTTCCAATGAAGTGATTTTGTATTTTTCCGTTACGGCCATCGGTACGTTTGCGACGCCCAGCTATGAAATGAGTTTGGCGAACCGGCTCGTCCGCATTGCCTTGCTCATTTTGTCGGGCCTGTTCGGCCTGTACGGTTATGTCATCGGCATCACCGTTTGGATTCTTGCCTTGGCGCGGATGACGTCATTTGGCGTTCCGTACTTATGGCCGTTCATCCCGTTCTCCTACCGAGCGATGCGCGACGTGCTCATCCGGTCGCCGATGCCGCTCAAAAACCGGCGACCGGCGATTCTTCACCCGCGCGACCCTGACCGCTGACGCAGGTGCTGATTTTTAGCGCCTGCGTTTTTTGTCTTGACGGCCGCGGCCGTTTGCCGCTACATTAAAAGAGGAAAAAAGGAGCATGAATGATGATGAAGACGGTATACGATGTTCAGCAGCTGTTGAAACGGTTTGGCACGATCATTTACGTGGGCGACCGGCTCGCTGATCTGGAGCTGATGGAAGAGGAAGTGAAAGAGCTGTACCAGTCCCAGCTGATCGATGCGAAACAGCTGCAAGCCGCTTTGTTTATTTTGCGGCAGGAAGCGCAAATGGAGCGGGAAAAACGGATGAAAAAAGGATGAGGGTGCAATGGAACCATGGTTGGTAGGCATTGACCTCGGGGGCACGACAATCAAAATGGCGTTTGTCACCACCGAGGGTGACATCGTGCACAAATGGGAAATTCCGACGAACACCGCCAATCGCGGTGAGCATATCGTCGCTGACATTGCCCGATCGCTTGAAAAGACGCTCGCCCAGCTCGGCGGAGCGAAAGAGAGGCTGCTTGCCGCCGGCATCGGCGCCCCCGGACCGGTCGAAGAGGAAACCGGCATGTTGTATGAGACGGTCAATATAGGGTGGACGAATTATCCATTGAAGCAACGGCTGGAAGAGGCGACGGGGCTGCCCGTTTCGGTCGATAATGACGCCAATCTCGCCGCGCTTGGCGAAATGTGGAAAGGAGCAGGGGGAGGAGCGCGCCATTTGTTGTTTGTGACGCTTGGCACCGGCGTTGGCGGCGGTGTGATTGCCAACGGAGCCATTGTGCGCGGCATAAACGGCGCCGGCGGAGAGATCGGACATATGACGATGATCCCTGATGGCGGCGCCCGTTGCAACTGCGGCAAAACCGGATGTTTGGAAACGATTGCGTCCGCCACCGGCATCGTGCGGATCGCCAAGGAGAAATTGACCGCAGATGAGCGTCCGAGTGAGCTTCGCAACGGGGATGTGACGGCCAAAGCGGTGTTTGACGCCGCCAAAGCGGGCGATGCGCTGGCATTGGAAGTGGTCGATGAAGCAACGTACTATCTTGGTTGGGCGTTGGCGAATGCCGCCAATGTGACGAACCCGGAGAAAATCGTGATCGGCGGCGGCGTGTCCAAGGCGGGTGACATGCTTGTCGAGCGCGTGGCCGCCCATTTCCGCCGCTTCGCGTTCCCGCGCGTCGCCGCTGGGGCGAAGCTTGTTTTAGCGACGCTTGGCAACGATGCCGGCGTTATCGGCGCCGCCTGGCTGGCGAAAGAGTTTGTCGGCGCGTAAACAACGGAAGGTGTCCCAAAAGGGTTGGGGCGCCTTTTCTTATTGCTGTATATATGGAATTTGAAGGTGGAGATGCCTGCGAACATTATTGTATTCACCGGGTTTTTAGCAGGCTCTACCCATCGTTCCAACGGTGAAGATGTTTCTTGTAAATTGAACAGAGACATTTGGCCTTTTCCGTTGACGCGTGTCAGCCGCCTGCCAGGCGCTCATTTTTTGCCGTCTGCCGACATATGTTAAGGTAAAGAAATGGGAAGGGGAGACGGCGCATGCACCTTCAAGCATGGCCCGGCGATACGTTTGAAACATATGGACGATGGTTTTCAGTGCCGACTGAGTTGATCATCGATTCCAATCCTCATGTAGAAGAGGGATTGCGCCCTGGGCAGACCGTTGCCATCCCGGGATACGCGCCGATCGATACGTGGGAAGCGCTCGCTGACCGCTTATCGCTGCCGACGGAGGTGCTGCGGCGGCTGCCGGGGGCGATGGCGGTCGTGAACGGAACAGCGCCGCTGCCGCAGCGGATTTCATCCCCCGTCGTCCGCAGCGTCCGTCCGTACGATTTTGCCGCTTTGATGGAGGATATCACCACCCTCGTCTGCCACTATCCGTTTGTGCGCCGACGAACGATCGGCCATAGTGTTCTCGGCTTGCCGCTCGTTGAACTGCAAATCGGCCGCGGACCGGTGCGCGTGCATATGAATGGATCGTTCCATGCAAATGAGTGGATCACGACGGCAGTGATCATGGCGCTCATCGACGAGTACGCGAGGGCGCTGGTTAACGATGACGCGCTGGCCGGCCATCGGGTGCTTGATTATTACCATAAAGTGACCCTTTCCGTTGTGCCGATGGTCAATCCCGACGGCGTCAACCTTGTGCTGAACGGCCCGCCGGAAGAAGAGCCGCATCGGAGCGAAGTCGTCTGCATCAACGGCGGATCGCTCGATTTTTCTCAATGGAAAGCGAACATCCGCGGCGTTGATTTAAACAATCAATTCCCAGCTCACTGGGAAATCGAACGGGCGCGCAAACTTCCGAAAGCGCCGGCGCCGCGCGACTTTCCTGGCTTTGCCCCCCTCACCGAGCCGGAGGCGAAAGCGATGGCGGCGCTCGCCGAGTCGAGCGATTTTGCAATGGTCGTCGCGTTTCATACGCAAGGGAAGGAAATTTATTGGGGATATGAAGGGTTCGAGCCGCCGGAAGCGGAGGCGACGGTTCAGGCGATGGCTGAGGCAAGCGGCTACCAGGCTGTCCGCTACATTGACAGCCATGCCGGCTACCGCGATTGGTTCATTCAAACGTGGAAGCGGCGCGGCTACACCGTGGAGCTCGGCGAGGGCGTCAACCCGTTGCCGCTCTCGCAGTTTGCGCAAATATACCGCGACAGCCTCGGCCTGTTTTTAGCAGCGCTCAAAATGGCATAAAAAACGCAAGAGGCATGATTGGCCTCTTGCGTTTTCAGTGCGTGCCGGTTGGAATGCCATGATGTAAAATGGTCATGATGGTAAACCAGCCGAATACGGCGGTAGTGGCAAGTCCAAACAAAAATCCGAGCACGTTTTTCTCGCGCAATGTACGGAGCATTCCATAAAGGGCAAGCAGCGTTACAAGTGCAAAAATAATGACCGTACCCATCGTTTTACCCCCTCATGAAACAGTATGTACAAACGTGTCCATTCTTTTTCATTGTAATCTTTTTTCCTCCATTTGTCGAGGTCCCTTTCTCTTTTCTCTTCCATCGCTTGAAAAAAAGCAGTAAAATAAAGTTAAATATTGGACATGTCAAGGAAAGGAGGAGATGGCCATGGAATGGACGCGCATCCCTGTCGGCCCGATTCAGGCCAACGCTTACTTGTTGTCGTCTGCAGATCGACAATGCCTGATCGTTGACCCCGGCGCGGAAGGCGCGGCGCTCGTCCGCCGGATCGAGGAAAAAGGGCTGACCCCGTTGGCGATTTTGCTGACGCATGCGCATTTTGACCATATTGGCGGCATCCCGGACGTGCTTGCCCGCTGGGACATTCCAGTGTATGTGCACGAAAAGGAAAAACAATGGCTGCAAGATCCGGCATTGAATGGCTCGCTTTATTTCGGCGGTCCGGTCGCTGTCCGCTGCGAACCGACATGCCTGAAAGGGCCGACGGTGCTGAACATTGGTCCGTTTGCGTTGGATGTCCGCGAAACGCCGGGTCATTCCCCGGGCAGCGTCTCGTATTATTGCAAACAAGCCAATATTGTGTTTTCCGGCGATGCGCTGTTTGCCGGCAGCATCGGACGCACGGATTTGCCAGGCGGCAACCATCAGCAGCTGTTGAAAAGCATTCATGACGAACTGCTTACGCTGCCGGAGGAAACGATCGTTCTTTCAGGCCATGGGCCAGAGACGACGATCGCCGCGGAGATGGATACAAATCCGTTTTTGCATGGGTTTTCGTAAGAAGAAAGTAAAAAGCCTTCGTTTGGCTTTCACAAAAAAGCGCACCCGCGAGGTTCGGCCAAGCGCCGCTTGAATCAGCAGTGTGACGAAGGCAAGCCTGTGGCTTGCCTCCAACAGTCGGAAAACATAGACGACACGATTTTGGGTCAATGAGAGGTGAAGCCTGCCAGTTGTATTTATGCAGACAAGAGGATAGCCAGGGCGGTGCAGCGGTTTGTTGGGTGGAAAACACAAAAAAACCCTTCTTAGCTGCGGCCAAGAAGGGTTTTTGGGGGATGTTCTATCCACAATAATGGGAGGGGATATAGTTAAGCTGCTACTATAACAATATATGATTATTTTCACTATGTCAACAGTAAAAAAGTGAACGACTCCCACTTCACTTTGCTTGAGGCGGGAGCTTCTTTCGGAATGATGATGAAGACGGGGTAGAGAAATGGTGATGGGTCGATTGTATGAACAGATTGCCGCAGCGCCGGGTGGGCGGGTGTCGTACGCCGATTACATGCAGATGGTTCTTTACGACGAACGATTCGGCTACTATATGCGAGAGCGGGCGAAAATCGGCAAGGAAGGCGATTTTTTTACGAACAGCTCATTCGCGCCGGTGTTTGGCAAAGCGCTTGCTTCGCTTTGGGTTCGGATGGTGGAACAGAGCGGCCTGCCGCCGGCTGTTTGCGAGTGGGGGGGCGGAGACGGAAGATTGGCGCTTTCCGTATTAGAAGAATGGAAGAAAAAAAGCCCACATACATACGACCGCTTGTCGTATACGATCATCGACCAAAGCCCGTTCCACCGCCGGCGCCAGTGCGAAACGCTTCAACCCGTCGCTGAGAAGGTGGAGCAATATGACGATGTCTCTCGCTGGCTGGCCGAGCGTGGGCCGTTTTCCGGCATCGTGTTCAGCAACGAATTTTTTGATGCATTTCCCGTTCACGTCATTGTAAAGGAAGGCGGCGTTTTGCACGAATGTTTTGTCGCCGCCCGCGATGGCCGGCTCGTTGAAGAAAAGGCGCCGCTTTGCCGTCCCACTATTGTCCGCTATTTAAATGAGCGCGGATTGGATCTTGCTGAGGGGCAAAGGCTTGAGGTGCCTCTCGCGATGAAGGCGTTTTGGCTCGATGTCGGGCCGCTGTTTCATCAGGCGGTGATGGTGACGGTCGACTATGGCTATACGGACGAACAGCTGCGCGCCCCGGCGCGGCGACATGGAAGCTTGCGCGGATATTTCCGTCATCAGCTTGTTGCCGACCCGCTTCGCCATCCGGGGGAGATGGACTTGACGAGCCATGTACAATGGGATGCGCTTCGCTTGTACGCCCGTCAGGCTGGGTGGGAGGAAGTGTCATTCGTTCGCCAAGATCGGTTTTTGCTCGCGGCCGGCCTTTTGCATGAATGGAACGTTTCAGAAGGCGACGATTTCTTTTCGCCGGCAAGCCGCCAAAATCGAATGATCCGCGCGCTGATCGCCGACGATGGCGTCAGCCGCTTTTTTGACGTGCTTATCTTGCAGAAAGGAATGAGTCTCCCCGCGCGCGACTTTTGGACAGCGCCCGAGTTTTTGCCAGCCGATTGACGGCTTCCTTCGCCTATCTGCAATGGAGAAAAGGGGTTCAGGTCAAAGCGACAAAAAAACAGGCAGGAGGTTCTGCCTGTTTTTTATTCACCCATGCCGGGCACCATCATAAACGTCGTCCAATACGTAAACGCCGCGAAGAAAATCGTCAAATATGCTCCGAAAATGTAAAGGTACATTCTCTCGGTCAGCTTTAAAAAGCCGAGGAACAAGAAAAACACCGTTTGGCCAAAGAAAATGAGCGACGTCGTATGCATATGGCCAAGATAAAACATGACAGCAAAAATGCCGGTCCAAAAGGCGAGCACGCGGAACATGCGATCCATTATGTATCCCTCCTTTGCTTGTGCAAACCATTGGTCCTTACTTATTATAATGTACAATGGTTGGGAATGTAAATAACGCTTTCGGGCAGGTGGCAGGAAATGATGCCAATGCAGGCCGTTGTTTGCTTCCAGACAAAGAAAAAAGAAGGAGGGACGCTGTCACGGACGGATGACGATGCGGTAGGCGCAGCGGCGGCTGCCTTCCATCATATTTTCCGTTTCCGTTACTTCAGCACCGGCAAACAGCGTCTCGACCATTCCCTCCAAAAAAGCGTGGTGCATGCCGCAGACGGTATCAGGTGCTTGCGCGGCGATTTCTTTGAACGGGCAGTTGAAAATATCGAGGTATAGCACTCCTTTTTCTTCATCATAGTGCAATTGCGGCAAAAATCCAGCCGCTTCGGCCGCCTCTTCCATTATGGCGATTTTGTCCGCCATGGTGAGCGCGCTCGCTGTGCCGTTATGCGGCAAACGGCTGGCGATGAGCTCACGGCCGAACCGCTTTCCTGTTTCACGCAACGCCTCGCTTCCAATGGGACCGAGTTTGGCCATCGTTTGAATGGCGATGCGGGCGAGGAGTTGATAATCGCGGAACGGAAAATACAGCCCGATCACTTCGTCGGACAGGCGGTACAGCCGGCTCGGCCGCCCGCCTTTTCCCGTTTTTTGCGTATCCGATACGACCATGCGAACGTCTTCAAGCTTCGTTAAATGCAAGCGGGCAACGTTTGGATGGATATGAAATTTTTCTGCGATTTCTTGAACAGAAACTTCGCGATGCACTTTTGCCATATATTCATAAATATGAAATCTTGTCGGGTCAGACAATACGCTTGTGATTTTCAGCGTTTGTTCCATTGGTTTCCCTCCTAAATGAATCATTGATATGGTTATTATAATGAAATCGTCCAAAGCGAGGAATGATTTTTGTCACTATTGGCAGTGAGTGGACTGACATTCAAAAAAATTTCACAAAAAAGCTGCGCCAAAAGCAGGATAACGACTCATGCTCGTCGAAATACAAAGCAGTCTGTCGAAAGGAGGGAATATGTGCTGAACGAGATCGAACAAACGGCAAACCGCCTTCTCGCCGAAGCGGTGCAGCGCCGCGCCTCGGATCTTCACCTCGTTCCGCGCCGCCACGATGCCGCCGTTCGCCTTCGGCTCGACGGCATGCTTGTCGACGTCGGCGTGCTTCCGAAAGAAACCGCGGAACGTCTCATCGTCCACTTTAAATTTTTAGCCGGCATGGACATCGGGGAACGACGCCGTCCGCAAAGCGGCGCCATGGAAGTAACTGAGTTTGGGGAAACGGTGTATTTGCGTTTATCGACGTTGCCGACGCTCTACGATGAAAGCCTCGTCATTCGCCTTCTGCCGCAGCGCCTCTCGTTGCCGCTTCGCGAACTATCCTTATTCTCCCGCTCCACCGCACGATTATTTTCCTTCATGCAGCATCCGCAAGGACTCGTGCTGTTGACTGGCCCGACGGGGTCGGGAAAAACGACGACCCTGTATACCCTTCTTGATCTTTGCCAAGCTGAAAGGCAACGCAACATCATCACGCTTGAAGATCCGATCGAAAAACAGAACGAACGATTGTTGCAAGTGCAAATCAATGAGAAAGCAGGGATCACGTACGCCGCCGGCCTAAAAGCGGCGCTGCGCCATGACCCGGATGTGTTGATGGTCGGAGAGATTCGCGATCATGACACGGCAGCCATTGCCATCCGTTCAGCGCTGAGCGGTCATTTGGTCGTCTCGACGATGCACGCCGCCGATGCAGTCGGCGCCGTCTACCGGCTGCATGAATTCGGCATTCCAATCGCCGATTTGGCCGAGACGCTGCTTGCCGTCTCCGCCCAGCGGCTTGTCGAGCTTTGCTGCCCGCTGTGCGGCGACGATTGCCATCCATCGTGCGGCCGTCTTGGGCGACGCCGGCGCACGGCTGTTTATGAGTTGCTTTACGGTTCAGCGCTTGAGGACGTTATTCGTTCACTCACCGATGGGAGAGGGAAGCCCAAGCGCCCTTATATGACGCTGGTCCGCTTGATCCGCAAGGGGATTGCGCTCGGCTACCTGCCCGTCCGCATGCTTGAGCTCGTCGGAGGGGGAGAAAGATGAAACGCAAAATGTGGCCGCTCGCTGAACAGGCGTTGTTTTTCACCCGGCTCGGCCGGCTGCTCGAGCGCGGTTACCCCCTTGGGCAAGCGCTTGAGTTTTTGGCCATCCAGGCTCCAACACATCGCCGGCTGGAAGTGGAACGCTGTCTGCAGCAGCTGCGCGCCGGGCTGCCGCTGTTTGCGGCTGTCGAAGCGCTGTCGGTCGACCGCATGGCGGTTAACCTCCTCTTTTTTGCCGAACGGCATGGCGACTTGCCGCGCGGCATGGCAGAGACAGGGGAGGCACTGGCGCAAAAAGCGCGCTTCCACGAGCAACTGCGCCGCTTCAGTCGCTATCCGCTGTTCCTTCTTTCTTTGCTCATCATCATGCTCGTCTTGATGGAATGGTGGCTGCTGCCGCAGTTTGAACGGGCGGCGGCGGCGTTTTCTCCACAACGCGGACACACCGCTTGGCTGCTTACGGTGATCGCCCATGCCCCTATGGTGCTGGCCGCCATCGCCGCCTTGGCGGTGTTCTCCGGGCTGTTTTACGCCGTCTGTTTCCGCCGCTGGCCGGTCTCCCGAAAACTTCGATTCGCTTTGCGAATTCCAGGGTTTTCTTCGTTTCTGAAACTGTTCCTCACCTGCCTGACTGCCCGCCAGCTCGGGCGCCTGCTGCAGGCCGGATTGTCGGTTTATGATGCGCTCGGCGTGTTCAGCGAGCCGTCGTCCTGGCCGTTTTTGCAAATGGAAGGTCGGCGCATTCGCGAGGGGTTGATGAAAGGGATGACACTTGACGGATTAATCGGCGCCGTCCGCTATTACGAACAAGAGCTGGCGCTTGTCATCCGTCACGGCCAGTCGAACGGCGAACTTGGCAAAGAACTTGAACATTACAGCGAGTTTTTGCTGCAGATGATGGAACAACGAATCGAGTCGGTCTTAAAACGAATGCAGCCGCTTTTGTTGGTGGTCGTCGGCTCGTTTGTCGTCGGCATGTATTTGGCGATTTTGCTGCCGATGTTTTCTATGTTGAATGAAATGTAAATCGCTTCCATCTGACAGGGATAGGGCGGTTCTGTAGGAGCAAGATGCTCAATCTTGATATGTTGGATCCTTGAGAGAGGGGTGCGCCCCTCCTCCCAAGGCCCAACTAATGAACAGATTCGATGGTCAGGGAACGGATCGAACTGAACCGGTCATTCGCTAAACGTTCTTTCTGAAATTTCGTATGCGAGGAGGAGCGACAATGAATCAAAAGGGATTCACATTGATCGAAATGTTGATCGTGATGATGGTGATTTCTGTTCTGCTGCTGATTGCCATTCCGAATATTACAAAGCACAACAGCATGATCAATTCAAAAGGATGCGAGGCGTTTTTGAACACGGTGCAAGCGCAGGTGAAAGCATACGAGATGGAGCATAACAAAATTCCGACGGTGCAGGAATTGCTCGACGGCCGCTATATTAAATCGGCCAAATGTCCGAACGGCCATGCGATCCAAATCAGCGCGAACGGTGATGTGAGTGAAAGCGGCTCATAACGGCGGGTTTACGCTGCTTGAAATGCTGATCGTCTTGGCGGTCGTCCTCTTGCTTACTGCGCTCGCTGTCCCCACGCTTGGCGGCGCGATGCGTAAGCAGGAGGAGGCGTATATGTTGGCTGTGTTGCGCGCGGACTTGTACAGAGCGCAGCAATACGCCATCGCCCATCGGGCCGATGTGTCCATTTTTTTCACTGACGGCGGGGCGGAGTACAAGGCGGTTGAGGCTGCGAGCGGCCGGCAGGTTGTCGTCCGCTCGCTCCCTTCCCCGTGGCGGTTTCGGCTCGTCACGCTGCGCAACCCGCTCGTCTTTACGGACAACGGCAACATCGAGAAGGCGGGAACCGTTTGGGTGCGTGGGGGCAAGAGCAACTACAAGCTTACTTTTTTGCTTGGAAAAGGGCGGTTTTATGTGCAAAAAATGTAGCGGCGGGTTTTTACTGGTGGAGGCGTTGTTCGCTTTGTCGCTCCTATGGATGACGACGGCGGTTCTTCTTCCGCTGCTCATGCAAATCGCCGTCGAGCGGCAAAGCCTCACCCTCGAAGAAAAAGCGCATCAGTTGTTAACGATCGCGTTGTACGAGGAGCCGCTTGTGGGAGAAACCATCGTTGCTGACGGACGCACGATGTTCCGGCTGCAGGCGCGAGAGGAAGGAGGGCGAATGTGGAAAGTATGCGTGCGTTGGAACGATTACGCCGGTCGCGAGATGGAGCGGTGCGGGTATGGAAAGCGGTAGCGGCAAAAGAAAGCGGGTTTACAATGATTGAAGCGTTGTTGGCGCTGGCGGCTGCGATCGTGATAGCGGCGGCTGTTCCGGCGTTGTTGTCCGTCCGCTTGCTGGCTCCGGAGCCGACGGACGCGTTTTCCCGATTGGAATGGCGGCTGTTTTTGCAACAGCTGCAAATCGAGCTGAATGAAACGAGGCAGTGGTCGACTGGGGGCCATGTCCTCTATTTGCAAAAATGGAGCGGTGAGACGGTCAGTTTTTCTGTTGTTGCGTCAAGAGCCCAACTGATCCGCCAGGTGGACGGCGCTGGCAATGAAACGGCGCTCCGTCATGTGCGCGCTGTTTCGTACCGCGCCGGCACCCGCGGGATATTTTTGCAAGTGACGGCTGATGACGGCACCGTTTGCGAGGCGTTTGTGGCGCGGGCGTTTTAGCGGGCGGCTTGTACGGTGAGACCCCCTTGACCGCCGCTTCCCCCTTTTAGACTGGAAAAACGAGGGAAGGGGAAATGGGTCGACAAGATGGTGTCATTTTTCCGATTGTGGCTGTCGTTTCTTTGTTGCTTGTCTTTTCTGTCACGCATGTCTTGCTCCTCTATGAAGCGGAACGACAGGCGGCTTATGCGGCCCGGCAGGCAGCCGAGGCGGACGAGCTTGTGCAGATGGCCGTGTTTGACGTAAAAGAACGCATCGCATCAGCCGATCCGTCGACCGCGGAAGAGGCTGGGGAATGGACCTATCCGCGCGGAAGGGCCGTCTACCGGTGGGTGCGGGAAGATGCAGCGCACGTTCGGGTTTCTTTGTCCATCCGTTCAGCCTCTGGACTGAGGCGCGCTGTCATGTTTACTGTCACGCTTCCGGCGCTTCATATTGTCGAATGGAGAGAGCAAAACGGTTAAAAGAGGAAAGAAGCGGAAAAACTAAAAGAAAAAAGGGGGGATTTGATGGCGGTCAACGATTATGTCAAGTTTGTCACCCAACAATTTGTCGCCTACATGGACTTGCCGAAAGAGGAGCGGAGGCAGCGGCGTCAGGTGCGGAAACAAGAGCAGCTTCCGCTTTCATACCGCTTGTTTGGCATGGTGCCGCTTTCGCTTCGCTTGCTGTTTCGGCGCCGCCCGTAGCAGCCGCCCGCTGGCCTAGGCCGGCGGGCGGTTTTCGTGCCGACGGAAGGGAGTTCGTCGGTTTGAGCGCTGTGAGCCGGATGGACCCATCCCGGGGTTGATTCACGATGAGCGGGGCAGCAAATAAAACAGTCCGCCGTTGATGACGGAAACGGTGATGCGCGGCTTGTACTGCTTTTCCAACGCTTCCTTCTCAATATAATAGCACTCCGGCTTTTCTTCGCAGTCTTTGTAAAATTCATCAAGCAACGCCAAATCGTCGGCCCAGCGTCGGCGCGCCTCATCCGCCCACGCATGGTTGTCGGCGGCGATGCGGCTGCGTATGTATTGCTCGAGACGGCCGATGCCGCTTCTCGGTTTAATGAGCGGGGAGATGGTGAAACAGTAATCAGGGATTTTCGGCGTCAGCCGTCGCTCGCGCATCCGCTCATGAAACGACTCGACGATCGTTCCGCTAATGAGATGAAGGCCAAGGGAGACGATTTCATCTTTTTTTCGGTCGCATTCGTACGAAATCGTGACGTTCATGCCGAGCCATGGATGGAGGGCGGCGTTGCCGTCCAAAGGCGCGCTTGGCTCCTCATACAGGCGGATGAAGCTGCCGCGTTTTTGCGCTGAGCGGAACAGCTGGTGCAGCCGGGGAGCGCCGAAATGGAGGCGCTCGCCTTTGAGTTTGTCCGTCCGCTCGCTCGCGCGGGTGATGAGCGTCAGTCGCATCGGCTGCGGCACGCCGCCTGTCCGTTCAATATAATGCCAGTAAAACGGCCGATTCATCAGTTCTTTGTCCATTTCTGCTGTCAGCTGCACGGTGAGGTAGTCGTCGCTTGCTTCCACAAACGTGCAGCCGTTGGCCGCAAAATAGCGTTCGACAAAGCGGCGGATTTCATGTTGCTGCATGCCGCTCTCCTCCTTCCTTTCCAAGCTGCTCCGCCAGCTCGATCATCGCGACGATGTTTTCCATTTTGATTTTCATCTCCCCTTCGCTTCGTGAATGAACGAAGGCGTCTTCGAAGTAGCGCTCCAGGTTGGCGAGGTTCATTTTCGCCAAAATGTCGTCCAGCTCGCCGACGACTCGTTCGAACAGGCGGATTTTTTCGTACAGAAGCGTTAAAATATGTTCTTCGACCGTCTGTTTGACAGCGAAGTTATAAATGTAGACGTCATCCGTCTGCCCGAGCCGGTGGACGCGGCCGATTCGCTGCTCAAGGCGCATCGGGTTCCACGGCAAGTCGTAGTTGATGACATAGCGGCAAAACTGCAAGTTGATGCCCTCGCCGCCCGCCTCGGTGGCGATGAACACTTGGGCGTGGTGTTTAAACAGTTCCTGCATCCAGTCTTTTTTGCCGCGCCGGAAGCCGCCGCGAAACGGAACGGACGAGATGCCGTGCTGCTTTAAAAACCATTGCAAGTAAAGCTGCGTCGCCCGGTATTCCGTGAAAATAATGACTTTGTCATGAATGGAACGGATAAGCTCGAGCGCTTTTTCCGCCTTTGAGTTCGTCGTGACGGCGTTGATTTTTTCCAATACGCGTTCAAGCGGCTCCGGAACCGCTCCGCTGCATTTATCGATCATGTTTTTGATCGTGAGAAACAGCGCCTCGCGGCTGCTGCACGCCTCACGAAGAAGCGTGATGAGCGAAAACGAGCCGGCGAACGATTCGCGGCGGAGCGCCTTGACCGCTTCATACAGTTCCCGCTCCTCATTCGTAAACTCGATCAGCACCGGTTCAACGTGGCGCTTCGCCCATTCGATCGGCGTATCGGCGCGGCGGTTGCGGATCATCACTTTGTTGACGAGCGCTTTTAAATGGTCGTTCGTCTGTACGGCCCGCGTTTTTCCGTACGTTTTGGCAAACTGTTCCGAGCTGCCTAAATGGCCGGGTTTCAACAGCGAGACGAGGTTGAAAATTTCTTCGATCCGGTTTTGGATCGGCGTCGCTGTCAGGAGCAAACAAAACTTCTTTTTTAAATTTTGCACAAACTCGTAGTTTTTCGTTTTGTTATTTTTCAGTTTGTGCGCCTCGTCGATGATGATCATGTCGTACGACTGCCCGTAGATGATGTCACGGTGCGGCGGTTTTTTCGCCGTGTCGATCGAGGAAACGACGATATCGCACTGCTCCCAGACGTAGCTCTTTTTCTGCTGGACGGCCGGGATGAAAAATTTTTCGTTCAACTCTCTCACCCATTGCGAAACAAGGGAGGCGGGAACGAGAATCAGCGCTTTTTTCACAAGGCCGCGAATCATATATTCTTTTAAGACGAGCCCGGCCTCGATCGTTTTTCCAAGCCCGACTTCATCCGCCAAAATGGCTTTGCCGTTCATCTCCTCGACGACGCGGCGCGCCACTTCAAGCTGGTGCGGAAGGATCGTCAAGTGGGGCAGGTGTTTGGGCGCCTGCAAGCCATTAAATTCTGGGACGCTTAAATGATGGGCGGCCTCAAGAGCCAGTTCGTACATTTCCCAGCTCGCCCACGGACCGTCTTTTTCGACGCGTGCCAAAAATTCCTCCTTCCATGTTTCATCCATTTCAAGGTCAATGTTCATGGCGATCCCCTTCCCTTGTTGCGAATGTTTATATAGATTGCATGTGGTATGTTGATGAAAACAAGAACATTATTATGACTAATTGCCATGAAAGTTCGATTATTTCCTATTGCCCTTTGACTGTGATTGATGGTAGTATAAATTTAGAACATTCTCATGACTCGTTGATCAGGGTGTTTGTTAGTATGCCCGATATGGAAACAATTTATTGATGGGCGGATGACGGCAAGGGGAGAGACTACGGAATGTAGCGCCGAAGGAGCAAGCGGAAACGCGAATCTCTCAGGCAAAAAGACTCTTGCTTGACGCAGCTCTGGAGAGCGCCTGCGTTCACGCAGGCCACCCAAGAGGAAACCGATCGGCCCCATGGACCGCGAACGGACGCGCCAAACGGGCCGGCGGGAAACTTTCAGGTGCCAGGACAGAGCCCCCTTACTTGTTGATAGGGGAAGTCTGTCCTTTTTTGTGTGACGTGGATCAAAGGAGGGAATCAGATGCTAAAGCGCACGCCCCTATTCTCGGTGTACGCCCGTTGCGGCGCCAAAACGATTGAATTTGGCGGCTGGGAAATGCCGGTGCAGTTTTCCAGCATCAAGGAAGAACATGAGGCTGTAAGAACGCGCGCCGGGCTGTTTGACGTCTCCCATATGGGGGAAATTGTCGTCCGCGGCCGTGGGAGCCTCGCGTTTTTGCAAAAGCTCATGACCAATGACGTCGCCAAACTGCGGCCCGGCCGGGCGCAATATACGCTCATGTGCTATGAGGACGGCGGCACAGTCGATGATTTGCTCATCTATCAAAAAGGAGAGAATGACTACTTGCTGGTCGTCAACGCAGCGAATACGGAAAAAGACTTCGCTTGGCTAAGCGGGCATGTTGAGGGCGACGTCGAGCTTCAAGATGTATCGTCCGAAACGGCTCAGCTTGCCTTGCAAGGGCCGGCAGCGGAGCGCGTCTTGCAGCGATTGACGGATTTTGATTTGGCGGCGTTGCGCCCGTTTTCATTCGCCGACGGCGTCGAAGTCTCGGGCGTGAAGGCGCTCGTTTCGCGCACCGGCTATACGGGGGAAGACGGGTTTGAGCTATATTGTAAAGCGGAAGACGCCGCCGCGCTATGGGAGGCGATCCTAGCGGCCGGAGCTCGTGACAGCGTTCTCCCATGCGGACTGGGGGCGCGCGATACGCTCCGCTTTGAAGCATGCCTGCCGCTTTACGGCCAAGAGCTGTCCGACTCGATTTCACCGGTTGAAGCCGGACTCGGTTTTGCCGTCAAAACGGAAAAAGAGCCGCCGTTTATCGGCCAAGCTGTGTTGAAACGGCAAAAAGAGGCGGGGCCGCCGCGCCGGCTCGTCGGCATCGAAATGATCGACAGAGGCATTCCGCGCCACGGATACGTTGTATTTGCCGACGGCGAAGAAGTCGGTTTCGTCACGACCGGCACGCAGTCGCCGACACTGAAGAAAAACATCGGCTTGGCCTTGGTGAAAGCGGATGTGGCCGCCATCGGCCGGGAGGTGGAGGTGGACATCCGCGGCAAACGGCTGAAAGCGAACATCGTGCCGCTTCCGTTTTACAAGCGGGCCAAGTGACGATTCCAAAGCGACAAGGAAAGGGGAAAAGCGCTGTGCTCCATCGTTATTTGCCGATGACGGAAGAAGATAAACGGGAGATGTTGAAGACGATCGGCGTCGCCTCGATTGACGACTTGTTTGCCGATATTCCAGAACAAGTCCGCTTCCGCGGCGAGTTGAAGGTGAAACCGGCCAAATCTGAACCGGAGCTGTGGAAAGAGCTTGTGGCCTTAGCGGAAAAAAACGCCAACGTAAAACAATACGTTTCCTTTTTAGGAGCGGGGGTGTACGACCATTATATTCCGGCTGTCGTCGACCATGTCCTGTCGCGCTCTGAATTTTATACGGCATATACGCCGTATCAACCAGAAATTTCCCAAGGCGAGTTGCAGGCGATTTTTGAGTTTCAGACGATGGTGTGCGAGTTGACCGACATGGATGTCGCCAACTCGTCGATGTACGACGGCGGCACGGCGCTTGCCGAAGCGGTGCTTCTTAGCGCCGCGCATACGAAGCGGAAGAAAGTGCTCATCTCGACCGCCGTTCATCCGCAATATCGGGAAGTCGTGCGCACATACGCCAAAGGGCAGAAGCTCGAAGTGAAAGACATTCCGTATGACGGCGGCATCACCGATCTTAAGGCGCTTGAAGCGGAAATGGGGGATGATGTGGCGTGCGTTGTCGTCCAATACCCGAACTTTTTTGGTCAAATTGAGCCGCTGAAAGCGATCGCGCCGCTTGCGCATGAAAAGAAAAGCTTGTTTGTCGTCGCCAGCAACCCATTGGCGCTTGGCGTGTTGACTCCACCGGGAGCGTTTGGCGCCGACATTGTCGTCGGCGACATGCAGCCGTTTGGCATTCCGACGCAGTTTGGCGGCCCGCATTGCGGCTATTTTGCCGTCAAAGCGCCGCTCATGCGAAAAATTCCAGGGCGGCTCGTCGGGCAGACGACCGATGAGGACGGGCGCCGCGGGTTTGTCTTGACGCTTCAAGCGCGCGAACAGCACATCCGCCGCGACAAGGCGACGTCCAACATTTGCTCCAATCAGGCGTTAAACGCCTTGGCCGCTTCGGTGGCGCTGTCGGCGCTCGGCAAGCGGGGCGTGAAAGAAATGGCGGCGATGAACATGCAAAAGGCGCATTATGCGAAGGTGAAACTTGAAAAGCGCGGGTTCGCGTCGCCGTTTGCCGGTCCATTTTTCAACGAATTCGTCATCCGGCTCGGACGGCCGGTTTCTGATGTGAACGACCGCCTGCTCGAAAAAGGAATCATCGGCGGCTATGACCTTGGCGGCGATTATCCGGAGCTTGCCGGTCATATGCTTGTTGCTGTCACCGAACTGCGGACAAAAGAAGAAATCGATCGGTTTGTCAATGAATTGGGGGATGGCCATGCGTAACGATCAACCGCTTATTTTCGAAAGAAGCAAGCCGGGGCGCATCGCCTACAGCCTGCCGTCGCTTGACGTGCCGGCTGTCGATGTCAGCGAGCTCGTGCCGGCCGATTATCTTCGCACTGAAGAGCCGGAGCTCCCGGAAGTGTCGGAGCTTGACTTAATGCGCCATTATACGGCGCTCTCGAAACGAAACCACGGCGTCGATTCCGGGTTTTACCCGCTCGGGTCATGCACGATGAAATACAATCCGAAAATCAATGAAAACGTCGCCCGCCTCGCCGGGTTTGCCCACATTCATCCGCTTCAGCCTGAGAAAACGGTCCAAGGGGCGCTTGAACTCATGTACGACTTGCAGGAGCACTTAAAAGAAATCACCGGCATGGATGCCGTCACCTTGCAGCCGGCGGCCGGCGCCCACGGCGAATGGACGGGGCTGATGATGATCCGTGCTTACCATGAAGCAAACGGCGACTTCGGACGGACGAAAGTGATCGTTCCGGATTCGGCGCACGGCACGAACCCGGCGTCGGCCACGGTGGCCGGCTTTGAAACGGTCACGGTCCGCTCGACGGTTGACGGGCTTGTCGATTTGGATGACTTAAAACGCGTCGTCGGTCCGGATACAGCGGCGCTTATGCTCACGAACCCGAACACGCTCGGGCTGTTTGAAGAGCATATTGTCGAAATGGCCGAAATCGTCCACAAAGCCGGCGGCAAGCTGTATTATGACGGCGCGAATTTCAACGCGATTCTTGGCAAGGTGCGCCCGGGGGACATGGGTTTTGACGTCGTTCATTTGAACTTGCACAAAACGTTCACCGGCCCGCACGGCGGCGGAGGCCCAGGCTCCGGCCCGGTTGGGGTGAAAGCCGACCTCATTCCGTTTTTGCCAAAGCCGGTCATCGAAAAAGGGGAAAACGGTTATTACCTTGATGATGACCGTCCGCAATCGATCGGCCGCGTCAAGCTGTTTTACGGCAATTTTGGCATCAACGTCCGGGCGTACACGTACATCCGCTCGATGGGGCCGGACGGCTTAAAAGCGGTGAGCGAATATGCGGTGTTAAACGCCAACTATATGATGCGCCGCCTCGCCGAATATTACGATTTGCCATATGACCGCCATTGCAAGCATGAGTTCGTTCTCTCCGGCCGCCGGCAAAAGAAGCTTGGCGTCAGAACGCTCGACATCGCCAAGCGGCTGCTTGATTTCGGGTTCCATCCGCCGACGATTTACTTCCCGCTCATCGTCGAAGAATGCATGATGATCGAGCCGACGGAGACGGAGTCGAAAGAGACGCTCGATGCGTTTATTGAAGCCATGATCCAAATCGCCAAAGAGGTGGAGGAAAATCCGGAAATCGTTCAAGAAGCGCCGCATACGACGGTCGTCAAGCGGCTCGACGAAACGACCGCGGCGCGCAAACCGATTTTGCGCTACCAAAAAGAAACGTAAGCTAAGCCTTGTTCTTATGCGGCCTGCCTCATAAAGGGCGGGCCGCTTCGTTTTGCAACTGGCGCGTTGACAGAAAAGTTCAGTTAGTTTATCATATAAACTAATGGTTGAAGTCAACGAAAGGGGAGAGGGACATGCAATACCGCCAACTAGGAAACACCGATCTTCAAGTGAGCGCGCTCAGTTTCGGCACATGGGCGATCGGCGGTTCGTGGGGAAACGTCGACGACCAAGAATCGCTGCGCGCGCTCGCTTATGCGATTGATCACGGTGTCAATTTTTTTGATACGGCCGATGTGTACGGCGATGGCCATAGCGAGGAATTGTTAGCGAAAGCGACGAAAGGAAAGGAAGACCGCGTCTATATTGCAACGAAGTTTTGCCGCGCCGGCGATATTCACGATCCGAATACGTATTCCGAGGCGTCGGTGCGCACCTATTGTGAAGCGAGCTTGAAACGGCTCGGACGTGAGACGATCGACTTGTATCAAATTCATTGCCCGCCGTTTGAAATCTTAAAGCAAGGCGCGGTGTTTGAAGTGTTGGAGAAGCTGAAGCAGGAAGGGAAAATCCGCTATTATGGTGTCAGCGTCGAAACGATTGAAGAAGGGCTGTATGTCCTTGAGCACTCAAAGGCAAGCGCCTTGCAAGTCATCTTTAATATTTTGCGGCAAAAGCCGCTTGAGCGTCTGTTTCCGGAGGCAAAACGGCTTGGTGTCGGCATTTTGGTCCGTCTGCCGCTGGCAAGCGGGTTGCTGACTGGCAAGTTTACAAAACAAACAACGTTCCCTGAGGACGATCACCGTCATTTCAACCGCAACGGCGAACAGTTTAACGTTGGGGAAACGTTCGGCGGCCTTGAGTTTCAAAAAGGGGTGGAACTTGCCGACGAGCTGCGTTGGGTCGCTGATGGGCGCGGCAGCATGGCGAAAGCAGCGTTGCGCTGGGTGATCGATCATGAAGAAGTGACGTGTGCTATTCCAGGTTTTAAGACAGTGAAACAAGTGAAAGAAAACTTAGACGCGCTTCATGTGCCGCCATTTACAGAAGCAGAAAAGGAACGGCTTCGCCAGTTTTATTGGAGCGAGGTGCATCCGCACATCCGCGGGGCATACTAAGCAAATAAGAGGAAAAGGATGACAGAGACGTGCGCACAGGAAACATTTCCCTTGTAAAAAAAATGAATAAACAGCTTGTCTTGAAATTGATTCGCGACCAGCATCCGATTTCGCGCGCCGATATTGCGAAGACGACCGGATTGAACAAAGCGACCGTTTCCGCGCTTGTTGACGAACTGATCGCCGAGCATTTCGTCCATGAAAGCGGCATCGGCGAGTCAACCGGCGGGCGCCGCCCGCTCATGCTTCGCTTCAACGCCGACGCCGGCTCGCTTGTCGGCGTTGAGCTGGGGGTGAACTATTTGTATGCCGTGTTGACCAATTTAAACGCGGATATCCTTTGGGAGCAACGGCGTTCGTTCCGCCCGTCCGAAGGGCAGGAGGCGATCATCGGCGAAATGATTGAGCTTATCGAGGCGGCCATCCGCCGGGCGCCGGCGACGCCGTACGGCGTGATGGGAATCGGCATCGGTGTGCCGGGCGTCGTTCATACAGAAAGCGGGACGGTCATTTTTGCCCCGAACTTGCGCTGGGACGATGTCGCCTTGGCGGCTGTTTTGCGGCAACGGTGGCCTGAGCGTCCTGTCATTGTCGAGAATGAGGCGAAATTAGCAGCGCTTGGAGAAAAGTGGTTTGGCGCCGGCAACGAGTTCGCCCACTTCGTTTACATCAGCGCCGGCATCGGCATCGGCGCCGGCGTCGTTCTTCACCATCAGCTCTATCGCGGTGTCAGTGGCCTAGCTGGTGAAATCGGCCATCATACGATCGATGTCAACGGCATTCGCTGCAGCTGCGGCAACATCGGCTGCTGGGAAATGTATGCGTCGGAAAAATACATTGAACGCCGTTTGTCCGAAGAAGGGCGTTCCGAATGGCTCGATGACCGCTTTTCCATCGCCGCGATGGCACTGGCGGCGGAAAGCGATGAACAGCTGGCGCGCATTTTGGAAGAAGCAGGCCGCTATCTTGGCGTTGGGCTGTTGCAGGTGATTTATGCGTACAATCCAGAAGCGGTCATCATCGGCGGTCCACTTGCCCAAGCGGGCGAGTATGTGATCGGTCCGGCGCGCCAAGAAGTGAGAAAGCGCATTCTCGTCAAAAAAGAAAGCGAACCGTTGATCATCGCCTCGAAGCTGAAAGAGAAAAGCTGCGCTATCGGCGCGGCTGCTTCGGTGCTTGAGACGGTCGTTCTGCCGCCGGAATATGCGGCGGTCTAGCGCAAGCGAAAAGAGGCGTCTGCCTTTCCCGGCAGAGCGCCTCTTTCGTTAGGCTACGCTTTTTTCTTCACCTTCCCGGTCCACGTTTTAAAACCGCCTTTTAAATGATACAAGTCGCGGTACCCTTTCCGGTAGAGCATTTGCGCGGCCCGCCCGCTGCGCAGCCCGTTTTGGCAGTACAAATAGATCGGCTGGTCTTTGCGCAATTCTTTCATGCGCATGCGAAGCTGCGTGAGCGGGATGTTGCGCGCCCCTAAAATATGTCCAGCCGCAAACTCATCCGGTTCGCGGACGTCGACGAGTTGCGCTTTTCGATAACCGGCGCGGAACTCTTCCTCTGTCAATGCTTTGACAATTCTCCGCTGCCAGAAGTACGTAATGGCAGAATACACGATGATCGCGCCGAGAATAATGAGCAATGCTTCCACCCGTCCTGCCTCCTTTCGCTTCGTCTGCTATCTCCTATTATATAAAGTCGCCGCCGGGAAGCAAAGGGGTTTCACGATGCCATTTTTCTTTCCTTCACCGGCGTTGTTTGCTAAACTAGTAAAGGCGGCCAAAAGCGGCCCGCCCCTCAGCGGTGGTGGACAAGCCGCCGCGGCGTCTAGAGCATGGAACAATAGAGAAGGTGGAACGATGGCAAAAGAAGTATGGCGCTTTATCGATTCCGGCGATGGCTCGCCGTCGTTTAACATGGCGCTTGATGAAGCACTTCTCGATTGGCACAGCGAAGGAAAAATTCCGCCGACGGTCCGCTTTTACGGCTGGAATCCGCCGACGTTGTCGATCGGCTATTTTCAAAAAGTGGAGAAAGAAATTGACTTAGAGGCGGTCAAACGGCACGGCCTCGGCTTTGTTCGCCGGCCGACCGGAGGGCGCGGCGTCCTGCACGATAAAGAATTGACATACAGCGTGATCGTCTCCGAATCGCACCCAGCAATGCCGCAGACAGTGACGGAAGCGTATCGCGTCATTTCCCAAGGCATTTTGGAAGGGTTCCGCTACCTTGGATTGGATGCGTATTTTGCTGTGCCGAAAACGGAAGAAGAGAAGGCGGATTTGCGCAGCCCGCGCTCGGCCGTTTGTTTTGACGCGCCGTCGTGGTACGAGCTTGTCGTTGAGGGACGGAAAATCGCCGGCAGCGCGCAAACGCGGCAAAAAGGTGTCATTTTGCAGCACGGATCGATTTTACTTGATCTGGACGAAGAGCTGCTGTTCAGTTTGTTTAAATACCCGAACGAGCGGGTGAAAGAGCGGCTGCAGCGCGATTTTAAAAAGAAAGCAGTCGCGATCAATGAGTTGACTAGCCGCACGGTGACGATCGAGGAAGCGAAAGAGGCGTTTTACAAAGGATTTGAAAAAGGGTTGAACATCGTGTTGGAGCCGTACACGCTCACCGCCGAAGAGCGGGCGTACGTCGAAGAGCTGGCGCGGACGAAATATGAGAGCGACGAGTGGAACTTTAAGCGCTAAGCAGCAACGTGGAAAATCGTTCGTTTTCCGGCAAAAACGGCGGCACTCCCCCGTTTTTCTCCGCATTTCGCCATGTTTTGTTTTTTTGCTTGACAAAAACGAAATCGTTTGTTCTCTTTAACAATATATAGTATGATTTTCACAAAAAATCATACTATATATTGTTTTTTTCTGTTCGATATGGTAAGGTAGAGAAGACAGGACAACTTTGCCAAAAACATGAGAGATTATATAAAAGAGGAGAGATAGGAGAATGACGGTGGCGTCATCCGAAAAAATGAAGATCAATATTGACAAGCTGAACGAGGATATCCGCCTGTTTCCGCAAGTGCATCCGATTACGCCGGATATGCACATCACCCACAAAGGCGTATCCCGTTTAGTCATGCTTGACCGGTATTCGTTCAAAGATACGGAAAAGCTGACGCTCACACCGGGCGACTTCGTCGTGTTGACGATCAAGGAGGATCCGAAGTTCCCGGCCCGGGGGCTCGGGTTTATCGTCGACATCGACTGGGAGGCGAAAAAGGCGCGCGTGTTGATTGAAGACGAATACCGGCATGTGCTTGAAGGGGAAGAGGCGGAGACGGGCATTGTCGTCCGGTCGCTCGACATCATCGACAAGCCGCTCGAGATTTTTTACGAACAGATCGCCAAACGCAATGCGACCGGGCTGGCGGCAGTGGAAAAGACGGAAGAAAAGCGGAAAGAGTGGTTCGAAAAGTTTTATCAAGAGCTCGCCAGCTTGAATTTTGTCCCGGCCGGCCGCGTTTTGTACGGCGCGGGTTCAGGCAAGGAAGTGACGTATTTCAACTGCTATGTGATGCCGTTTGTGAAAGACTCGCGCGAAGGAATTTCCGAACATCGGAAGCAGGTGATGGAAATCATGAGCCGCGGCGGCGGCGTCGGCACGAACGGGTCGACATTGCGGCCGCGCCATACGCTTGCGCGTGGGGTGAACGGCAAATCGTCCGGGTCGGTCTCATGGCTTGACGACATTGCGAAGCTGACCCACCTTGTCGAGCAAGGTGGCTCCCGCCGCGGCGCCCAAATGATTATGCTTGCCGACTGGCACCCGGACATTATCGAATTCATCGTCTCGAAAATGCAAAACCCGCGCATTTTGCGCTACTTGCTCGAAAACATGGAAGACGAAGGAATCAAAAAAGCAGCGCGCGACAAGCTGAAATTCACGCCGCTCACCGACCGGGAGCGGGCGATGTACGAAGCGATCGTCCGATACAAGAACGCGCCTGACTACGGCGGTTTCACTGAAGAAATCATCAAAGACGCCGAAGAAAAACTGCGCACCGGCGGTACATATACGGTGCACAACCCAGACTTTTTGACCGGGGCGAACATTTCCGTCTGCTTGACGAAAGAGTTCATGGAAGCGGTCGAAAAGGACGAAGAATATGCCCTCCGCTTCCCGGACGTTGAAACGTACTCCGAAGAAGAAATGCGTATTTACAACGAAAAATGGCATGAAGTCGGCGATGTGCGCGAATGGGAGAAAATGGGTTACCGCGTCCGCGTCTACCGGAAAATCCGCGCCCGCGAGCTCTGGAAGCTGATCAACATTTGCGCGACGTACTCGGCTGAACCGGGCATTTTCTTCATCGACAACGCCAACGAAATGACGAACGCCCGCGCGTACGGGCAAAAAGTCGTTGCGACCAACCCGTGCGGGGAACAACCTTTAGCACCGTATTCGGTGTGCAATCTGGCCGCCATCAACTTGGCCAACATGGTGGATAAAGAACGGAAGGTCGTTGACTACGAAAAACTGAAGCGCACGGTCGAGATCGGGGTGCGGATGCAAGACAACGTCATTGACGCCACGCCGTACTTCCTTGAGGAAAACAAAAAACAAGCGCTCGGCGAGCGCCGCATCGGCCTTGGCGTCATGGGGCTTGCAGACTTGCTCATTTACTGCGAAAAAGCGTACGGCTCTGAGGAAGGAAACCAGCTTGTCGATGAGCTGTTCCGCACGATCGCCACGACCGCATACCGGGCATCGATCGAGCTGGCGAAAGAAAAAGGCAGCTTCCCGTTTCTTGTCGGCGAAACGGAGGAAGAGACGCGCAAGCTGCGTGAAGCGTTCATCAACACCGGCTACATGAAACGGATGCCGGAAGATATTCGTCAAGATATTTTGAAATACGGCATCCGCAACTCGCACTTGCTGACGGTGGCGCCGACAGGATCGACGGGAACGATGGTCGGCGTCTCAACCGGGCTTGAGCCGTACTTCTCGTTCTCGTACTACCGGAGCGGGCGCTTGGGCAAATTTATCGAAGTGAAAGCGGACATCGTCCAAGAATATTTGGACAAACACCCGGAAGCCGACCCGAACCACTTGCCGCCTTGGTTTGTGACGGCGATGGACTTGCCGCCGGAAGCGCACGCCGATGTGCAGTGCATCATTCAACGCTGGGTCGACTCGAGCTTGTCGAAAACGGTCAACGCGCCGAAGGGCTACACCGTCGAGCAAGTGCAAAAAGTGTACGAGCGTTTATGGCGTTGCGGTGCGAAAGGCGGAACCGTCTATGTCGACGGTAGCCGCGATGCACAAGTGTTGACGTTAAAGGCTGAGGAGAATCAGATTGAAGAGCAACTTGAACTGCTTCCAGAGGAGCTCGAGGAAAAAGAGACGAAACGCCCCGTCGTGCTCGTTGATACGATTCAAGATGTGCGCGCCACCGATGTGACAATCGGTTCCGAAATCGGCAATATTTGCCCGATTTGCCGCGAAGGGACGATCGAAGAGATCGGCGGCTGCAACACGTGCACAAGCTGCGGCGCGCAGCTGAAGTGCGGCCTGTAATGGCGATACGGATGGGTTTGAATGGATGAAACGCTGGTTTCCGTAGAGGAACCGGCGTTTTTTTTTTACATAAAAGGCAAAAGCCAAAATATAGTGGTAAAAGGAGGGAACGAAAGGGGGAGCGTCATGATTGTTCATGTCGTAAAGCGCGGGGAGACGCTTTGGCAGTTGGCTCAGCGTTACGGCGTTCCACTCGAGCGGATTGTCGCCGCCAATGAACTGAGCGACCCGAACCGGCTAGCCGTTGGCCAAGCGCTCGTCATCCCGGTTCCATATCGTTACCATACGGTCCGCACAGGGGAAACGTTATGGCAAATTGCGCGCCAGTATGGAGTGGCGGTCGAAGCGATTATACAGGCGAACCGGATCACGAATCCGTCGCTCCTTTATCCAGGGACAACGTTGTTCATCCCAGCGCGCATCCATACGGTGCGAAGCGGGGAGACGCTGGCGCAAATCGCTTCGTTCTACGGAGTGACGGTTCAGCAGCTGATCGAAGTAAACGATATTACCGATCCGAACCGGATCGTCCCCGGACAGCGGCTCATCATCCCGCCGGCGAAGCCGCTCATCGAGGTGAACGCATTTACGGTGGACCAAGGGGAGAAAGGAGCGGAGCAAGTGCGCGAAGTCGGCCGCCATTTGACCTATGCCGCGCCATTCGCCTACACGATCCGCGCCGATGGCGGGCTCAATCCGATCAATGATACAGCATTCATTCAGGCGGCTTATGCCGCCCGTGTCGTGCCGATGATGACGATCACGAACTTTACGTACCAAGACCCGGGCTCGAGGCTGGCGCAGACGATTCTGGCCGACGTTGCGCTGCAAACGCGATTGCTTGACAACGTCATTCAAGTGATGCGAGCAAAAGGGTACCGCGCGTTGAATGTCGATTTTGAAAATGTCTATCCGTCCGACCGCAAGCGGTATAACGAGTTTTTGCAGCGGGCGGCCAACCGGCTTCACGCCGAAGGGTATGTTTTATCGACGTCGCTGGCGCCCAAAATAAGCGCTGAACAAAAAGGGCTGCTGTACGAAGCGCACGACTACCCAGCCCACGGACGCATCGCTGATTTTGTTGTCCTTATGACCTATGAGTGGGGCTACCGATTTGGGCCGCCGCAAGCCATTTCGCCGGTGAATCAAATTCGGCGCGTGCTCGATTATGCGGTGACCGCCATTCCGCGTAGCAAAATCATGATGGGGTTTCAAATTTATGCCCGCGACTGGGTGCTGCCGCACGTGCAAGGGCAAGAGGCGGAAACGTTCAGTCCGAAAGAGGCGCTAGAGCGCGCCATTCGCTACGGGGCGTCCATCCAATACGATGCGGCGGCCGCCTCGCCGTTTTACCGGTACACGGACGAGCAAGGCCGCCAGCACGAAGTATGGTTTGAAGACGCCCGCAGCGCGTTGGCGAAATTTGAATTGGTGAAAGAATACGGATTGCGCGGAATCAGCTACTGGGTGCTCGGGTATCCGTATCCGGAAAACTGGGTGCTGTTAGAAGACAATTTCCGCATTCGCAAGCGGGGATAAGCGGTTCGAGCGTATGCGCCGGTCATCGGGCATGCGCTTTTACTTTGTTTCTTGGAGTTCGAGCCGCTTTTTTAGCTGATAAATTTCCAGATCGTGCTGGCCGATCTTATGGTTTAAATATTCAATCGCAATGTTCGCGTTGCGCCAATCATGTGACAATATCTCGAACATGCGCCGATGGTCGGCCAGCTCGTCCTCGATTTTTTTGAAATGGCTGCGCGTCTCGATAATGAAATGGTCCAACTTTTCCTCGAGGCGTTGTTGCTGTTCTTCGAGGCGCTGTTGTCGTTCTTCGAGGCGTTGTTGTCGTTCTTCGAGGCGTTGTTGTCGTTCTTCGAGGCGTTGCTGTCCGGCTTCTAGGCGGTCGAGGCGTTCATGAATCGGCTGCAACTCCTCTTTCAGCACCGAGCGAAGCAATTCGACAAGCTCGTGAGACATTCTGCATCCCTCCTTTCAGTTTAGTTTTATTGTATCATTGCGTTCATGAGCTGTCATGGCAAATCTTGAGCAGCTTCGCGAAATCGGCCGCCAACGGGATTTGTTCCATGTGTATAACAACATGTGGGATCGGAAATTGCATCTGGATGGCATGATTGACGGCCGAGAATATCGGCAAATCGTGGCTGAAACCGATGGGCATGGTCGTTGGTTTCGCTGGGAGATGAACATATCAAATTGGGGGTAATGAGCCTTCCATGAAAAATGATGCCAAGCAAAAGAAGCACGCGATTTCCCTCCATCCTTGAATCATACTAACATCAAATACGGAGAACATGGAGGGAAATGAATGAAACCGTTTATGCCCAAACTTGTGTATTTCGAACCGGAGGCGTTGCCGCATCCGCTCGGAAAGGTATTGCTCGCTTTTTTCCATCGGCCCAAGTGCAGTATTTTACGTAATGTTCCCTTCATGGTATAATGGGATTGATTGCTATTTTTTGTTTGCCTGGGCGGCCGACTGGCCCGGCAGCGTCTAGCCGAAGCGGGCAAAGCGGCAATGTTCATGAGAGATGCTGACGGCCGCTGCACTTGTCTGCGGCAGACAAATGTAATGGGAGGGGACAAACGTTGCCGACACCAAGCATGGAAGATTATATTGAGCAAATTTACATTTTGATTGAAGAAAAGGGCTATGCCCGCGTCTCTGACATCGCTGAAGCGTTGTCCGTCCATCCCTCCTCGGTGACGAAAATGGTGCAAAAGCTCGATAAAGATGAGTATTTAGTGTATGAGAAATACCGCGGACTCGTCTTGACGCCAAAAGGAAGAAAAATCGGCCAGCGGCTCGTCTACCGCCATGAGCTGCTTGAGCAGTTTCTCCGTTTGATCGGTGTCAGCGAAGAAAACATTTACCGCGACGTGGAAGGGATTGAACACCATTTGAGCTGGAACGCCATCGACCGGATCGGCGATTTGGTGCAGTATTTTCAAGAGGACGAACGCCGCCTTGAAGCGCTGCGCGATGTCCAAAAGCGCAATGAACAAGGAGAGTAAGCCGATGCTTGCTCTTTTTTGTTTGCCGTACTAAATGTCCTCCTTTTTTCTTACATATGTATAAACGGCAAAAAGGGGGAGGCGGCGGTGGACATTGATCTTGTCTTTTCCGGCGGCGGGGTGAAAGGGTTTGCGTTGCTTGGAGCGTATGAAGCGATTGAGGAAAAAGGTCTGCGCTGGAAGCGGCTTGCTGGCACGAGTGCGGGAGCGTTGCTTTCGGCGCTGCTATCGGCAGGCTACAGCGCCCGCGACATCGCCCGACTGCTTGAGGAGTTGGAGTTGGAGCAGTTTTTGGATGAACGGCCGCTATGGATTCCGTTTTCGCTTTGGAAATGGGTGCGCCTGTATTGGCATCTTGGGCTGTATCAAGGAAAGGCGTTTGAGCGGTGGCTCGAGGCGGCGCTCGCCGCCCGCGGCGTGCGGACGTTTCAAGATGTGCCGGCCGGCAGTTTGTATATCGTCGCTTCCGATGTGACGAACGGACGCCTCGTCGTGCTGCCGGACGATTTAGCCATATACGGCATTGACCCTGGGTCGTTTTCCATCTCCAAGGCAGTGCGGATGAGCATCAGCATTCCTTATTTCTTTGAGCCGGTCCGCCTTCGCGGGCGAAACGGTGTGGCTTTCATTGTCGACGGAGGGGTGTTGAGCAACTTTCCGCTGTTTTTGTTCGATGAAGAAAAGAAGAAAAAACGGCCGGTGCTGGGCGTTCAGCTGAGCCCAAAACCAGGGGAGCGGCCGAAACGAACGATCACCAATGCGCTCGATTTGTATGAGGCGCTGTTTGCGGCCATGAGAGAGGCGCATGATGCGCGCTACATTTCGCGCCGCCATGAAAAAAACATCGTCTTTTTGCCGGTGGACAACGTTATTTCCACGGAATTTTCCATCGACCTGGAAGCGCGCCGGCGCCTGATCGATTACGGACGCGAGCGGACGCGGCAGTTTTTGCGCCAATGGGCGTACTAGACGGGAAAGCGACAATAGGTCACACCTCTGCCGCCGATTTTTTAGCTGAACGGCAGAGGCAAACAAAAAAGAATCAAGCTAAAACGAAGCTCGATTCTTTTTTTTGCCTTTTTTGCCCTCGATCACGGTCAAGTGCGGAATGGCCGTCCGTTTTTTCAGCGGCCGCTTCAGTTTCGCCGGCTTTGCTTGTTTGCGCCCGGAGCGGGGATGGAGCTTTTTCGACTGCCGCACCGCCTTTAAATACGATAACCGATCTTGATCGGTGCGGCGTTGGTATACGAACCGGTAGAAGAGATAAATGGCGGCCAAAAACAGCGCAACAAACAACAGCTGGCGGAACAGCACCGTCGGATGGGCAAAAAGGGTATAGACAATGCCAAGCGTTCCAAGCAAAATCATAAGCCCGACAAGCGGATGAATGGCCCGGCGCCGCAATGAGTCCACCCCCTTTGATCGATTACTGCACCGCTTGTTTCCTTTCGGCTTCCGCTTCCAAATCAAGAAGCCGCTGAAACGAGGCGATGGCCACTTCCACTTGGTCATCGTCCGGTTCTTTTGTCGTCAACCGCTGCAGCCATAGCCCGGGATAGCCAAGCCAGCTTAGCAGCGGAATATCCCTCAATTTATTTGTAAACTGCAAGACTTCAAACGAAACGCCAAGCACGACAGGAATTAAAGCGAGCCTGTTTGCGATTCGCAGCCAAAGCGGATCCGTCGGCACGAACAAATAAAGGAACAAGCTGATCATGACAGTAAATAAAATGAAGCTGCTGCCGCATCGGTAGTGAAGGCGCGAGGCGCGCTGGACGTGCTCAACAGTGAGCGGCCACCCCGCTTCAAAGGCGTTGATGACTTTATGTTCCGCCCCGTGGTATTGGAACACGCGCCTAACAAGCGGCGTCAACGAAATAAAGTAAATGTAGCCGAGCAAAAGAGCAAGCTTAAAGGCTCCTTCAAGCAAAATTTGCCCCATTTTCCCCGGTACGAGCGGTTTAAAGGCGTCGGCGGCGAGCGCCGGAACGAGCGTAAAAATGGTTTTGGCGAATAAAAACGATAGCACGCCGATGACGGCGGCGCCGAGAATCAGCCCGAATTTGGAGCGGTTTTCTTCGGCGGCCTGTTTTTCGTCCGAGGACGCCTCATATTGTTCGCTGGCAAACTGCAAATGCTTGGCCCCGTTTGCGCTCGCCTCAATAATGGCGACAATGCCGCGGACAAACGGGATTTTTTTCAGGGCAGCCAGCGTCGGATGGCTGCGGCGAGGCAGCGTAAAATAGTCAATCGTCCCGTCATGGCGGCGAATAGCGGTGACGGAGTGCGTCTTGCCGGCAAACATCACCCCTTCAACGACTGCTTGGCCGCCGTATAACGGTTTCTCCATTGATGATTTCATCAGGCCAACACCAACCTATTTTTTATGTTTATTATTTTATTCTACAAGAAACATCCGGAAACCTCTAGGTTGATGCTACTATTATGATTTCCAAAAAATCCATGATTTACACAAGGGCGGTCATTTTTTCGTTTGATTCATGGGACGGTCGGCTGTCGGTCATACTAACTGACAAGGAGGTGCACGATGATGGCGGAACAAAAAGGGAAGCTTGAGCAGGAGGAGACGGAGCGGCCGATGACGCTCATACAAAAAACGATCATCATCGGGTTTGTCGGCGGGGTGTTTTGGAGTTTGATCGGCTATTTGGCTTATTTTTTCCATTTCAGTGAAATCAGTCCGAATATGATTCTCATCCCGTGGGTTGCCGGGGACTGGAAATATGGGAAAGCCGGCAATTATGCGGCCATCGTGCTGATCGGCATCATTTCCATTGCGGCGGCGCTTTTGTACTACGCGTTCCTGCGCAAGATCGCCGGTATGTGGGCGGGAATGGTATATGGCGTGGTGCTTTGGATGATTGTCTTTTATTTGTTTAATCCACTGTTTCCAAACGTCCAACCAGTTGCAGATTTAGAAACGAATACGATTATTACGACGCTTTGCTTATACATTTTATATGGCGTATTTGTCGGGTATTCGATTTCTTTTGAAACGCAAGAAATGAATCGAACGGCGTTAAATGTCGGAAAAGAGGCGGAAAATGAAGGAAACTGACGAAGCTTCTTTTCACTCTCATCCGCTGAAGTAAGTGCTGCATCAAGCGCCGCGCGGATGTCTAGCGGAAACGACCATCTTTATGGTAAAATAAAGAAGGTTTTGCATGTTTCAGCATCAGTCCATGGCTGCTGCGGGCGCTCGTGAAACTGGCGCGCCTACGAGGTTTTTCGCGTCATCCTGACCGCGAAGATTTTCTCCGCTCTCGACGCAGGCAGCGGAGGAGACGAGCACACTCTAAGGGAAGAGGAGACGGAAACATGGAAAAGCTGGAAAAGCTTCGGGAGCTCCTTGACGAGCAGCATATCGACGGGCTGTTAGTAACAAACGGCTACAACCGCCGCTATTTGACCGGGTTTACTGGCACGGCCGGCGCTGCACTTGTCAGCCGTCAAGGGGCGGTGTTGGTTACGGACTTCCGCTACGTCGAACAAGCATCGAGGCAAGCCCAAGGGTTTGAAGTCGTCCAGCACAGCGGGCCGATCATCGAAGAAATTGCCAATCAGGTGAAGCGGCTTGGCATCAAGAGGCTTGGCTTTGAGCAAGAACATGTCACCTATGCCGCATACAAGTCGTATGAAGAAGCCATCCGCGCTGAACTCGTGCCAACGTCTTGGCTCGTAGAAAAATTGCGCTTGATTAAGTCAGAGGCAGAGATTAAGATATTAAAGGAAGCAGCAGAAATCGCCGATGCGGCGTTTTCGCACATTTTGTCGTTCATCCGTCCAGGCGTTAAAGAAATCGAAGTGGCGAATGAGCTGGAATTTTTTATGCGCAAACAAGGGGCGTCTTCGTCCTCCTTTGATACGATCGTTGCCTCCGGCTACCGTTCGGCGTTGCCGCACGGGGTGGCGTCAGAGAAAACGATCGAGCGCGGCGAGCTCGTCACGCTTGATTTCGGGGCTTACTATAAAGGGTATTGTTCCGACATTACGAGAACGGTCGCCGTCGGCGACATTAGCGTGGAGCTGCGGACGATCTATGACATCGTTCTTGAAGCGCAGCAACGCGGCATGAACGGGCTCAGGGCAGGCATGACCGGCAAAGAGGCTGATGCGCTCACGCGCGATTACATCCGCGAAAAAGGGTATGGCGACTATTTCGGCCATTCGACCGGCCATGGGATTGGATTGGAAATTCACGAAGGGCCGACGCTTTCGTTCCGTTCGGATGTCGTGCTTGAGCCAGGCATGGTTGTCACCGTCGAGCCGGGCATTTACATCCCGGGGCTTGGCGGGGTGCGCATCGAGGACGATACGGTCATCACTGCTGACGGGAACGAAGCGCTCACCCATTCGCCAAAAGAACTGATCATTTTATAATGGATTGCGTGAGGAGGATTTCGGCTAATGATTTCAGTCAACGATTTTCGCACAGGACTTACGATTGAGGTGGACGGCGAGATTTGGCGCGTCCTTGAATTCCAGCACGTCAAGCCGGGCAAGGGGGCGGCGTTCGTCCGTTCGAAGCTGCGCAATTTGCGCACCGGCGCCATTCAGGAGCGGACGTTCCGCGCCGGCGAAAAAGTGAACCGGGCGCAAATCGACACACGCAAAATGCAATATTTGTACGCCAACGGCGACCAACACGTTTTTATGGATATGGAAACGTACGAACAAATCGAGCTGCCGGCGAAACAAATCGAGCATGAATTGAAGTTCTTGAAAGAGAATATGGAAGTATTTATTATGATGTACCAAGGCGAAACGATCGGCGTCGAGTTGCCGAACACCGTCGAGCTGAAAGTCGTCGAAACAGAGCCGGGCATTAAAGGTGACACCGCTTCTGGCGGTTCGAAGCCGGCGAAGCTCGAAACCGGCCTTGTCGTTCAAGTGCCGTTTTTCGTCAACGAAGGCGACACGCTCATCATTAATACGGCCGACGGCACGTACGTTTCGCGGGCGTAAGCGCAAGCCCGACAGGCACCGTCTCGGACACCTTCCGGGGCGGTGTTTTTTATGCGCAAAATGGGCGACGTTTTGCTCTCCCCCATCGTTTTCCTCAGTAAAAACTTCTTCTGAAACGGCTTGTTTTCGCATACGTTTGTACTAATCGATCCCATTTGGCAAAACAGGAGGGGAACATGAAACATTGGCTGCGATCAATCGACCCGTCCGTTATGGCCATGGCTGGCATGCGGATGGTGTCCGCGTTCATTGAACTGAGCGCGGCGCTGTTGATGCTTGTGTTCAATGACGTGAAAAAAGCGCTTGCCGTTAATGCCGCGCTTGCTGTCGTCGGTCCAACCGTCATGATGGTGACCATGGCGATTGGACTGCTTTCGCTTGCGGACGAGCTCTCGTTTTCACGGCTTGGGCTTGTGGCGCTCGGGATAGCGCTCATTTTGTTCGCAATTTACAAGTAAGGCATAAACGGCGCATTCCGCCCATACATATGAACTAGTCCACAAGAAAAGGGGGAGGGCCATGGAAGCGGTGTGGGGAATTTTGCCGAAAACGGTCGCCGCCGCGTTGCAGCACCATCTTCCTTCATGCCGCCGCGGAATTGAAGAAATCCGCATCCGCGTCTCCCGGCCGCTTGAGGTGATCGTCGACGGAACGGCCCGATTGCTGCCGTATGAAGTGACGAAAGAAGACGGCGTGCATTTGCTCAACAAATTGAGTCATTATTCGATCTATGCCGTCGAAGAAGAGCTGAAGCGCGGATTTATGACGATTGAGGGGGGGCATCGCGTTGGGCTGGCCGGCAAAGTCATTACTGAAGGGGGCAAGGTGAAAGCGATCCGCGATGTTTCCTCGTTTAACATTCGCATCGCCAAGGAACAGATCGGCATCGCCGAGCCGCTGATTCCGTATGTGTACGACGGCCGCTGGCGTCATACGATGATCATCGGCTCGCCGCAGACGGGAAAAACGACGCTCCTGCGCGATGCGGCGCGCTTGATTAGCAGCGGGACGAGGCGCATTCCGGCGCAAAAGGTGGCGATCGTTGACGAACGATCGGAAATCGCTGGCTGTGTGAAAGGGATTCCTCAGTTTTCGTTCGGCCCGCGCCTTGACGTGTTGGACGCCTGCCCGAAAGCGGAAGGGATGATGATGATGATCCGCTCGATGAGCCCTGATGTCATGATTGTCGACGAAATCGGGCGCGAGGAGGACAGCGAGGCAGTGCTTGAAGCGGCCAATGCTGGCGTCTCTGTATGGACGACTGTGCACGGCCGCAACATCCAAGACGTCTGGCAGCGTCCGACGCTCGGACCGGTGATGGAACAAAAGGTGTTTGAACGGTTTATTGAGCTGACGAACATTCCCCATCCCGGCTCAATCCGACGCATTCTCGACGCTGGCGGAACGGTGCTGTATGAAAGGGCGGTGGTCCATCGATGAAATGGTTTGGCGCTCTGTTGATTCTCGCCGCCTCAACATGGCTTGGGTTTGCCGCCGCCCGCGTGTTGCACGAGCGGCCGCGCCAGCTCCGCCAGCTGAAAGCGGCGCTGAGGGCGCTTGAGGCGGAAGTGATGTATGGCCATACGCCGCTTGCCGACGCCGCTATGCATCTCGCCCGGCAAACGGCCGCCCCGTTGTCCGAATTGTTCGAGCGGTTTGCCGCCGCGTTATGCACAGAAGAAACGAGCGCCGCCGAGGCATGGGAAAAAAGCTTGCGAGCCGTATGGGGAAAAACCGCTCTAAAGCAAGGAGAATTTGAAGTGATGAAACAATTTGGCGCCACGCTTGGCCAATACGACCGGCTCACCCAGCAAAGGCAAATCGCGCTGGCGCTCGCCCATCTTGAGCGGGAGGAAGCGGAAGCGCTAGACAACCAGGCGCGCTACGCCAAGATGGCGAAAAGTTTAGGCGTGTTGGCCGGCCTGCTGCTCGTCATTTTACTCATGTAGACAGGAGGCAGAATCATGGGCATCGATGTCGATCTCATTTTGAAAATCGCCGGCGTCGGCATCGTCATCGCGTTTTTGCATACGGTGCTCGATCAGATGGGGAGGAAAGAATACGCCCAATGGGTGACGCTGCTCGGCTTTATTTATATTTTGTTTATGGTCGCTTCCATCGTCAGCGATTTGTTCCAAAAAATCAAGGATGTCTTTTTGTTCCGCGGGTAGGAGGGATCGGCCATTGACATTTTGCAAATCGTCGGCCTCGGGTTGATCGCGACGTTTTTGGTCGTGTTGCTGCAAGAGCAAAAGTCGAATCTCGCCTTTTTGTTGACCGTGTTTGTCGGCTGCACCATTTTTCTGTTGTTGGTCGATCAAATCAGCAGCATTTTGGCGATGTTGCGAAAAATGGCCGAAGGCGCCCATATTCAGATGGTGTATTTAGAGACGATGCTGAAAATCATCGGCATTGCCTACATTGCCGAGTTCGCTGCCCAAATTTCCAAAGACGCCGGCCAAGGGGCGATCGCCGCCAAAATTGAGCTCGGCGGAAAAATCATCATTTTGGCGCTGGCGGTCCCGATTTTGACGGCGATCATTGAAGCGGTCATCGGCCTCATCCCGTCGGCGCGCTAAAGGGGGGAACGGATTGAAGCGAACAGCGTTCCTTATTGTCGGGCTGCTTTCTCTCTTTTTTTGTCCGTTGGTCGTACAAGCCGCAAGCGATGGACCGTCGGTCAGCGAGCAGCTCGCTCAGCTCGATGTGAGCGATATCCGCCGCTATTGGGAAACGATCGTCAGCGAGTATGGAGGGTTTTTGCCGGAAAGCGAGAAAGGGCCGCTCACCGATTTTTTAAGCGGCGACAAGCAATGGTCGCCGTCCGAATGGCTGAAGGCGCTCGCCCGCTATTTGTTTTATGAACTGCAGGTGAACGGCAAACTGCTCGGCACGCTCATTTTGCTTGCTGTCTTCAGCACGGTGCTGCAATCGCTGCAAAATGCGTTCGCTCAGCAGGAAGTAAGCAAAATCGCCCAGGCGGTCGTCTATATGGTGCTCTTGTTGATCGCCTTAAACAGCTTTCGCCTCGCGGCGGATTATGCGCTTGAGGCGGTGCGGACGATGAGCCATTTCATCATCGCCCTCGTTCCGCTGCTGCTCGCCCTGCTCGCCACTTCCGGCGGGGTCGCGTCGGCGGCGTTTTTCCACCCGATCATTTTGTTTGTGATGAACACCACCGGCACGGTCGTTGAATACGTCACCTTGCCGCTTTTGCTTCTGGCTGCGCTGCTTTCTGTCGTCAGCACGCTCAGCGACCGTTACAAGGCGACTCAGCTCGCCGATTTGCTCAACAAAGCCTCCCTCGGTTTGCTCGGCCTCATTTTGACCGTGTTCCTTGGCGTCATGTCCGTGCGAGGAGCGACAGCGGCCGTGGCTGACGGCGTGGCGCTCCGGGCGGCGAAATTTGTCACCGGCAATTTCATCCCGGTCGTCGGCAAGCTGTTCACTGATGCCGCCGATACGGTCGTCGCCGCTTCCATGCTGTTGAAAAATACGGTCGGGTTGGTCGGGGCGGCGATTTTGCTCATGATCGCCATCTTTCCAGCGGTGAAAATTTTCGCCATCGTCATCGTCTACAAACTATCGGCTGCTCTTCTGCAGCCGCTTGGCGGCGGACCGGTATTGTCCTGCCTCAACATCATCGGCAAAAGCATCGCTTACGTGCTGGCGGCGCTGCTCATTGTGTCGCTCATGTTTTTCTTAAGCCTCACCGTCATGGTGATGGCCGGGAACATTACGATGATGGTCCGCTAGGGGGAGCGCTATGCAGCTAGTCATTGAGTGGGTGACAAACATCATTTTGTTTTTGTTGTTTGCTATCATCATCGATTTTTTGCTGCCGTCGGGGACGATGCAAAAATACGTGAAAATGGCTGTCGGGCTTATGCTCGTTCTCGTGATGCTCGCTCCGGTACTCAGGCTCGCTTCCGTTGATCCCGAGCAGCTCATCGCGTCGGCGCTCGTCCATTTTTCCAACGGCCGTGCGGGGGAGGAGGCAATAAAAAATCAAATCGAACAGCAGAAAAAAGAAATACAAGCCTCGCAACGCGCATATATTTTAAAACAAATGGCTGTCCAGCTCGAAAACGATGTCAATGAGGAGTTGATGGAAAAGTATGGGCTGAAAGCGGATGTCAACGTTTACGCCAAGCCAGGCGACGACTGGCGCATGCCGGATGACATCAAGACGATTGAGGTCGTCCTTTCGAAACAGAAGTCAGCCGGTTCGGTGGAACCGGTTGTCATCGATACGACGAAGCCGCCGGCTTTGCCGGAGGGCGATGCTTCGCTGGCAGAGGAGGTGCGCGCTTTTCTCGCCGGCCGATGGGAAATCGATGAAGATAAAATTGACGTGCAATTTAGGGGGAGGGAATAGAGGGGGGATGTTGCCGCTCATCAAACGGCTCTTTTCTTCAGCGCCGAAAGACGGGGAAGGAGCACAGAAAAAATGGCCGTTTTCGTACGTCGTCGTCCTGCTGTTGGCTGGTGTCGCCTTGATGGCGGCAAGCCATTGGGCAAACAGTGGAGAGGAAGCCGAAGCGAAGCCTTCCGCCGGGCAGCCGTCCGCTCCAGCCGAGCCGGCATTCCTGGCAAGCAAGGAGACGAAAGAGAAAGTGATCGCCGCCTATGAGGAGCGGTACGAAAAAGAACTGAAAGCCGCTCTTGAGGCGATCGAAGGGGTGGATGATGTCACGGTCGTCGTCAATCTCGATTCCACGGAGTTGAAACTGTATGAGAAAAAGCGTTCGACTCAGCAGCAGACAACGGAAGAGAGCGACAAGGAAGGCGGGAAGCGGACGATTGAAAACGAGTCGACCAATGAAGAAGTCATCATTATTCATAACGGCGAAGAAGAAACGCCGCTTGTCGTCGCCACGAAAAAGCCGGACATCCGCGGCGTTCTCGTTGTCGCCAAAGGGGCGGATAATTTGCAAATCAAAAAATGGATCGTCGAGGCGGTGACGCGCGTGTTAAACGTTCCGAGCTACCGCGTCGCTGTCTTGCCGAAAAAATGACCGGGTAAGGGGAGGAGATCGGCATGTTGAAAAAACAAACCGTATGGCTGTTGACGATGTTGAGCTTGGTCGTTGTGCTGTCGGTCTATTACGTGACAGCTCCAAAAAATATGAACGACAGTCCGGCATTTACCGCCAATAAGAAAACGGAAAAAACAACCGATCAGCCGAGCGTCGCTGTCGAAGAGGCGAAAAAGCCGTCCGCGTCTGGCGAAACGGGCGACGACTTGTTTACAGCGCTGCGCATGAAAATTGAGGATGAACGGAGCCGGTTGCGCGATGAGCTGAACGCCATTGTCGCTTCAGCGAACGCGACGGCGGAAGAAAAAAGTGAAGCGCTCGACAAAATTGAAAAATTGCAAGCATTGTCCGAAAAAGAAGCAACGTTGGAGACGCTCATCAAATCGAAAGGCGGTTATGAAGACGTGCTCGTGCGCGCCGATGACAACCAAGTGCGCGTGACGATCAAAGCGAAACAAAGCTCAGCTAAATCGGCGAATGAAGTCATTCATATGGTGAAAAAAGAAATACCCGATGCTGAATACGTGACGGTTGAGTTTCAGCCGGCTGGATGAACGCGCTGCTCTTTAGGGCAGCTTCTTTTTTTGCGGAAAAGTCTTTTGTTTGTCCTACTGTTGTGTGTATAATCGTTATGGACACGTTTAGGCACCGCCAGAAAGGAACGGGCTGCACGATACTTGGAGAAAGGTGTGAGATCGATGAAAATTCAAGAAATCCGTGAATTGATCCGCTTGGTCGACCAGTCCTCAATTGACGAATTCGTATACGAACAAGGCGAAACAAAAGTACATATGAAAAAAGGAACGGCTGCTGTCGCCGTTGCGTCGGCTGCGGCCGCACAGACGGCGGTCGCGCCGCCGGCGCCTGCCGCTCCGGCAGCGGTCGAACCGGCTTCGGCAGCTGCTCCCGTTCAAGCAGCGGCCTCAGAAGCGCCGGCACCGAAAGCGGAAACGCCGGTGGTCAAAGAAGAAAAGCCGGCTGTGGAAGGCAACTTGCATCAAATTACTTCGCCGATGGTCGGCACGTTCTACGCAGCGCCGGCGCCGGACAAGCCGCCGTATGTGAAGCCGGGCGACAAGGTGAAAAAAGACACGGTTGTCTGCATCATCGAGGCGATGAAGCTGTTTAATGAAATTGAAGCGGAAGTCGATGGCGAAATTGTCGAGGTGTTGGTGCAAAACGGCCAGCTCGTCGAATATGGCCAGCCGTTGTTTTTAGTCAAGCCTGAATAAGGGAGAGAACGGACGATGATCAAAAAAGTGTTGGTGGCGAACCGCGGGGAAATCGCCGTCCGCATCATCCGCGCCTGCCGCGAGCTTGGGATTGAGACGGTCGCTGTCTTTTCGCAAGCCGACCGCGACGCCTTGCACGTGCAGCTGGCTGATGAGGCGTACTGCATCGGGCCGACCGCTTCGAAAGACAGCTATTTAAATTTCACAAACATTATGAGCGTCGCCACGCTGACTGGCTGTGACGCCATCCACCCCGGTTACGGGTTTTTGGCGGAAAATGAAGCGTTCGCCGAGCTGTGCCGTGAATGCAACGTGACATTTATCGGCCCAAGTCCGGAAGCGATTGCAAAAATGGGCATTAAAGACATCGCTCGCGAGACGATGCGCGAGGCGGGGGTGCCGATCGTGCCTGGGTCGCGCGGGGTTATCGAAAGCCTTGATGAGGCGCGGGCGATTGCCGAAGAGATCGGCTATCCGGTCATCATTAAAGCGACGGCCGGCGGCGGCGGGAAAGGAATCCGCGTCGCCCGCGACGAAGGCGAGCTCGTCAAAGGCATCAACATCACCCAGCAGGAAGCGGCGACGGCGTTTGGCAACCCAGGCGTCTATATTGAAAAATATATCGAAGATTTCCGCCATGTCGAAATTCAAGTGCTCGCTGATTCGTACGGCAATACGATTCATCTCGGTGAGCGCGACTGCTCGATCCAGCGCCGGTTGCAAAAACTGGTCGAGGAAGCGCCGTCGCCGGCGCTTGACGACGAGATGCGCCGGAAGATGGGCGAGGCGGCGGTCAAGGCGGCGAAAGCGGTCAACTACACCGGCGCCGGTACGGTTGAATTTATTTATGACCACCGGAACAAACAATTTTACTTCATGGAGATGAATACGCGCATTCAAGTCGAGCATCCGGTCACTGAACTGATCACCGGCATCGATTTGGTCAAGGAGCAAATCCGCATCGCCGCCGGTGAAAAGCTGTCGATCACCCAAGAGGACGTCACGTTTAACGGCTGGGCGATCGAGTGCCGGATCAACGCCGAAAATCCAGCGAAAAACTTTATGCCGTCGCCGGGGAAAATCGCCATGTACCTGCCGCCGGGCGGCCCGGGCGTGCGCGTCGATTCCGCCGTCTATCCAGGCTATACGATCCCGCCGTATTATGATTCGATGATCGCCAAATTGATCGTTCATGCGCCGACGCGTGCGGAAGCGATCGCCCGCATGAGACGGGCGCTTTCGGAGTTTATCATCGAAGGCATTCATACAACGATTCCGTTCCACATAAAATTAATGGAGCATGAGAATTTTCAAAGCGGTGAGTTTAATACGAAGTTTTTGGAGTTATATGATATTATGAAGGCGGAATAGGAGGTGCCTTATGTCTGAGCATGTCTTTGAAACAGAGCAAGTGTACCCGGCGCTCGGCAAGGTGGAAATTGCACCGGAAGTGATTGAGGTGATCGCTGGCATCGCGGCGTCAGAAGTCGACGGCATCGCGCAAATGCGCGGCAATTTTGCCGCCGGCGTCGCCGAGCGGTTTGGAAAGAAACACCATGGCAAAGGCGTCAAGGTTGATTTGCGCGACGACGGCGTCGTCATCGATCTTTATTGCCTCGTCCAGTTTGGCGCATCGATTCCGAACGTGGCGAAAAAGGTGCAGGAAAATGTGCGCCAGGCGCTTTGGAACATGACCGGCCTCGAGGCGAGCGAAGTGAACGTTCATATCGTCGGCATCCAGTTTGAGGGCGGCAAGCAGGAACAAGGCGTGGTCGAACAGTGATCTCGCAAGGCAGTTGCTTTTTCGGCGGCTGCCTTTTTGTTTTTTTGGCCAAAGTTTGTTATTGTAATGAACGAGGCCGTTGTGGCGCAACCAACGGCAGCGCGAATGATTTGTGGGAAAAGGCTGGCTTTTTCCGAAAAATATGATATGATTTCATTGTGAATGTTCGTTTTTTTGGAAAGGGGGACCGCCATGAAGCGGCATGAAGCACGGGAAAAGGCGTTGCAGGCGCTGTTTCAAATCGATGTCGGACGCATTCCACCAGACGAGGCGCTCCACAATGTCACGGGCGGCGGCGACATCGACCCGTTTTTGCGCCAGCTCGTCTTTGGCGTCGTCGAGCACCAGGAGGAGATTGACGAGCTGTTGCGCGCCAATTTGGAAAAATGGACGCTTGAACGCGTCGCCAACGTTGACCGCGCCATTTTGCGCATGGCGACGTACGAGATGAAATACGCCGATGATGTGCCGGTAAGCGTCAGCCTCGATGAGGCGGTCGAGCTGGCGAAAAAATTCGGCGATTGGAAATCCGGAAGTTTTGTCAACGGCGTGCTTTCGAAAGTGAAGGCGGCGCTGCAAAAATAAAACCGGCTGCATCGCGGGCAGATATCGAACGATGAACGAGGAGAGGGGAACGAAACACGATGACAGCACAAATCATTAGCGGAACGGAGATGGCGAGGACGATTCGCACCGCATTGGCGGATGAAGCCGTACAGTTGAAAGCGGACGGCGTTGAGCCGGGGCTGGCCGTCATTCTAGTCGGCGACGATCCGGCATCGCATTCGTATGTAAAAGGAAAACAAAAAGCGTGCGCCGAGGTCGGCATTCGCTCGTTCCTTTACACGTTTCCGGCGGCGATCGACGAAGAGACGCTGCTTGCGAAAATCCGCGAGTTAAACGTCGATCCGGCGGTGCACGGCATTTTAGTGCAGCTGCCGCTGCCGGATCACATTTGCGAATGGTCGGTCATTGAAACGATCGCACCGGAAAAAGATGTCGATGGGTTTCACCCGATCAATGTCGGAAAAATGATGATCGGCCAACGGGCGTTTCTCCCTTGCACTCCGCATGGCATTTTAGTGATGGTGCAATCGGCCGGCATTGACATCGCCGGCAAGCACGTCGTCGTCGTCGGCCGAAGCAACATCGTCGGCAAACCGGTTGGCCAGCTGTTTTTGCGCGAACATGCCACCGTCACCTACACTCACTCGAAAACGCCGGATTTGGCCGCCATCACTCGGCAGGCGGACATTTTGATCGTCGCTGTCGGCAAGGCGCGCCTCATCGGCCCGGAACACATCAAGCCCGGGGCGGTCGTCATCGACGTCGGCGTCAACCGGCTTGAGAACGGCAAATTGTGCGGCGATGTCGATTTTGACGCTGTGAAAGAAGTGGCTGGCTATATTACGCCGGTGCCGGGTGGAGTCGGGCCGATGACGATTACAATGCTCTTGCACAACACGATTGAAGCGGCACGGCAGCTGGCCGCAAAGTGAGGGCAGGATCAGTGGAAGTGAAATATGTGACGGTCGGGGCGTTGACGAAGTACATCAAACGCAAGTTCGATGTCGACCCGCATTTGCGCGATCTATGGGTGAAGGGCGAGATTTCGAATTTTAAGCAGCATTCGCGCGGCCATATGTATTTTACGTTGAAAGACAGCCAAGGACGCATTGCCGCCGTCATGTTCGCCGGCTACAACCAGCATTTGCCGTTCCGCCCTGAAGATGGGATGAACGTGCTCGCGCGCGGGGAAATTTCCGTCTATGAACCGAACGGCAACTATCAGCTTTATGTCAAAGAAATGCAGCCGGAAGGTGTCGGAAGCCTCTATCTAGCCTACGAACAGCTGAAGCAGCGGCTCGAGGCGGAAGGGTTGTTTTCGCCGGTCCATAAAAAGCCGCTTCCAGCCTTCCCTCGCTGCATCGGCGTCGTTACATCGCCGACTGGAGCGGCGGTGCGCGATATTATGACGACGATTCGCCGCCGCTATCCGCTCGCTAAAGTCATTTTGTTTCCAGCGCTCGTTCAAGGGGACGGGGCGGCGCCCTCCATCGTGCGCGCCATCGAGCGGGCGAATTCGTTCGGCGGGGTTGATGTGCTGATTGTCGGCCGCGGCGGCGGCTCGATCGAAGAATTGTGGGCGTTCAATGAAGAAATCGTCGCTCGCGCCATCTTCGCCTCAAAAATACCGATTATTTCCGCTGTCGGCCATGAAACAGATTTTACGATCGCCGACTTTGTCGCCGATTTGCGGGCGCCGACGCCGACGGCAGCAGCTGAGATGGCGGCGCCGCATGTTGGGGAGCTCGCTGAGCGGCTCGCCGAGCGGAAATGGCGGCTCATCCGCGCCATGAAAGAGCAGCTTGCCGCTGATAAAGAGCAGCTTCGCCGGCTGCAAGGATCCTACGCATTCCGCTATCCCAAGCGGCTCTATGAACAAAAAGAACAGCAGCTTGATGCGTTGCTTGAGCGGCTTAGCCGCCAACGCGAACGGCTCGTCGACAAACATCGTCAGCGGTTGCATGAGCTTGACATGAGACTATGGCGGCACCATCCAGCTGCAGAGCTTGAGCGGATGAAAGAACGGCAAAAGGCGGCCGCCAATGCGCTGGAAAAAGCGATGCGCACCGCGGTGGAGCGCCATCGGTTCCGCTTTCGCTCCAACCTCGCCCGGCTTGAGGCGCTCAGTCCGCTTCGCATCATGGAGCGCGGCTACAGCTTGGTGTACAATGAGCAGGGCGAGCTCGTGAAACGAACGAACCAGCTTCGAATCGGCGAGCATCTTTCCATTCAAGTTCAAGACGGACGAGTCGATTGTCAAGTGACGGGAGTGGAGGAAAAACACGTATGAGCGAAGAAAAAGAGATGACGTTTGAAGAAGCGATGAAAAAACTGGAGGAAATCGTCGAAAAGCTCGAGGAAGGGAACGTGCCGCTTGAGGAGGCGATCGCCTTTTTTCAAGAAGGCATGAAACTGTCCAAGCTTTGCCATGATAAATTGCAGCATGTGGAGAAACAGTTGGAGTACATGCTGCGTGAAGACGGCGAGCTTGTCCCTTTTTCGCCGGAGGAGGAGTGACGGGTGGCGCAGCTTTCGGTTGAACAGTTTCTCAACGAACAAAAACGGGCCGTCGAGGCGGCGCTTTCCTCCTATATGGCGCGGCTTCGTGGGCCGGAGACGCTGAAAAAGGCGATGGCCTACTCGCTTGAGGCCGGCGGCAAACGAATCCGCCCGCTTTTGTTGCTGGCGACCATCCAAGCGCTTGGCAAAGACCCGGCGATCGGTCTGCCAGTCGCTTGCGCCATTGAAATGATCCATACGTACTCGCTCATTCATGATGATTTGCCAAGCATGGACAACGATGATTTGCGGCGCGGCAAACCGACGAACCATAAAGTGTTCGGCGAGGCGATGGCCATTTTGGCCGGGGACGCCTTGCTTACGTATGCGTTTCAATTGATCGCCGAGGTTGATGACGACCGCGTTCCGCCTTCCGTCCGGCTGCAGCTCATCGAGCAGCTCGCGAAGGCGGCCGGCCCGGAAGGCATGGTCGCTGGACAGGCGGCTGATATGGAGGCGGAAGGAAAAACGCTGGCGCTTGCGGAACTGGAATACATCCACCGCCATAAGACGGGGAAAATGTTGCAATACAGCGTGCACGCCGGGGGGCTGCTTGGCGGCGCCGATGGTCGGCAGACGCGCGAACTCAACGAGTTCGCCGCACATTTAGGCCTCGCCTTTCAAATTCGCGACGATATTTTGGACATTGAAGGAATGGAAGAAAAAATCGGCAAGCGAGTCGGCAGCGACCGCGACAACAAGAAGGCGACATATCCGGCGCTTCTTTCGCTAGGCGGTGCCAAAGAGAAACTGGCGTTTCACATCGACGCCGCGAAGCGCCATTTGCAACAAGCCAAAATCGATGACGCGGTGCTGGCCTACATTTGCGAGCTTGTCGCGGTCCGCGACCACTGATGCGGGGCGGCGGCCTCTTGTTCCCGTTGTTCGCTTTCCTTCGGGGCGGAGGCGGCCTTGTTTTTTTGGTTGTTTTCCGCCGGGCGGCCGCCGCAAGTTCTATAGATACACCACAAAACGCGTCCTAGGTGGTGACGGGCTGCGTTGGCGGGAAAAGTCGATTTTTCGCGCCGGATCATGTATAATAATACTACCTGTACGAGGAGAAACGGCTCGGAGAACGACAGAATGAAAGCGAGTGATCTTTGTTGGACTTGACAAAAATTGACCATCCGCGCGTTGTCAAAAACATGTCCATTCCTGAGCTGAAACGGTTAAGCGCCGAGATTCGGCGGTTTTTAATTGAGAAGTTGTCGAAAACGGGCGGACATATCGGCCCAAACTTAGGGGTCGTCGAGCTGACGATCGCCCTCCACCGCGAATTCGACAGCCCAAAAGACAAGCTCATTTGGGATGTCGGACACCAGTCATACGTGCATAAAATTTTGACCGGACGCGCCGCCGCGTTTGACACGCTCCGCCAATACAAGGGGCTGTCCGGGTTCCCGAAACGGAGCGAAAGCGAGCATGACGTGTGGGAAACGGGCCATAGCTCGACGTCGCTGTCGGCGGCGATGGGAATGGCGATCGCCCGTGATTTGAAAGGGACGGATGAATACATCGTGCCGATCATCGGCGACGGGGCGCTCACCGGCGGCATGGCGCTTGAGGCGCTCAACCATATCGGGCATGAGAAAACGGATATGATTGTCATCTTAAACGACAATGAAATGTCGATCGCCCCGAACGTCGGCGCGTTGCACAACATCCTCGGTCGGTTGCGCACCGCCGGCAAATACCAGTGGGTGAAAGATGAACTGGAGCTGCTGCTCAAGCGCATCCCAGCGGTCGGCGGCAAGCTGGCGGCGACGGCCGAGCGGCTGAAAGACAGCTTGAAATATTTGCTTGTCTCCGGCGTGTTTTTCGAAGAGCTCGGGTTTACGTATTTAGGCCCGGTCGACGGCCACGATTTTGAGGATTTGTTTGAGAACTTGCGCTATGCGAAGAAGATGAAAGGTCCGGTGCTTGTGCATGTCATCACGAAGAAAGGGAAAGGATACAGTCCGGCGGAAAACGACAAAGTCGGCACATGGCACGGCACAGGGCCGTACAAAATCGAAACCGGCGCTTTTGTCAAAACGAAAGAGGCCGGTCCGTCATGGAGCGCGCTTGTCAGCGAAACCGTGCGCCGGCTCGCTCGCACCGACCCGCGCATCGTCGCGATTACGCCGGCGATGCCGGTCGGCTCGAAGCTGGAAGGGTTCGCAAGCGAGTTTCCAGATCGGATGTTTGATGTTGGCATCGCCGAGCAGCACGCGACAACGCTCGCGGCTGGATTGGCGACGCAAGGGATGAAACCGTTTTTGGCCATTTATTCGACATTTTTGCAGCGCGCCTATGACCAAGTCGTCCATGATGTATGCCGGCAAAACTTAAATGTCTTTTTCGCCATTGACCGTGCTGGGTTGGTCGGGGCGGACGGCGAAACGCACCAAGGGGTGTTTGACATCGCCTTTTTGCGCCATGTGCCGAATTTGGTGTTGATGATGCCAAAAGACGAAAACGAAGGACAGCACATGGTGTACACCGCCATCCGCTACGACGACGGGCCAATCGCCATGCGTTTCCCGCGCGGCAACGGGCTTGGCGTACCGCTTGATGAGGAGCTGAAAGAAATCCCAATCGGCACGTGGGAAGTGTTGCGCGACGGCTGCGATGCGGCGATTTTGACGTTTGGCACGACGATTTCGATGGCGCTTAAGGCGGCCGACGAGCTGGCGAAAGACGGCATATCGGTGAAAGTCGTCAACGCTCGCTTTTTGAAGCCGATGGACGTGGCGATGCTTCACGAACTGCTTGAGAGCCGCCTGCCGATCTTAACGGTCGAAGAGGCGGTGCTGCAAGGCGGCTTTGGCAGTGCTGTGTTGGAGTTTGCTCATGATCATGGTTATCACGGAGCGGTCATCGAACGGATGGGCATCCCGGACCGCTTTATCGAACATGGAAGCGTCAGCGAGCTGCTCAATGAAATCGGGCTGACGTCGACCCATATCATCGACCGCATCAAAACGATGGTGCCAAGAAAACAGAAAAGGGCTTGAGACATGAAAGGAAAAAAAGAACGGCTCGATGTGCTGCTTGTCGAACGAGGGCTGGCGGAAACGCGGGAAAAGGCGAAGCGAGCGATCATGGCCGGGCTTGTCTATTCAAACGACGTTCGACTCGATAAGCCCGGGGAAAAAGTGCCGGTTGACATTCCGCTTGAGGTGAAAGGCAACCCGCTTCCGTACGTCAGCCGCGGTGGGTTGAAACTGGAAAAAGCGTTGCGCGAGTTTCATATTCGCGTGGAAAATAAAATTGTTCTTGACATCGGCGCGTCGACCGGCGGTTTCACCGACTGCGCCTTGCAGCATGGGGCGAAGCTGACGTATGCCGTCGATGTCGGCTACAACCAGCTTGCCTGGAAGCTGCGTCAAGACGAGCGCGTCGTTGTAATGGAGCGGACGAACTTCCGCTACGTGACGCCGGATCAGTTTACGAAAGGGCTGCCGGAAGTAGCTGTCATCGATGTCTCGTTTATTTCGCTGCGGCTCATTTTGCCGGTCGTCAAGACGGTCATGGTGCCGGGCGGCGATGTGATTGCTCTCGTCAAGCCGCAGTTTGAAGCCGGCAAGGAAAAGGTCGGCAAAAAAGGGATCATCCGCGATCCGAACATTCACGAGGAAGTGCTCGAATCGATCATTCAATTCGCCTGCGCGGAAGGGTTCGATGTTCTTCATTTAACGTATTCACCGATTACCGGCGGCGACGGCAATATTGAATTTTTGCTTCATGCTGCCTATCCTGGAGGAAACCGGGAGGGAGAAAACCGACTGCCAGCATCCGTCGCCGACGTGGTGAGCGAGGCGCATGCCCGATTGCGGGCGGGGAGCGTGGAGCCAAGCGGCAAATAGCGTCGGCGGGACGGACAATCTGCTCTGCACTTTGAAAAGCGGGGAGGTGGCGCAATGTGAACAAAGGGCAAAGGCATATTAAAATTCGCGAAATCATTATGAACCATGACATTGAAACGCAAGACGAGCTTGTCGACCGGCTGAGAGAAGCTGGCTTTAACGTCACCCAGGCGACCGTCTCGCGCGACATTAAAGAAATGCAGCTCGTCAAAGTGCCGATGGCCAACGGCCGCTACAAGTACAGCCTTCCGTCCGACCAGCGCTTCAATCCGTTGCAAAAGCTGAAGCGGGCGCTTGTTGATGTGTTTGTGAAGCTTGACGGAACGGGCAACTTGCTTGTGTTGCGGACGCTGCCGGGCAACGCCCATGCCGTCGGCGTCTTGCTCGACAATTTGGATTGGAACGAAATCGTCGGTACGATTTGCGGCGACGATACGTGCCTGATCATCTGCCGTACTCCGAAAGATGCGGAAAAAGTGTCCGACCAGCTGTTGTCCATGCTCTAGGCGAGGACCGGCCCAGCTTCCGTTCCACGTTCAAGGACGGAACGACAGGGCGGTCCTCGTTTGCAAATCCGAACATACGTGCTATAATCAAAAGTGGAATTAATCGGACAGGCAAGGAGTGGTGAAATGCTCGCCGAGCTGTCGATTAAAAATTTCGCCATTATCGAGTCGCTCTCGTTGTCGTTTGACAAAGGGCTGACGGTGTTAACCGGCGAAACGGGAGCCGGCAAATCGATCATCATCGACGCGATTCATTTGTTGATCGGCGGACGCGGCTCCGCTGAATTTGTCCGCTTTGGAGCGGAAAAGGCGGAAATCGAAGGGCTGTTTTTGCTTGATGATGACCGCCATCCGTGCTGGCAAAAATGCGCAGACGTTGGCATCGACGCCAGCGACGGCATGATCGTGTTGCGCCGCGATATTTTCGCCAACGGCAAAAGCGTCTGCCGCATTAACGGCAAGCTCGTCACGACGGCGGTGCTGCGCGACATCGGGGCGACGCTTGTTGATATTCACGGCCAGCATGAACATCAAGAACTGATGGATCCGTCCCGCCATCTGCCGCTTTTAGACGAGTTCGGCGGCCTAGAGGCGGCAGAGGCGCTTGCTCGCTACCGCGCCGTCTACGAGCGGTATGAGGAGCTCGGAAACAAATTGAAAAAGCTGAGCGAAAATGAACAGCAAATGGCGCACCGGCTTGATTTGCTGACGTTTCAGCTGCGTGAAATCGAGCAGGCGGCGCTCGAGCCGGGCGAGGACGAGCGGCTGATGGAGGAAAAAGTTCGCATCGTCAATTTTCAAAAAATTTATACCGCGCTGCAGAAAAGCTATGAGGCCCTCTCCGGAGAGGGACGCGGGCTTGATTCCATCGGGGAGGCGATGCGCCATCTCGATGACGTCGCAGGCATGGATGCAGCGCTCAAAGATGCGCATGAAACGACGGCGAACTGCTACTATTTGCTCGAGGAAGTCATGTACAAGCTGCGCGATCAAATTGAGGAGATGGAATACGACCCAGAGCGGCTCGATGCCATTGAAAGCCGTCTCGCGGAAATCGGGCAGCTCAAACGAAAATACGGGGCGACGATCGCCGATATTTTGCACTATGCCGAGACGATCGCCGAGGAAATCGAGACAATCGAAAATCGCGAAACGCATGTGCATGAGCTTAAGCAGCAGCTCGCTCTGGTGACGGACGAGTTGCTCACGGAGGCGAAAAACGTCACCGCTGTTCGGCAAACATATGCCCGGCGCCTGATTGAGCGCATTCATCAAGAACTGAAAGACTTGTACATGGACAAAACGAAATTTGACATCGTATTTGCCAAGCGCGAAGGATCGCTTGACGCTCCCTTGGTCGACGGCGTGCCGGTTAGGTTCCAAGAAGATGGCATCGATGTCGTCGAGTTTTACATTTCGACGAACGTCGGCGAGCCGTTAAAACCGCTCGTCAAAGTCGCTTCCGGCGGCGAGCTGTCGCGCATTATGCTGGCGTTGAAAACGATTTTTTCCAAACATCAAGGAGTGACGTCGATTGTTTTTGATGAGGTCGACACCGGTGTCAGCGGACGCGTCGCCCAGGCAATGGCGGAAAAAATTTACCGCATCGCCAGCCAGTCGCAAGTGCTTTGCATTTCCCATCTGCCGCAAGTCGCTGCGATGGCGGACACGCACTTGTTGATCGCCAAAGAGACGGATGGGGAACGGACGAAAACAGTCGTGAGGAAGCTCAATGAGGAGGAGAAAGTGAAAGAAATCGGGCGGATGATTTCCGGCGTCGAGATGACGGAATTGACGAAACGGCATGCCAAAGAGCTGTTGGAACTGGCGGCGAAAATGAAACATTGATTCCTGTTTCCCCTGTTCGTCGAGGGGAGGCGCATCCCTCTCAAAGCGGGCCGATTCCGCCTGCCTGTTCTGCCTTGGCGCCCGCTTTCCTTAAGAGAACTACGGTGTTTCATAAAGATAAGCAAAAAGCCGCGCGGCTGTCCGGATGCAAGTCCATCCAATTCCGGGCAGCTTTTTTATCGACAGGGCGATTATATTTTCCCCGGTTCAGGCAAAATTAAAACTGTAACCGTTTTTGCATGGTGTAGGCGGGAGCGAGGAGAGTGGACGACATTGAATAAAGAAACGGCGCGAAAAATCGCAGGAGTGCTTCTCCTTGGTATATTGACGGCCATCGCCTTTTCCAAACCGATGAAGGAATATTGGCAAATTCCGAAGCAGCTTGTCCTGTTTGAAGGCGATGCGGTTGAATTTCCTGCCGCTTCCCTTCCCGTGCAAGCGGCCGTCAATGACCGAAACGCTCCCGAAACGCTCAATATTGAGCGAAAAAACGGTTCTCTGTCTGTAAAGGCGAAACGCCGCGGACATGAAACGATGATGTTGCAGGTTGCCGGAATGCCGATCAAGCAAGTGGATGTCAACGTGCTGCCGACGCTCAAAGTCATTCCCGGCGGACAATCGATCGGCGTCAAGCTCAATACCGTCGGCGTTCTTGTCGTCGGTTACCACCTTGTCGAAACCGAAAACGGGAAAAAATCGCCGGGAGAGGCAGCCGGCATTCAAGTCGGCGACATCATTATCGGCATTAACGGCCAAAAAATCGAAAACATGAGCGACCTTTCCCCTTTCATCGAGGAGGCCGGCAAAACGGGAAAACCGCTTCATCTAAAAATTCTGCGCGATCAGCACTCCATGACGGTGAAGCTCGTTCCGCTGAGAGACAAGCATGACGATGTGTACCGCATCGGCCTGTACATTCGCGATTCGGCCGCCGGCATCGGGACGATGACATTTTACGACCCCAAATCAAAAACATATGGCGCACTTGGCCATGTCATCTCTGACATGGATACGAAAAAGCCGATTGTCGTGCAAAACGGGCAAATTATGCGCTCGACCGTCACATCGATCGAAAAAGGGACGAGCGGCAATCCAGGTGAAAAATTAGCCCGCTTTTCCGACGGCGAAGAAGTGATCGGCACGATCACCACCAACAGCCCGTTTGGCATTTTCGGCAAGCTGATCAAACCACTGCCGAACGGTCCGTTCACAAAACCGATCCCGGTTGCCTTGGCGAACCAAGTGAAAGAAGGACCGGCAAAAATATTGACAGTGGTGGAAAACGACAAAGTCGAGCAGTTTGACGTGGAAATTGTCAGCACCATTCCGCAGAAATTTCCGGCGACCAAAGGCCTCGTGATTCGCGTCACGGACCCGCGCTTGTTAAAGAAAACAGGGGGCATCGTCCAAGGGATGAGCGGCAGTCCGATCATTCAGGATGGAAAACTTGTCGGCGCAGTGACGCACGTTTTCGTGAACGATCCGACATCCGGCTATGGCGTCCACATTGAGTGGATGCTGCAAGAGGCAGGCATCGATCTATACGGCAAACAAAAGAAAGCGAGCTGACAAAGTCGGCTCGCTTTTTCCCGGCAGCCAACATTCGATTCTTGCGTATATTTGGTGAAATGACGAGTGATGATTTGGTCACCATTCATCTCTTCCTGATCATCCCAAGGTCAATGTTTCGAAATGCTGTGAGCGGCTTGATTGATTCCGCCATATTGGTTAGGCTGCCACTAAAAATTTTTCAAAAAAGGCGGCAAAAATTTTGCCGGTTTGGCATAGATATTTGGTGAAACATCCATTAAAATGAAATGTGTAAAGATTTTTCGACAAACGCATCGCTGGTGAAAACGAATATTGTCTAATGAGCTTGTTTTTTGTTATAATTTTTATTTTTTGAAAAATAAAAGGATTTTTTGCCGCTGTTGTCGAATGTACGTTAATGGAATGTTACATAGCAAGAAAAAGTGGGGGAGGACGATCGTTTTGAGCATTAAGGTGTGCATTGCCGATGATAACCGCGAATTGGTGACATTGCTTGACGAATATATCTCGAGTCAGCCGGACATGGAAGTGATTGGCACGGCGTATAACGGCCAAGATTGCCTTCATATGCTCGAGGAAAAGCGGCCGGATATTTTGCTTCTGGACATCATTATGCCGCACTTGGATGGGTTGGCTGTGCTTGAGAAAGTCCGCGCAGGTTGTGAGCATCAGCCGAGCGTCATTATGCTGACGGCGTTCGGCCAGGAGGATGTCACGAAAAAGGCAGTGGAACTCGGCGCTTCCTACTTCATTTTAAAACCGTTCGACATGGAGAATTTGGTCCATCACATTCGGCAGATTCATGGCAAAACGGCGCCGATGGTCAGAAAAACCGGCTCTGCCTACCAGGCGCGCGACAACAAACCGAAAAATTTAGATGCGAGCATTACGAGCATCATCCATGAAATCGGCGTCCCGGCGCATATTAAAGGCTATCTGTACTTGCGCGAAGCGATCGCGATGGTGTACCACGACATCGAACTGCTCGGCTCCATCACGAAAGTGCTCTATCCGGACATCGCGAAAAAATACAACACGACGGCCAGCCGCGTCGAGCGCGCCATTCGCCATGCGATCGAAGTCGCTTGGAGCCGCGGCAACCTCGAATCGATTTCCTCGCTGTTCGGCTATACGGTGAGCGTCTCGAAGGCAAAGCCGACAAACTCGGAATTCATCGCCATGGTGGCCGATAAGCTCCGGCTTGAGCATAAAGCATCGTAACGGAAAACGAATGATAGCCAAAGCGGCAAGACGCTCCGCAATCGGGGGCGTCTTTTTTGCCGTTTGGCGGCTTGCTGGAACGAAAAAAGGGGGAACGTGGCTTGCGCCGGTGTGGTGCACAGAGGCGGCTTTACCGCCAAGGGCCAGACGGTTAAGATGGGTCGTTTTCTTTTTCTTTTTTCTCCAATTCCAGCAGCTTGTTCACCAAAATGTGCGGCGGCATATGCATGATCTGCTCGATCGGCACGCCGAGCGCTTTGGCCAGCTTTTGCGCTGTTTCCAGCGAAATTTTCAACGGCTGCATCATCTCCACCTCGTTTGTTCATAGTATTATTTTTAGTATAACGAACGACCGCCGGTTTCGGCCAGCTCGTTGGCTGAACGGCGAATAAATGCGAAAGGAAGAAGGCAGAATGACATTGATTTTTGCCCACCGCGGGGCGGCGGGGACGCACCCGGAAAATACGATGGCGGCGTTTATCGAGGCGGAAAAAGCGGGAGCGGACGGCATTGAATTGGATGTGCAGCTCACAAAAGACGGCGAAGTGGTCGTCATTCATGACGAAACGGTCGACCGGACGACGGACGGCAGCGGCTGGGTGAAAGACATCACGTACCGCGAACTGCGCCGATTGAACGCGGCGGCCATGTGGGACGGCAAACACGGCCATTGTCCGATTCCGCATCTTGAGGAAGTGCTTGCTTGGCTGTCATCAACACGGATGGCGGTCAACATCGAGCTGAAAAATAGCCTCATCGCCTACGAAACGCTTGAGCAAAAAACGATCTCCCTCGTGCGCCGCTATGGGCTTGAGAAGCGGACGATTTTGTCATCGTTCAATCATCATAGCATGCGCCTTTGCCGAAAGCTTGCACCGGAAATCGAAACGGCGCTCTTGTACATCGAGCCTCTCTATGACCCGTGGACGTATGTGCGGGCGATGAACGCCGACGGGGTGCATCCGCACTATCGGACGGTGACGGCGGAATTTGCCGCCGAAGCGCGGCGGCGCGGGGTGGCGGTCCGCCCGTTTACGGTAAATAAGCGAAATGTGATGAAAACGATGTTTGCTTATGGCGTTGACGCCGTCTTCACCGACTACCCGCGCCAAGCGAAGCAATGGAAAGAGAAAACGCCTTAACGAGAGACGTTAAGGCATTTTTTGTTTGCCTTGAAATGGATGTTTTCCCAGTGTAATAGGCATCAACGTTCCGGGTCAAGGCGTTTTTCGTTTTCGTTGAAAACGCGCCTGCACTTTGTTGCGTTTCCGGTCGCGGTGCAGCAAAAATCCCCCGATAAATGCCAGCCCAGCGGCAAACAGCGCGAGCCCGGCGAGAAATTGCAGCCATAAGGCAGAAAACAGCGGCCCGTTGATGCCAAACAACGCATCGCGCATCCATTTGATGCCAAGCGCCGCTCCAAGCCCGGGAATGACTAAAATCAACAGCGCAATCATTCGCCCCATCGCGATCGCGTTCCTTTCCGAAAAGAGTAGCCTTATCGACTATCATAGCGGTTATTGGGCGTTTGTCAAGGAAAGAGCAAATCAAGTATGATAAAAGTGTCTGCAAAAATTGGCATACTATAAAGTGTGGTGAATGGACATGAAAAAAGTGATGATCATTGGGGCTGACTCGCGCGGAATGTCGCTTTTGAAGCTGCTTCACGGGGCGTCGGGATTTGACGTTGTGGCGGTTGTTGACGTCGATGAACAAGCTCCGGGGGTGCAACTGGCGCAAAAATGGGGCATCGCTGCTGCGAGCGACTGGCGCCCGTGGATGGATAAGCCGCTTGATTTGATCATTGAAACGACGGGCAGGGCGGATGTCCTTGAGGAAATCCGTCGATTGGCGCCAGAGGGAGCCAATATTGTCCCAAGTGCAGTCGCGCAGATGATGGCCGAGCTCGTTGAAGAAAAAGAAGCGCTCATCGCCAAATTGAAAAGCGAAGCGGCTCGGCGCGCGCTCATCTTTCATTCGTCCCACGATGGCATGATTGTCGTTGATGAATATGCTTGCATTACCGATATAAATCAAAGCGCCGCGGAGTTGCTTGGAGTGGACAAAGACAAAGTGATCGGCGAGCATATTTTGACCGTTCTGCCGTCAAGCGGCCTGCCGCGCGTGCTCGAAACAAGGCAGACGGAGTTTCATCAAGAAGTGGAGCTGGCCAATGGAAAAAAATTGATCACTACCCGCATCCCGATCATCGATGACAATGGCAAATTGTTTGGGGCGCTTGCCGTGTTCAAAGACATCACCGAACTGGTTGCGTTGGCGGAAGAAATTACGGACTTAAAAGAAGTCCGCATGATGCTTGAAGCGATCATCCACTCGTCGGAAGAGGCGATTTCCGTCGTTGATGAAAACGGGAACGGCATTTTGATCAACCCGGCGTATACCCGGCTCACTGGCCTGACGGAGGAAGACGTGATCGGCAAGCCGGCGACGGCCGACATCGCTGAAGGGGAAAGCATGCATATGCAAGTATTGAAAACGCGCCGTCCGGTGCGCGGGGCGCGCATGAAAGTCGGTCCGAAAAACCGCGATGTCGTCGTCAATGTCGCGCCGATCATTGTGGATGGCGTATTGAAAGGGAGCGTCGGCGTCATTCATGACGTGTCCGAAATCCAGCGGCTGACGGCTGAGCTCAATCGGGCGCGGCAAATCATCCGCACGCTGGAGGCGAAATATTCGTTTGCGGATATCGTCGGCGAGTCGGAAGAGATGAAGGTTGCCATCGAGCAGGCGAAGCTGGCGGCGAAAACACCGGCGACGATTTTGTTGCGCGGGGAATCAGGGACGGGCAAGGAGCTGTTCGCCCACGCCATTCACAACGCGAGCGACCGGAAGTATAACAAGTTTATCCGCGTCAATTGCGCGGCCATTCCGGAAACATTATTAGAAAGCGAACTGTTTGGCTATGAGGAAGGGGCGTTTTCCGGCGCGCGGCGCGGAGGCAAGCGAGGGCTGTTTGAAGAAGCAAACAACGGAAGCATTTTCCTTGACGAAATCGGCGAACTGTCGGCCAGCACGCAGGCGAAGCTGCTCCGCGTCTTGCAGGAGCGGGAGATTGTCCGCGTCGGCGGGACGAAGCCGATTCCGATCAACGTCCGCGTCATCGCCGCGACGAACGTCAATCTCGAAAAAGCAATTGCAGAAGGCGCGTTTCGCGAAGACTTATATTATCGGCTCAACCGGATGCCGATTTACATCCCGCCGCTGCGCGCCCGCAAGGAAGACATTCCGTCGCTTTGCCGGCATTTGATCCAAAAACTGAACCAAGATTACGGGCGCAACGTCGAAGGCGTTACAGACGAAGCGATGGCGAAGCTGCTTGCTTATGATTGGCCGGGAAATGTCCGCGAGCTGGAAAACGTGCTCGGGCGGGCGATGATTTTCATGAAGTTTCACGAAGTGATGATCGATGCGACGCATTTGCCGCCGCTCGCTTCGCCTTCGTCAGTGCCGGCTCATCGAGTGGAAACGGAAGAGGAGATTCGGCCGCTTGAGGAAATGGTGAGCCGATACGAAGCGAGCTTGATTGAGCAGGCGCTTCGCCGCCATCGCGGCAATAAAACAGCGGCGGCCCGGGCGCTTGGCATTTCGGTGCGCAATTTATATTACAAGCTGGAGAAATACGGGCTTGACAAAAATATCATGCAATAATTTGCGCGGAGTGAAGAATATTGCACATATCTGTTTGCGAAGGTAGTGTGTTTTAAAGCGCTTTCAGTCATTTTTGGTTGGCACAGTTTTTGCATAAAAAGACTGTGCCGCACGATTTGCAGAAAAGGTTGGTGCAGATGATGAAGCTTGAATCGTTAGTGCAAGAAGCAAGACAATGCCAGGACCGGACGGTGGCCGTGGCGGCGGCGGAAGATGAAGAAGTGATTGAAGCGGTGGCGATGGCGCTCGAACACCGTCTCGGACGCTTTGTGCTTTATGGCGATCGGGAGCGGCTCGGACGGCTGTTGAAGGAAAAAGGATGCGCCCGCTTTTCCGACGTCGATGTCGTTCATGCGAATTCGATCGGGCAAGCCGCAGAGCTTGCCGTGCGCGCCGTCCATTTGAACGAGGCGGATGCGTTGATGAAAGGGCATGTGCCGACGGCAACGCTGCTGAAAGCGGTCTTGAACAAGGAGTATGGGCTGCGCGCTGGGAAGGTGTTGTCCCATGTCGCTGTTTTTGAAGTGCCGGAGTTCGACCGGCTTGTCATCGTCACCGATGCGGCGATGAACATCGCACCAGATTTGGAGCAAAAGGTGCAAATTGTCAACAACGCGGTCAGCGTAGCGCGCTCGATTGGCATTGAGCGCCCGAAAGTCGCGGCGTTGGCGGCGGTGGAGACGGTCAATCCGGCCATGCCGGCAACCGTCGATGCGGCCGCGCTCGCAATGATGCAAAAGCGGGGGCAAATCGAACATTGCCTCGTTGACGGACCGCTTGCGTTGGACAACGCGGTGTCGCTGGCGGCGGCGAAGCATAAGCGGATTGAAAGCGAAGTGGCTGGACAGGCTGATATTTTGCTTGTGCCGGACATTGAATCCGGCAACATGCTGTATAAGTCGCTCGTCTATTTTGCGAACGCACGCGTCGGCGCAGTCATCGCTGGGGCGAAGGCGCCGATCGTCTTGACGTCGCGCGCCGACTCGGCGGAAAGCAAACTGTATTCGTTGGCGCTTGCTATTTGTTCGGCGGCAAAATGAAAATCATGGAGGAGGCCATCGGTGATGGAACTGTTTAAATATATGGAAACGTATGATTATGAGCAAGTGTTGTTTTGCCAAGACAAAGAATCCGGATTGAAGGCGATCATTGTCATTCATGACACGACGCTCGGCCCGGCGTTAGGCGGCACGCGCATGTGGATGTACAATTCGGAAGAAGAGGCGCTTGAAGACGCCTTGCGCCTCGCCCGCGGCATGACGTACAAAAACGCGGCCGCCGGCCTCAATTTAGGCGGGGGCAAGACGGTCATCATCGGCGACCCGCGCAAAGATAAAAACGAGGCGATGTTCCGCGCGTTCGGCCGCTTCATCCAAGGGTTGAACGGCCGCTACATCACGGCCGAAGACGTCGGCACGACCGTTGCAGATATGGACATCATTTACCAAGAGACGGACTATGTCACCGGCATTTCGCCGGAATTCGGCTCGTCCGGCAACCCGTCGCCCGCCACGGCTTATGGTGTGTACCGCGGCATGAAGGCGGCAGCGAAAGAAGCGTTCGGCAGCGATTCGCTCGAAGGAAAAGTCATCGCTGTCCAAGGCGTCGGCAATGTCGCCTACCATTTATGCCGCCATTTGCATGAAGAAGGGGCGAAGCTCATCGTTACTGACATCAACAAAGAAGCGGTGGCGCGCGCGGTCGAGGAATTTGGCGCGAAAGCGGTCGACCCGAACGACATTTACGGCGTTGAGTGCGACATTTTCGCCCCGTGCGCGCTTGGGGGCATCATCAACGACCAAACGATTCCGCAGCTGAAAGCGAAAGTGATCGCCGGGTCGGCGAACAACCAGCTCAAAGAGCCGCGCCATGGCGATATGATCCATGAAATGGGCATCGTCTACGCGCCGGATTATGTGATCAACGCCGGCGGCGTCATCAATGTCGCCGACGAGCTGTACGGCTACAACCGCGAACGGGCGATGAAAAAAATCGAGCAAATTTACGACAACATTGAAAAAGTGTTCGCGATCGCCAAGCGCGACAACATTCCAACGTATGTGGCCGCCGACCGGATGGCCGAAGAACGGATTGAAACGATGCGCAAAGCGCGCAGCCAATTTTTGCAAAACGGCCATCATATTTTAAGCCGCCGCCGCGCTCGCTGAATGCGGGAAGGGGGCGGCCTTCCGCCCCGCCGGCGGATGACGGAGGGACGACAACGATGCAAGAGCAGAAGTTTCGCATTTTAACGATCAATCCAGGCTCGACTTCAACGAAAATCGGCGTCTTTGAAAACGAACGGCCATTGCTCGAAAAAACGATTCGCCATGAGGCGGATGTGCTTCGGCAATATAAAACGATCGCGGACCAGTATGAGTTCCGCAAGCAAACGATTTTGCAAGCACTGGATGAAGAAGGAATCAATTTATCGAAGTTGAGCGCCGTCTGCGGCCGCGGAGGGCTTCTCCGTCCGATCGAAGGCGGAACGTATCGCGTCAATGAGGCGATGCTTGAAGATTTGCGGCGCGGATATTCCGGCCAGCACGCGTCCAACCTCGGCGGCATTTTGGCGCATGAGATCGCCTCGGCCTTAAACATCCCGGCGTTTATCGTCGATCCGGTCGTCGTCGATGAGCTCGACCCGATCGCCCGGATCAGCGGCTTTCCACTGATCGAACGGCGCAGCATTTTCCACGCTTTAAACCAAAAAGCGGTCGCGCGCCGCGTCGCTAAGCAGCTTGGCAAGCGGTATGACGAATTGAACTTGATCGTCGCCCATATGGGCGGCGGCATCACGGTCGGCGCCCACAAGCAAGGAAGGGTCGTTGATGTCAACAACGGGCTTGACGGCGAAGGCCCGTTCAGCCCGGAGCGCGCCGGGACGGTGCCGGCGGGCGATTTGGTTGCTTTATGCTTCTCTGGTGAATATTACCGCGAAGAGATCATGAACATGCTCGTCGGCGGCGGCGGCCTTGTCGGGTATCTTGGCACGAACGATGCGGTGAAAGTCGAAAACATGATCGAAGACGGCGATGAAAAGGCCAAGCTCGTGTATGAGGCGATGGCGTACCAAGTGGCGAAAGAAATCGGTGCGGCAAGCGCCGTGCTGTCCGGCAAAGTCGACGCCATCATTTTGACCGGCGGGCTGGCGTACGGCAAATCATTTGTAGAACAGATCACCCGCCGCGTCCAATGGATCGCCGATGTCATCGTCCATCCGGGCGAAAACGAACTGCAGGCGCTCGCCGAAGGGGCGCTTCGTGTCCTGCGCGGTGAAGAAGAGGAAAAAATGTATCCAGGCAAGGCCGTTTCGCCGGTTCCAGCCCGGTGTTGATGCGGCAACGGACAGAAAGGGGAAGGGCAAGATGGCAAAAGAATATGATGTCGTCATTCTCGGCGGAGGTACGGGCGGCTATGTCGCCGCCATTCGCGCCTCGCAGCTTGGATTGAAAACAGCGGTCGTAGAAAAAGGGAAGCTCGGCGGCACGTGCCTGCACGCGGGCTGCATTCCGTCCAAAGCGCTGCTTCGCAGTGCGGAAGTGTACGCGCAAACGAAAAACGGCGAGGCGTTTGGGGTCATCGCCGACGGCGTGCGCCTCGATTTTGCCAAAGTGCAGGCGCGCAAAGCGGCGATTGTTGAGCAGCTCCACAAAGGCGTGCAGCATTTGATGAAAAAAGGGAAAATCGATGTGTACGCCGGCACCGGCCGCCTGCTCGGCCCGTCGATCTTTTCGCCGCTTGCGGGAACGGTGTCAGTCGAAATGAACGATGGCAGCGAAAATGAAATGCTCGTCCCGAAATTCGTCGTCATCGCTACCGGCTCGCGGCCGCGCACGCTGCCGGGGCTCGAGCCGGACGGCGAATTCGTCATGACGTCCGATGAGGCGCTGCAAATGGAGACGCTCCCGTCTTCCATCTTGATCGTCGGCGGCGGTGTGATCGGCATGGAATGGGCGTCCATGCTTAATGATTTCGGCGTTGACGTGACGGTGCTGGAATATGCCGATCGCATTTTGCCGACAGAAGATGAAGACGTGTCAAAAGAAATGGAAAAACTGCTCCGCCGCCGCGGTGTCAACATCGTCACGGGAGCGAAAGTGCTGCCGGAGACGCTCGAGAAAGGAAACGGCGTCACGATCCAAGCGGAGCATCAAGGCGAGCGGAAAACGTTTACGGCCGACAAGATGCTTGTTTCCGTCGGGCGGCAGGCGAACATTGAGGGGATCGGCTTGGAAAACACCGAGATTGTCGTGGAGAAGGGGTATATTCAAACGAACGAGTTCGGCCAAACGAAAGAATCGCACATTTACGCGATCGGCGATGTCATCGGCGGCCTGCAGCTTGCCCATGTCGCCGCGCATGAGGGAATTGTCGCCATTGAGCATTTAGCCGGGCACAACCCAGCGCCGATTGACTATACGATGGTGCCCCGCTGCATTTACACCCGTCCGGAAGCGGCGGCGGTCGGCTTAACCGAACAAGAGGCGAAAGCGAAAGGCTATGATGTCAAGGTCGGCAAATTTCCGTTTAAAGCCATTGGCAAGGCGCTTGTGTTCGGTGAGGCGGAAGGGTTTGTGAAACTCATCGCCGACCGGAACACGGACGATCTGCTTGGCGTCCATATGGTCGGGCCGCACGTGACCGATTTGATTTCCGAAGCCGGTCTCGCCCGCGTGCTTGATGCGGCTCCGTGGGAAGTGGCGCATGCGATCCATCCGCATCCGACGCTGTCAGAGGCCATGGCGGAAGCGGCGCTGGCGGTCGATGGCAAAGCTATTCATTTTTAACCGATTTCGCCGTATGCGCGCGGCGCGTGATCATTGGTTGACTATGTGAATCTAAGGGAGGTTGTTGCGATGGCGCAAAACCGTCATCAGGCGCTTGGATTAAGCGATGACACGGTGTTGGAAATGTATGAAACGATGCTCTTGGCCCGCAAGCTCGATGAACGGATGTGGCTGTTAAACCGCGCGGGGAAAATTCCGTTCGTCATCTCATGCCAAGGGCAGGAGGCGGCGCAAGTCGGCGCGGCATTCGCCCTCGACCGGACGAAAGACTATGTCTTGCCGTATTACCGCGATGTGGGCGTTGTCCTGACGTTTGGCATGACGCCGAGAGAATTGATGTTGGCGGCGTTTGCCAAGGCGGAAGACCCGAACTCCGGCGGCCGGCAAATGCCAGGGCATTTCGGGAAAAAGAAAAACCGGATCGTCACCGGTTCATCGCCCGTGACGACGCAAGTGCCGCATGCGGTTGGCTTTGCGCTGGCGGCGAAAATGGAAAAGAAAGATTTTGTCGCCTTCGTCACGTTCGGCGAAGGGTCGTCGAACCAAGGCGACTTCCATGAAGGGGCGAACTTCGCCGGCGTTCATAAACTCCCAGTCATCTTTATGTGCGAAAACAACAAGTACGCCATTTCCGTGCCCATTTCGAAACAACTCGCGTGCGAAAAGGTGTCCGACCGCGCCATCGGCTATGGCATGCCGGGCTATACGGTCGACGGCACCGATCCGCTTGAAGTGTACCGAGTCGTGAAAGAAGCGGCCGACCGCGCCCGCCGCGGCGAAGGGCCGACGCTCATCGAGGCCGTGACATACCGGCTGACGTCGCACTCGTCGGACGATGACCACCGCGTCTATCGGACGGAAGAAGAGCTCGCCGAAGCGCGCGCCAAAGACCCGATCGTGTCGTTTGCCAACTATTTGAAAGAAACCGGCGTTTTGACCGACCAGCTTGACGAGGACATTCAAGCGCGCGTCATGAAAGAAGTGAACGAAGCGACCGACTACGCGGAGAAGGCTCCGTACGCCGAGCCGGAGCATGCGCTTCGCTACGTGTATGCCGAGGAGTAAGGGGGAATCGACGATGCCTGTTATTTCCTATATTGATGCGGTTACGATGGCGATTCGTGAAGAGATGGAGCGCGACCCGCGCGTGTTTGTGTTAGGAGAAGACGTCGGCCGGAAAGGCGGAGTGTTCAAAGCGACGCAAGGATTGTACGAGCAGTTCGGCGAAGAGCGCGTCATCGACACGCCGCTTTCCGAGTCGGCGATCGTCGGCGTCGGCATCGGCGCGGCGATGTACGGCCTGCGCCCGATTGCCGAAATTCAGTTTGCCGATTTTATCATGCCGGCGGTCAACCAAATCATTTCTGAAGCGGCGCGCATCCGCTATCGCTCGAACAACGACTGGAACTGCCCGATCGTCATCCGCGCCCCATACGGCGGCGGCGTTCACGGCGCTTTGTACCATTCGCAGTCAGTCGAAGCGATTTTCGCCAACCAGCCTGGGTTAAAAATCGTCATGCCGTCGACGCCGTACGATGTGAAAGGGCTGCTGAAAGCGGCGATTCGCGACGAAGACCCGGTGCTCTTTTTCGAGCATAAACGCGCCTACCGCCTCATTAAAGGGGAAGTGCCGGAGGACGACTACGTGCTTCCGATCGGCAAGGCGGACGTCAAGCGTGAAGGCGATGACATCACGGTCATCACGTACGGGCTGTGCGTCCATTTTGCCTTGCAGGCGGCCGAGCGCGTCGCCCAAGACGGCATTTCTGTCCATCTGCTCGATTTGCGCACCGTCTATCCGCTCGACAAAGAAGCGATCATCGAGGCGGCGAGCAAAACAGGAAAAGTGCTGCTCATTACGGAAGACAATAAAGAAGGCAGCGTCATGAGCGAAGTCGCCGCCATTATCGCGGAGCATTGTTTGTTTGATCTCGACGCGCCGATTATGCGCCTCGCCGGCCCGGACGTTCCGGCCATGCCGTATGCGCCGACGATGGAAAAATTCTTTATGATCAATCCAGAAAAAGTCGAAAAAGCAATGCGCGAATTAGCGGCGTTTTAACAGATGAACAAAAGGCGTCTCCAGCTTGGAGGCGTCAGGAAAACATGGGATGTTCGGTTAGGGAATCATTCCATCCTAATGAAGGGATTCCCCACAAACGCCGGCCTCGAAGCCAACCCTAGACGGCGTGGGGACGTCACGGCAAAGATATTGCAACAGAGATAGGAGGGTATCGATGTGGCCATCGAACAATTGACGATGCCTCAGCTCGGGGAAAGCGTCACGGAAGGCACCATCAGCAAATGGCTCGTCTCCCCGGGCGACAAAGTGAACAAATACGACCCGGTCGCCGAAGTCATCACCGATAAAGTGAGCGCGGAAATCCCGTCGTCGTTTGCCGGCGTCATCCGCGAGCTGATCGCCAAAGAAGGAGAAACGCTCCCGGTCGGCGCGCCGATTTGCACGATCGAAGTCGAAGGCGCCGCCGCGGCGCCGGAAGCAAAGCCGACTGATGAAGCGCCAAAAGCAGAAGACAACAAGGAACAAGCTGCTCCGAAAAAGACAGGACGGGCAAACAACGGCCGCTATTCGCCGGCCGTGCTCCGCCTCGCCCAAGAACACGGCATTGACCTTGAACAAGTGAAAGGCACGGGTCTTGGCGGGCGGGTGACGCGCAAAGATTTGCTCAAGTTGATCGAGTCCGGGCAAATTCCGAAAGCAGGAGCGGCACCGGCGGCGGAACAAGCGGCGCCGAAAGCCGAACCGAAAACGGAACAACCGGCCCCGGCCGCCGCGCAAGTGGAACCAGCTGCTCCGGTCACGGCGCCGATCAAACCAGCGGCGCCAACGATCGAAGCGGGAGCGGGCGACATCGAAATTCCGGTCACCCCGGTGCGCAAAGCGATCGCGGCGAACATGCTCCGCAGCAAACACGAAGCGCCGCACGCCTGGACGATGGTCGAAGTCGACGTCACCGACCTTGTCGCCTACCGCGACGCCATCAAAGACGAGTTCAAGCGGCGTGAAGGCTTCAATTTGACGTATTTCGCCTTCTTCGTCAAGGCGGTCGCCCAAGCGCTGAAAGAATTCCCGCAGCTGAACTCTGTGTGGGCCGGCGATAAGATCATTCAGCGCAAGGACATCAACATATCCATCGCTGTCGCGACGGATGACGCCTTGTTCGTGCCCGTCATCAAGCACGCCGATGAAAAAACGATCAAAGGCATCGCCCGCGAAATCGCTGAACTGGCGGCAAAAACGCGCGCCGGCAAACTGCGCCCGGAAGACATGCAGGGCGGCACGTTCACCGTCAACAACACCGGCGCGTTCGGCTCGGTGCAGTCGATGGGCATTATCAACTACCCGCAAGCGGCCATTTTGCAAGTGGAAACGATCGTCAAACGTCCGGTCGTCAAAAACGGCATGATCGCCATCCGCGACATGGTCAACTTATGTTTGTCGCTCGACCACCGCGTCTTGGACGGCCTCATTTGCGGCCGCTTCCTCGCCCGCGTCAAAGCGATTTTGGAAAACATGAACAAAGACAACACGCCGATTTATTAACGATTCCCCCATCGCCATCGGTTGGCGGTGGGGGTTTTTGCGTGGCGCGATTTCAAACTTCTTTCACAAATGTGATGTATAATGAGGACAGAAACGAACGTGCGAAGGAGAAAAACGAGATGAAACGAGCGAGCGTATGGATGCTGTTGTGTTGCTTCTTTCTGCTAAGCGGCTGCGCCAATCCGTCGTTTCCCCCGGTGGCCGATTCGCTTTCTGTCGTCATCAGCCTCGATGTCAAAGCGGAAACGGTCACCTTTTTGAACGCGGAAAATGGCGGCAAGATCGCCCGTTGGAACATCAACGAACCGTTTCAAGGCGGGGCGTTGAGCTCGGACGGCCGGACGCTTCTTTTGTACGGGCGGGATCTTGACGGCGTCTATCGGTACGATCTCGCGACCGGGAAGCTGCTTGGCGAATGGAAAATAGGAAGCGGCATTGTGAGCGCTGCTCCATCTCCGGATGGCCGCACGTGGTTTTTTGGCGACAGCACCCATCACGCGGTGCGCGTTGTGAGCCGGGACGGGAAAGAGATCGCCCGCCTTTCGGTCGGACGCTCCCCGATGACGCTGCTTGTCAATCGCCAGGAAACGGAGCTGTATGCCATCGACTTTCAAGACGGCCGCGCCTTTGTCATTGATACGAGCCGCCTCCGTGTCATTCGCTCATTTTCTGTGCCGAAGATGGCGTTAGGCGGATTGATGCGCGAGCGGCAAGGGGAGCTGTGGGTCGGCGGACATGGAAGCGGAAACAAGGTGGAGAAGAATGTTCACGTCTATTCGCTTCAAGACGGCCGCTTGTTGCGGACGATTGCCGCCCCGGTCATGCCGGTTGATTTTGTCGAAACAGGCCGCGGCGTGTTTGTGCTAAGCCACGGTTCGAACACGATCTATCAGTTTTCAAAAGAAGGAAAACAGCTCGCTTCGGCGTCTGTCGGCGCCAATCCGTTTGCCATGGAAGCGGCAGGAAGCCGTTTGTATATTGCGAGTTATGACAGCGATGAAATCATCGTGGTCGATGAGGCGATGCTGCGTCCGCTCGCCCGTTGGAAGACGGGAGACGGCCCGCTGCAGCTATTCATTCGGGAGGGACGAACATGAGCGAACGAACCGTTTTAATCGTCGATGATGAAGAAGAAATGCGCCTGCTCGTTGGCATGTATTTGGAAAACGCCGGCTTTCGTTGCCTCGAAGCAGGGGACGGGGAAGAAGCGCTGGTGCTGCTTTCGCAACATCCGGTTGATGCCGTGCTGTTGGACGTCATGATGCCAAAACAGGACGGATTCGCCGTCTGCGCCCGCATCCGCGAGCAGTCGGACGTGCCGATTTTGTTTTTGACCGCGCTTGGCGAAGAATGGGATAAAGTGAAAGGATTGAAGCTTGGCGGCGACGATTACATCGTCAAACCGTTCAGCCCAGGAGAGCTCATCGCCCGCCTTGAGGCGGTGTTGCGCCGGGTGCAGCGCGTCCGCGAGCACGACGGACGGCTGCAATTTGGCGACCTTGCCATCGACGAAAAAGGACGAACCGTGACCGTTGGCGGCGAGGCGGTGAAGCTGACGTTGAAGGAGTTTGAGCTGCTGCTGTTTTTGGCAAAACACCGCGGCCAGGTGTTCAGTCGCGACGATTTGCTCGTCAAAGTGTGGGGATATGATTATACAGGAAACGCCCGCACGGTCGATACGCATGTGAAAACGCTGCGCATGAAGCTGAAAGACGCCGCCCGCCACATCCAAACCGTCTGGGGCATCGGCTACAAGCTTGAGGGATGAACATGAAACGGCTTCGGTTAGGACAAAAACTATGGCTGGCGATCGGCGCCGCGGTCGTGGCGACGCTGGCGTTTTCCTTTGGCCTTCTGAATTATTTTTACCGGACGGTGTACATGAAAGAAGTTGAGCGAACGTTGATCGCGGAAGGGACGAGCCTCGCCCGCGACTATCGCGGCGGGGCGGTGACGGAGGCATATCGCCGTCAAATCGAATGGTATGACGAAAAATCAACGGCCACGATCTTGTTGATCGACAACCCGCGCGAACTGAGCGCCTGCTTTCCGTTTCCGGTCCACTATGACGCGTTAGTCAGCGGCCGCGACCGGGAAACATTGTTAGCCGGGAAGCCTGTTGTCAAAACGGGATACGAAAAGCGGTTCGGACGCCGCGTGATGGCGGTCGTCGTTCCGCTTTTGGACGGCAAGCGGCTTGAAGGAGCGATTTACTTGTATTTGCCGTTAGCCGACGTTCAGGAAGCAACGAAGCGGGCGGCCGCCGCGTTTTGGCCGTTGGCCGCCATATTCGCCGCCGCGCTTTTGGTTGTCGGCCGACGGATGGTGCGGCAGATGACCGAGCCGCTCCAAGCGATGGAACAAGCGGCAGAACGCATGGCGGAAGGACGCTACGAAGCGGACATCCCCGTGCGGAGCGATGATGAAATCGGCCGCCTGGCGGAGGCGTTCAACCAAATGGCGGACGCCATTGCTAAAGAAGACGAGCGGAAACGCGAGTTCTTAGCGAACGTCTCGCATGAGCTGCGCACGCCGCTCAGCTATATGAAAGGATACAGCGAAGCACTCCTTGCTGGCCTCGCGAAAACGAAGGAAGAAGAAAAGGCGTACCTTCGCCTTATCCACCGCGAAACGGAGCGGATGGAGCGGCTGGTGCGCGATCTTCTTGACCTGGCGCGCCTTGAAGGGCAAAGCGTGCCGCTCGAGCGCGCGCCGGTGGCGTTTGCCCAAGTGATCGAAGATGTCATCGCCACGTACGAACCGATCGCCTCGCAAAAGCGGATCGAGTTGGCGTGCGAGTTGGACTATGACATCATCGTCAACGGCGACGCCGACCGGCTCGAACAAGTCGTGCGCAACTTGCTTGACAACGCCATCCGCTACACCCCGGAAGGCGGCGCGGTGACGGTGCGGCTTTCCCGCTTGTCGGAAGCGGAAGGCGAGCTTGTCATCCAAGACACGGGAAAAGGCATTCCGAAAGACCAGCTCCCGCTTCTCGGCCAGCGCTTTTTCCGCGTCGACCGCGCCCGCACCCGCAAAGAAGGCGGCACCGGCTTGGGGCTTGCCATCGTCAAACAAATCGTCTCTCTTCATGACGGCGCGATTTGGTTCGACAGCGACCTTGGACGCGGGATGACCGTATTCGTCCGCCTGCCGCTCGTTCGGGAAGAGGAATAAACATCGTTCAAGACACAGGAATGGATGATGTATAATCAATATAAAATTAGGAGGCAGGTGGAGGATATGGGTTCACCAGAAAAGGAACAGGCCCCTATGACCTACAAAGAGTATGCGACATGGCCGGAAGGAAAACGGTGCGAGGTCTTGGACGGGAACATCATTAGCGTGGCGCCGTCGCCGACACCGGAACATCAATCAGTTTCGCTCCAACTTTCCATTGAATTCGGGATGCATCTTCGTGGGAAGGATTGCCGCGTGTTGGCCGCCCCGATCGATGTGTATCTTTTCGAAGATCATCGAAAGGGATGGATGGATGAAAACGTCCGAAACTGGGTATGCCCCGATCTTGTCGTCATCTGCGACAAAAACAAAATTCAAAAAAACCGCATTGTCGGGGCTCCGGATTTGGTCGTCGAGATCTTGTCCCCCGCCACGGCCAAAATCGACCGGATGGACAAACGGATCGCGTACGAGCGGGCCGGGGTGAAGGAATATTGGATTGTTGACCCGGCGAATCAAGTGGTGGAAGTGTATTTGCGCGGAAAAACAGGAAGATTGGAACTTCATGGAGTGTACAACCGGGATGACGCCGTTTTGGTTCATGTATTGAAGGATTTCGTGATCGATTTGCGAAACATTTTCCAATGAATAAATGGCAGTTGAGATTTTCGCTAAGCGGTGATTTGGAGGGGGACGAGGGAGCATCGTCCAAGAGAGCATGCAACAACGCCCTCTTCCTTTCATGTTTTTTCAGGGCTTCTTGGAGGATTTGTGAATCGTTGAGATGGTGTTGTTTCGCCAAGTCATCGAGCCATTTCGGGATCGTTCATGTTTTTTTTTGACCGCTTTGTTTTCCATTTCATGGCGAAATGGTGGCATCAGCAAGTTGTTTGCCTTTTTGTTCATTGCCCAAACGCGGCCGATGTACTACAATAAACATAGAAACCGTTTTTTCCCACACGAAGCGTCATCAGCGCTTCGTTCTGAGCAGACGGGTTCGAGAGGGAAAGGTGCGGCTTGAAAAGAAAGCGGTTTCTTATGTCTGGAAGGCAAAGGGGGATCGGAATGAGCGATGTCGCAAAGATGAAGGAAGCGGCGTTTCCGGCTCCGACGGTGGAGGAGTGGGAGCGGGAAGCGGAAAAGTCGCTGAAAGGCAAGCCGCTCGAGCGGCTTGTATCGATGACGTACGAAAACATTGCGGTCAAACCGCTCTATACGCGCCGCGATGTGGAGGCGCTCGGCCCGCTTGAGCAGTACCCGGGCTTTGGCCGCTATGTGCGTGGGGCGCGGCCGGAAGGGTATCGGGGCGAGCCGTGGAAGGTGAGCCAGGAGATTTCGGCAGCGAGCCCGTCCGACTGGAACGAGGCAGTGAAGCACGACTTGGAGCGGGGGCAGACGGAAATCCATCTTGCCCTTGGCCGGCTGCCGTTTGCCGTCGAGTCGGTTGATGATGTGGCGGCGATGTTGGATGGCGTGCCGCTGGACCGCTATTCGCTCCGTGTGGACGCCGGGGCGCGGTCGCTTTCGTTTTTGGCGCTGTTGGCCGCTTATTTAGAGGAACGGGGCGTCCCGCTATCGAGCGTACGGGGCGCGATCGGCATGGATCCGCTCGGAGCGTGGGCGGAGCAGGGGACGCTCCCGTGTTCGCTTGAGCGGCTGTATGATGAAATGGCGGAAGCAACGAAGTGGGCGAAGGAACAGATGCCTGCCGTTCGCACGATTTTGGTGCGCGGCGAGCCGTACCATAACGGCGGGGCGAACGCCGTGCAGGAGCTCGCGTTTTCGTTGGCGGCAGCCGTCGAGTACATCCGCGCCGGGTTGGACCGGGGCTTGACGGTTGATGACATCGCGACAAGGATGCAAGTGTCGCTCGCCGTCGGAGCCGACTTTTTCATGGAAATCGCCAAGCTGCGGGCGGCGCGGCGGTTGTTTGCGCAAGTGATCGAAGCGTTTGGCGGCGGTGAATCAGCAAGGCGGATCGAGCTGCATGTGCGCACGTCGCCCTTTACGAAAACGGTGTACGACCCGTATGTGAACATGCTCCGAGCGGCGGCGGAAGCGTTTGCGGCCGTTGTCGGCGGCGCCGATGGCGTGCACGTGTCGCCGTTTGACGAGGCGCTCGGACTCGCTGATGAGTTTTCGCGGCGCATCGCCCGCAACACGCAGCTCATTTTGCTCGAAGAGGCGCATGTGGCGAACGTCATCGATCCGGCGGGCGGCTCGTATTATGTGGAAACGTTGACCGCCAAGCTCGCCGAAGAAGCGTGGAAGCTGTTCCAGCGTGTGGAGGAAAAAGACGGCATGGCGAAGGCGCTCGAAGACGGCTTCGTGCAGACGGAAGTGGAAGCGGTCGCCAAGCGGCGGCTGGATCGTGTCAAGACGCGGAAGGAAAAAATCGTTGGCACGAACGTGTACGCCAATTTGGAGGAAACGCCGGTCGAAAAACCGAAGCAAGACGCAGCGAACGTGGCGCCGCCGCTGGATGAAAAGCGGGTGGCCGATATTCGCGCCTCGCTCGCGGGCGGGAAGTGGATGGAAGCGGCGATTCGTGCGGCCCGCCGTCGAGCAACCGCTCGGGAGATCGCAGCGGCGTTGATCGATGGGAACGCGGCTGTTGCCATCACGCCGATTCGGGCATGGCGCTTGGCCGAGCCGTTTGAGCAGCTGCGGAAGGCAGCCGAGAAGCATGCCGAACGCACAGGAAGCAGGCTTTCCGTTCACTTGATCAATATCGGGCCGCTTGTCCGTCATCAAGCGCGCGCCGATTTCATCGCCGGGCTGTTTGCGGCCGGCGGGGTGGCGGCTGAGCGGAGCGATGGCTTTGCCTCGGTCGCGGAAGCGGTCGAATGGGTGCGGAACACGAACGGGACGCATTATATCGTGTGCGGCGCCGATGACGACTACCCGGCGTTCGTTCCGGCGTTGGCTGAGGCGTTCAAGCAAGCCAAGCCGAACGCGAAGCTGTATGTCGCCGGAAAGCCGCCGGAAGAGCTTGAGAGAACGTACGCGGACGCGGGCGTGGACGGATCGATTCATCTCGGTTCGAACGCGTACGATGTGATCGTGGCGTTTCTAACGGAAAGAGGGGTGGCGCTTGATGGCGAAGTACGTTGATTTTACCAACATGACGCTTTCCGCCGCAACGGCCGATGTGGATGAGAAACAGTGGAGAGACGCGGTGGAGCGGCGCGTGCAAGCGTCGATCGATGAGCTGTTGTTTCAGACGAACGAACACATTGCGGTGAAGCCGCTTTATACAAAGAATGACATCGATGGGCTCGATTTTCTTGATTATATGCCCGGCTTGCCGCCGTACTTGCGCGGGCCGTACCCGACGATGTACGTCGTGCGGCCGTGGACGATCCGCCAATACGCCGGCTTTTCGACCGCCGAGGAGAGCAACGCCTTTTACCGGCGCAACTTGGCGATGGGGCAAAAAGGGCTGTCGGTCGCTTTTGACTTGGCGACGCACCGCGGCTATGACTCCGACCATCCGCGCGTCGTCGGCGACGTCGGCAAAGCGGGGGTGGCCATCGACTCGGTGCTCGATATGAAAATTTTGTTTGACGGCATCCCGCTCGACCAAATGTCAGTGTCGATGACGATGAACGGGGCGGTGCTCCCGATTATGGCGTTTTACATCGTCACCGCCGAAGAGCAGGGAGTGACGCAAGACAAGCTGTCCGGCACGATCCAAAACGATATTTTGAAAGAATATATGGTGCGCAACACGTACATTTATCCACCGGAGATGTCGATGCGCATCATCGCCGACATTTTCGCCTATACGGCCAAATACATGCCAAAATTCAACAGCATCAGCATTTCCGGCTACCATATGCAAGAAGCCGGGGCGCCGGCCGATTTGGAGCTGGCGTACACGCTCGCTGACGGGCTTGAGTACGTGCGCACCGGCTTGAAAGCCGGCATTGACATCGACTCGTTCGCGCCGAGGCTGTCGTTTTTCTGGGCAATCGGCATGAACTACTTTATGGAAGTGGCGAAACTGCGGGCGGCGCGCCTCATGTGGGCGAAAATGATGAAAACGTTCAATCCGAAAAATCCAAAATCGCTCGCTCTAAGGACGCATTCGCAAACGTCGGGCTGGAGCTTGACCGAGCAAGATCCGTTCAACAACGTCGTGCGCACGCTCATCGAGGCGCACGCGGCGGCGATGGGGCATACGCAGTCGCTCCATACGAACGCCTTGGATGAAGCGATCGCCTTGCCGACCGACTTCTCGGCGCGCATCGCCCGCAATACGCAGCTGTACTTGCAGGAAGAAACGGGCATTTGTCGGACGATCGACCCGTGGGCCGGTTCGTATTACGTCGAGACGTTGACGAACGAGTTGATGAAGCGGGCGTGGGCGCATATCGAAGAAATCGAAAGCTTAGGCGGGATGGCGAAAGCCATTGAAACCGGCATCCCGAAAATGCGCATCGAAGAAGCGGCGGCCCGCCGCCAAGCGCGCATCGATTCAGGAGCGGAAACGATCATCGGCGTCAATAAATACCGCCCGGAAAAAGAAGAGCCGATCGACATTTTGGAAGTCGACAACACCGCCGTGCGCCAGCGGCAAATCGAGCGGCTGAACGAGCTAAAGGCGACGCGCGACAACGAGCAGGTCGAAGCGGCGCTTGACGCCATCACAAAAGCGGCGGAAACGGGCGAGGGGAATTTGCTCGAGCTTGCCGTCCAAGCGGCGCGCGTCCGGGCGACGCTCGGGGAAATTTCGTACGCGATCGAAAAAGTGGCGAGCCGCCATCGCGCCGCCATCCGCTCGATCAGCGGCGTTTACAGCTCGGAATACAAAAACGAAGCGCAGCTCGAGCGGGTGAAGCGACGGGTTGAGCAGTTCGCCGAACTCGAAGGACGCCGCCCGCGCATCTTGATCGCGAAAATGGGGCAGGACGGCCATGACCGCGGGGCGAAAGTCATCGCCACGGCGTTTGCTGATTTAGGGTTTGACGTCGACATCGGCCCGCTCTTCCAGACGCCGGAAGAAACGGCGCGCCAGGCGGTCGAAAACGATGTGCACGCCGTCGGCATCAGTTCGCTCGCCGGCGGGCATAAAACGCTTGTGCCGCAGCTCGTCGAGGAGCTTGAAAAACTTGGCCGCGATGATATTTTGGTCGTCGTCGGCGGCGTCATTCCGCCGCAAGACTACGCGTTTTTGTATGAGCACGGCGCCGCCGCCATTTTCGGACCGGGCACGGTCATTCCGGAAGCGGCGGAAAAAGTGTTGGATGAAATTTACGCCCGGCTTGGCTATGAGGAAGTGAACCAATGAACGGCGAAGAGAAACGGCGGGAACAGGCAAGCGGACAGAGCGCAGCTTCGGACGGACAGCCGCGGCGCCCGGAATGGGCGGACGGCAATGGTCTGTCGTCGTACGTGCAAGCCGAGCGCCCGCCGGCGCCGAAGCGGCTCGTGCGGCGAAAAGAACGATCGGTTAAAGAATACGTCCAAGGAGTGCTCGCCGGCGACCGCACCATTTTGGCGCAGGCGATTACGCTTGTCGAAAGCAATGCGGCCAGGCATATGGATCTCGCCCAGCAAGTGCTCAATGAACTGCTTCCGCACGTCGGCCGCTCGATTCGCATCGGCATCACCGGCGTGCCGGGGGCGGGAAAAAGCACGTTCATTGAAGCGTTTGGCACGTTTTTGTGCGAGCAGGGCCATCGCGTCGCCGTCTTGGCCGTCGACCCGACGAGTTCGTTGACCGGCGGCAGCATCCTCGGCGACAAAACGCGAATGGAGGCGCTCGCCCGCAATCCGCTTGCTTTCATCCGTCCGTCCCCATCGGGCGGGGCGCTTGGCGGCGTACACCGAAAAACGCGCGAGACGATGATGCTGTGCGAGGCGGCCGGCTATGACATCATCCTCGTCGAGACGGTCGGCGTCGGGCAAAGCGAGTTTGTCGTCCGAGGGATGGTTGACTTTTTCTTGTTGCTCGCCTTAACCGGCGCCGGCGACGAGCTGCAAGGCATGAAGCGCGGCATCATGGAGCTGGTGGACGCCATCGTCATCAACAAGGCGGACGGCGATAATAAAGAAAAAGCAAAAGCGGCGCAAAAAGAATACAACCAGTTTCTCCATTACCTCCGCCCGGCCACGCCCGGCTGGGAGACGAAAGCGTACACATGCTCGGCGCTTTTGGGAGAAGGGATCGCCGACATGTGGCGCGTCATTCAAACGTTTGTCAAGACGACAAAGCAATCCGGCGTCTTTTTCGACCGCCGCCGCCAGCAGCAAAAAGACTGGATGCACGCCATGATCAAAGAATATATCGAAACGCGCTTTTTTGCCGATCCGGTCGTGAAAGAAAAGCTCCCGATGCTCGAGAACAGCGTCATTTCCGGCGCCAAGCCGGTCACCGCCGCCGTCCGCGAGCTGATCGAGGCGTATGAACGGAAGCGAGGCGGTGAACTGTGATATGATAAAGGCAAATCGAAGGAGGTGTCACGATGTTCCAATTTCAATTTCCGCTCTATAACGACATCGTCGAACAAGCGCGGCGCGAAGCGGTCGAAGCCGGATTTGAAGAACTGCGCACGCCGGAAGACGTCGATGCGGCATTCCGCCGTCCGGGCACAACGCTTGTCCTCATCAACTCGGTGTGCGGCTGCGCCGGCGGCATCGCCCGTCCGGCAGCGGCCCACGCGGTTCATTACGACAAGCGCCCGGACCATTTGGTGACCGTCTTTGCCGGCCAAGACAAAGAAGCAACCGCCCGCGCGCGCGAATATTTTGTCGGCGAGCCGCCATCCTCGCCGTCGTTCGCCTTGTTAAAAGACGGGAAATTGTGCGCCATGCTGCACCGACACGACATCGAAGGGCACGAACCGGTCGCCGTCGTGCAAAAGCTGCAGGCGCTGTTCGATGAATATTGTGAGGAAGTGTGAAAGGAGAACCCGAAGTTCGAAAAGGGACTTCGGGTTTTTGCATGACCATTATTGTTTGTGATAATATAAAAAGAGATCAGAGACAGGCAAACAGCAGTGCATATGATCATCATTTTAGCAGGCTTCTCTTGCGATCAACTTTTTCTCTTGTTTCTATCAAAAACCAAAAACTAAAAAAAGGATCATCTTTTATGGAGTTATATGATGTTAGTCATTGGAAAAAAGATGAGGAGCGGCAAGCTTCTGGGACAAGAGAGAAGTTTTGGTTAATTAATCCAGATAATAAACGTCGGTATCTATTTAAAATTCCTAAGGAAAATACTGGGGAAGCGTGGGCAGAGGTTGTTGCATCAAAAATCGGCCAACATATAGGGTTAGATATGATGAAGGCCGATTTAGCTGTTTACGATGGAACAATAGGTATTTTATCTGAAAATTTCGTCTTATATAATGAGGAATTTTATGAAGGTGGCGATTTGTTCTTTACAATTGAAGAGAGTTTTGATCGCCGCAATTTAAAACATTATCATTTTCTGAATGTAATAAAAGTGTTGTCTGGATTTCATCTTGAAAAAGAATTTGTCCAAATCCCTGTATTTGACGCGCTAATCGCCAATCAAGATCGTCACTGTGATAACTGGGGGATTATTGTTCACCACACTAGCTGCAAGCTTGCACCTATATATGATAACGGGGCGTCGCTAGGATACCAATTGAAGGAAGAACGTATTCTAAAAATGTTTCAAGATCAGAGAATGTTCGAAGCTTTTACAAATCGGAGTTTTTCTTTAATCGGACTTCCTCATAAGAAGAAGCCTAAATATAAAGAATTACTAAGTTTCATTTATGAATTGTATCCAAAAGAAATGAAGAAGGAAATTGATCGTATCAGTCAAATAAATGAGCAACAAGTCACAACTGTTTTAGATGGTGTTTCAGAAAATGTCATGAGTAAAATTTACAAAGAATGGGTATTAAAATTATTACAGTATCGAAAAGAATGGCTCGTAAATTGGTATATGGAGGTGAAATAAGCGATGCGCCCTTTTGTGCTTTGGTTAATTTGGCAAAATGAATGTACTCGGCAGCGATATCATATTGGAAACTTATTACACGATGGGGATAAGTATGTATTTTATTATGAACGCAGCAGGAAGAGAAGAGGACTGTTCGAAGCACTAGAAAACGGTTATCAACCTCATTTGTCGTTTCCGGATATAGGAAAAAAATACGTTTCTAACAGATTGTTCGGGCCTTTTGAGCGGCGTTTGCCTGACCGGCGCCGTCCGGATTTTTTAGAAATTTTGCGGACATACGGCTTGCCGCGCGATTGTACAGATATGGATATGTTGCGAGCGACTGGTGGTAAACTTGCGACAGATTCTTATGAATTTGTAGCGCCAATTTATGTATGGGGAAATCATTTCGATTTTGATTTTTATGTCGCCGGTTGGAGGTATTATGAGGGAGATCAAGTGGTTCAACATCTTAAAGTGGGAGATGAGGTGCATTTTCGGTTAGAGCCGGAGAATAGGCAAGATTCTAAAGCAGTAGAAGTGTTAACAGATGAAGGGTGTAAGCTAGGGTATATTCCTGCTTTCTATAGCGAGTTTATGTTTAACCTTATTCAAAACAACGGGCGTTATATGGCGAGAATTGAATCAATTCATGTTGAGGCTTTTCCACAGCGGAAAGTAAATATAAGTGTCTACGGTGAGCTCCTTCCATCTTGCCAGACGCAAGATCTCGATATGCTACATGAAATATCGTTAGAAGTGATTTAGTCTGTTCACTGTTTTCTGAAGTAGGCATGTTTGATTTCAGATGAATGAATATGTCCACAAAATCGAAGCACTGCTCGAACACATCAAAAAAGAAGTGATCGATCGTGACCTATGGAATGAGCCCGGTCGTGTTTGAACGGCTGATGGCGTATTTCGCCGGCGAGGAGGAGATTCAAAAAGTCGTGTTGTTCGGCTCGCGGGCGCGCGGCATGGCCCGCTACAACTCCGACATTGACTTGTGCATTGACTACACCGGCAAACAAAAGTGGAAAATCAAAGAGGATATTGACGACATCGTCGACATTTACTCGTGTGACGTGCTTTTTTCGACGCGCTGAACGAAGCGATCAGGCGCGAAATCGAGCGCGATGGGAAAACGATTTATGAGAAATCTCCGTCGTGAGCCTAGGCGGCTTGCCTCGCATGAGCGGGCGGCCGTTTTTTTTTGTGTCCGGCGGCCTTAGGGCAAGCGCGCTGTCCGTTTTTCAGTTGCATCGAAAGCGCTGTTATCGGTACAATGGAACTCACATTTCGCACCCTCCCGACAAAAATCGGGAGGATTTTTTTTCGCCTTGCGTCGAATGAATCTTTGAAACACAAGGAAAGCGAAGGAGTTTTCACACCATGGGCATTCCAATCGATGCGGTCTATGACAGTTCCTATTTGAAATAATAATCGCTATCTTTGAGGACCTTGGCCTCCATCAATTGAGCGTCGTTTTGTTCAGGAATTCTCCGCTTTGTTCCACTAGGATGTTAGTGTTTGCATCAATCTATTCCTCTTCCGCAAACATTGAACACTTCTCCTCCCTACGGTATGGGAAAATCATTGTGTTTGTTTCCCCACCATGCTATGATCATTAGTAAAGAAACCAAGAAATTTGGTTATTTTTTTGGAAGGAGGGGAATAATATGGTACCATCAGATTCGATGACAAAGGAGAAGGTACCGATGGACAATATCCCTAACCGTAAGAAAAACCTTGTGAAACGAATTGCCGTATCGAGCAAAAAACAAATTACGATCCCAAAGGATTTTTATGAGCAATTAGGAATTGGAAACGAGGTGTTAATTGAGTTAGCGGATAATAAGTTAATTATTCATCCTATTCATGAGGATCATTTTGACTTTTCCGATCTGATTTTAAAAGACTTGATCGAAGAAGGATATACAGGCGAAGAACTATACAAAGAATTTGTATACCGTAAATCGCAAATTGCCCCTGCATTCAACGCGATGATTTCTGAGGAAAGACCGAAGGCAAAAACGTATACCGCGGATACGTTAGAGGAGTTATTCGGCGAAGATGATGAACAATAATCGGCTGCAATTGCTCCCAAAAGCAGAAAAAACCATCAAAAAGCTGACAAAGAAAGATCCGGTGCTGAAACAGCGTTTGAAAGAAGCCTTGCGGGAGATTCTTTCCCATCCAACGGAAGCAGGAGAAGCGAAAACAGGGGATTTGGCAGGGATTTACGGTTACGACATTTATCATCAAGGAGTCAATTACGAAATCGCTTATTTTATTGATCAGGATGAAAGCGGGAATATGGTGGTCGTTGTCTTGGCGGGAACCCGCGAAAATTTTTATGATGAGCTGAAGCGTTATATGAAAGCGAACAAAGCGAGACTTCCTAAACCATAGCTGTGATAGGTTAAGAAAAACAATGGCCATTTTACCTCTCTCTTCATGTCTTGTCTGCCGTTGTTGATACGATAAAAGGAGACGGCGCGATGAAAATCGGATATCGGACGTTAAAAACCGCGGTGGGGGCGGCGCTGGCGATTGCCATCGCTCAGCTGATCGGCCTGCATAATTTCGCTTCCGCTGGCATTATCGTCATTTTATGCGTCCAAGTGACGAAAAAGCGGTCGCTTGAGACCGCTCGGGCCCGTTTTGCGGCGTGCGTCGTTGCGGTCGGGTTTGCGGCGTTGTTTTTTACCGCCTTCGGCTATCATCCGTGGACGATCGGGCTGTTGCTTTTGTTGTTCATTCCTGTGACGGTTCGCTTGAAAATCAATGAAGGCATTGCGACAAGCTCGGTCATTATTTTGCATTTGTATGCGGCCAAGGACATCACGTGGGGATTGGTCGCCAATGAGATCTTGCTGGTAGCGGTTGGCATTGGGGTAGCGCTGCTGATGAACATGTACATGCCGAGCGCCGAGAAGGAGCTCAAAGAGTACCAGCGCATTGTCGAAGATTTGTTTCGCATTATTTTAAAAGAAATCGTCCGCTACTTGCGCACCAATGAACTCGATTGGGATGGCAAAGAGCTTCCGCTCGCCGCCGAGACGCTCGAAAAAGCGAAAAAACTCGCCATGCGTCACGCCGACAACCAATTATGGCGGAATGAGGATGAATATGTCCGCTACTTCCGCATGCGCGAGCGGCAGTTGGAAATCATTGAGCATATGCTTCCGCTTGTGACGTCGCTCGTCTACACGGTCGAGCAGCGGATGATGGTCGCCGATTTTATCGACGAATTAAGCGACGCCATTCATCCGGGAAATACGGCGGACCGCTTTTTGCGGCGCCTTGCCGAGATGCGCGAACAGTTTAAAGCGATGCCGCTGCCAAAGACGCGCGAGCAGTTTGAAGAGCGGGCGGCGTTGTTTCATTTAGTGCGCGAATTGGAGCGATATTTAATCATCAAAAGCGAATTCCATCCCGGAAACGAACGAAAACCGCAGCGGCTGAAGGCATGATGCAGGGCATATGTCCATCCGTTTTGGCGCACACTATAGCCAAACATTCAAGCAAAGGATGGACGGATATGCGGGTATGGTTGGCCATTTGTCTCGTGCTCACCGCCGTGTTGGGAGCGCCTTTCCCGACAGCGGCGGAGGCGAAGCCGCTTGTCATTGTGAACAAAGCGATCAATAAGCTCGCGCTCGTCCGCGACGGCCGCATCGAAGCCGTTTATCCGGTGGCGACCGGGGTCAATGCCGATTTGACGCCGGAGGGGATGTTTACGGTGACGGTGAAGGCGAAATACCCGTATTATCGGAAAAAGAACATCCCGGGCGGGGCGCCGAACAATCCGCTCGGCGCAAGGTGGATCGGCTTTAACGCGCGCGGGACGGACGGGCGCATCTACGGCATTCACGGCACGAACAACCCGGCGTCGATCGGCCGGTATGTGTCGCAAGGCTGCGTGCGCATGCACAACCGCGATGTCGAGCATTTGTATGAACGGGTGCCGATTGGCGCCCGTGTGCTCGTTCTCCGCAGCAACGAATCGTTTTACGCCATCGCCAAACGGCACGGCGCTGTCCGATGAAAAACGCAAGCTCCGTTTCGGAGCTTGCGTTTTTTTGGGCAGGTTTAAAACCACATGCTGATGCCGGCGAGGAGCGTCGTCAGCAGCATGCAAATAAGCATTACGTACACGATGAATTTTTGCGTTTTCCGCGACAACGGTCCGTCCTCCTTCCGTCCGCTGTTCTACGTTTATTGTAACGGCAAACCGCAGGGCGGACAAGGAAAAATGCCCGATGCCAAGCGAACCGATCCAAGGCTCGACCGTGGCGCGGACAAAGAAAAACAAAAAAGCAGGATTTTTTGTCGAAACGGCGAATGATAAAATGTTGGCCTCATCATTTTGCGGCAAAGGGGATGCAGACGATGGAAGTGAAAAAAGTCGACCATATCGGCATTGCCGTCCGCTCGATCGAGAAAGCGCTTCCGTTTTATACGGATGTGCTCGGCCTGCCGTTTCTTGGCATCGAGGAAGTCGAGTCGGAACAGGTGAAAGTGGCGTTTTTGCAGGCGGGAGAGGCGAAAATTGAACTTCTTGAGCCGCTGTCGCCAGAGAGCGCGGTGGCGACATTTATCGAGAAGCGCGGCGAAGGGATTCATCATGTGGCGCTTGGGGTGGAAGACATCACCGAGCGCATCCGCGAGCTGAAGGAGCACGGCATCCGCATGATTCAAGATGCGCCGAAACGCGGCGCCGGCGGAGCATGGGTCGCGTTCATGCACCCGAAATCGACCGGCGGCGTGTTGTATGAGCTTTGTGAACGGACGAAAACGGAGGGACACCAATGAGCGACATGTACGATAAAATCAATGAATTATATGACCGCCGACGTGAGATTGAACTGGGCGGCGGCGATGAGAAAATTGAACAGCAGCACGCGAAAGGGAAGCTGACGGCGCGCGAGCGGATTGATTTGCTGTTGGACGAAGGGACGTTTGTCGAGCTCAATCCGTTCATCGAGCACCGCTGCACCGATTTTGGCCTCGGGGAAAAGAAGGGGCCGGGTGACGGGGTGGTGACCGGCTACGGGAAGATCAACGGCCGCACCGTATTTGTGTTTTCGCAAGATTTCACCGTCTTCGGCGGGGCGCTTGGGGAAATGCATGCGAAAAAAATCACGAACATCATGGATTTGGCGGCGAAAACCGGGGCGCCGGTCATCGGTTTGAACGATTCGGGCGGCGCCCGCATTCAAGAAGGGGTCTTGTCGCTTGACGGGTACGGGCACATTTTTTACCGCAACGCCATTTATTCCGGCGTCATCCCCCAAATTTCCGTCATTATGGGGCCGTGCGCCGGCGGGGCCGTCTATTCGCCGGCCATCACCGATTTTGTGTTCATGGTCGAAAAAACGAGCCAAATGTTCATCACCGGTCCGAAAGTGATTGAAGCGGTGACCGGGGAGAAAATCAGCGCCGAAGATTTAGGCGGCGCCCGCGTGCACAACACGATCAGCGGCAACGCTCATTTTGCGGCGGCGAATGAAGAGGAGGCGCTCGCTGAAGTGCGGCGGCTCTTGGGCTATTTGCCGTCCAACAACAACGAAAAGCCGCCGTTTGGCCCGATTCCGGATGGGGACGACTACCGCCCCGATTTGGCCGATGTCGTGCCGATTGACGCCGTCCGCCCGTACGATGTGCGCCACGTCATCGCCCAAGTCGTCGATGACGGGTCGTTTTTTGAGGTGCAAAAAGATTTCGCGAAAAACATCGTGATCGGCTTTGCCCGCATTAAAGGCGAAGTGGTCGGGCTTGTGTGCAACCAGCCGAAGTTTATGGCCGGCGGGCTGGACATCGACTCGTCCGATAAGGCGGCGCGGTTTATCCGCTTTTGCGATTCGTTCAACATCCCGATCATTACGTTTGAGGACGTCACCGGCTTTTTCCCAGGCGTCAAGCAGGAGCACGGCGGCATCATCCGCCATGGGGCGAAAATTTTGTACGCTTACTCGGAAGCGACCGTGCCGAAAATCACCGTCATTTTGCGGAAAGCGTACGGCGGCGCCTATGTCGCCTTAAACAGCAAATCGATCGGCGCCGATGTCGTCTATGCGTGGCCGAACGCGGAAGTGGCGGTCATGGGGCCGCAAGGAGCGGCGAACATCATTTTCGCGGGCGAAATTGAAAAAAGTCCGAATCCGGAAGAAACACGGGCGCAAAAAATTGCCGAATACCGCGAGAAATTCGCCAATCCGTACGTCGCCGCGAAATACGGCATGATCGATGACGTCATTGACCCGCGCGACACGAGAATCAAGCTCATTCAGGCGCTCGAGATGCTGCGAAACAAGCACGAGGAGCGGCCGAAGAAAAAGCATGGCAATATTCCGCTGTAAAAACGGGGTCAAGGGGCCCCGTTTTGTTGCTTGGCCTCTATTTTCGCATACGGATTCGCGTCCATCAGGCTCATTCCGCTGCTATGTCTTCCCATTGCTTACGGATTTTTTCGTCTGTCGAACCCGGGAGCTCGCGCTGGCGCATTGCGAACGTGGCTGTCAGCGCTGTGCGTGCCGATCGTTCCGGCGTTCGGTTTGGCTCTTGGCGGAACATTTCGGTATACTTAAGGTGGAATACATAAGCAGGAGGAAGAAAGTTATGGTCAATGAACAACGTCTTGTCGACGAATTTTTGGAACTCGTGCAAATCGATTCAGAAACGAAGCATGAAGGAGAAATCGCCAACGTGCTCAAACAAAAGTTTGAAGCGCTCGGCCTTGAGGTGATCGAAGACGATGCCGCCGCGAAAACGGGACATGGGGCGGGCAACTTGATTTGCACGCTCGCGGCGACGAAAGACGGGGTGGATCCGATTTATTTCACATCGCATATGGATACGGTCGTGCCGGGCAAAGGCGTGAAGCCATCGATTCAAGACGGCTATGTCGTCACCGACGGGACGACGATTTTAGGCGCGGATGATAAAGCGGGCTTGGCGGCGATGTTGGAAGCGATTCGGGTGTTGAAAGAGCAAAACATCCCGCACGGCGTGATCCAGTTTATCATCACCGTCGGAGAAGAGTCGGGGCTTGTCGGGGCGAAGGCGCTCGATCCGTCGCTCATCCAAGCGAAATACGGCTATGCCTTGGACAGCGACGGCAAAGTCGGCAACATCGTCGTCGCCGCCCCGACGCAGGCGAAGCTGAAAGTGGTTGTGCATGGCAAAACCGCTCATGCCGGTGTGGCGCCTGAAAAAGGGGTGTCAGCCATTACGATTGCGGCGAAAGCGATCGCGAAAATGCCGCTCGGCCGCATCGACGAGGAAACAACGGCCAACATCGGCCGCTTTGAAGGCGGCACGCAAACGAACATCGTCTGCGACCGCGTCGATATTTTAGCGGAAGCCCGCTCGCTTGTCCCAGAAAAAATGGAAGCGCAAGTGGCGAAAATGAAAGAGGCGTTTGAAACGGTCGCCGTGGAAATGGGCGGCCGCGCCGATGTCGAAGTGGAAGTGATGTACCCTGGCTTTAAGTTCAGCGACGGCGACCATGTCGTGGAAATCGCCAAACGGGCGGCGGCGAAAATCGGCCGGCCGTGCAAGCTCGAGCGAAGCGGCGGCGGCAGCGATGCCAATATCATCGCCGGCTTCGGCATTCCGACGGTCAACCTCGCTGTCGGCTACGAAGAAATCCATACGACGAATGAGCGGATGCCGATTGAAGAGCTGGTGAAGCTGACAGAGATGGTTGTCGCCATTGTCGAGGAAGTCGCCAATGCCGAATGAGCATCCCGAGGCTGGATGCTCTTTTTTCTTGAACCTTTCGGTAAACATTCGGCCGGAATGAGCCGATAAAAAAAGCAGAGTGCGAATCACGAAAGAGGTGGCGGGGGAATGGACAAATACGTGGTGTTTCGCGTCGAGCGGGAACAGTACGCCGTCTCGATCGCGTATGTCGTCTCGATTGAGAAAATGACGGCGCCGACGGCCGTGCCGCATATGCCGGATTGTATGGCGGGCGTTGCGCGCATCCGCGGCGAGCTCGCGCCGGTGCTCGATATGCGAAAGCTTCTATATGGGAAAGCGATCGAGGAAACCGAGCAGACGCGTCTTGTCGTCGCCGCGGTCGACGGGTTGTCGGTGGCGTTTATCGTTGACGAAGCAAAGGAAATTGTCGATATTGAACCGGAAGCCATCAAACCGCTGCAGCTCGTATCCGCGGAGCGCACGCCGTATGTCGTCGGGATCGCGACGCTGCCGGAGCGGTTGCTCACGGTGCTGGATCCGCGCGTCTTGTTTGCCCATTTGGAAGAAGCGGACGCGATTCGCGAGCAAGTGGCCGCCGCCCAGGCCGCGGCCCAGGTCATCCAAGAGGAAGAGACGGTATAGGTGTTTGCCTATACCGTTTTTTCTTCCGCGCATATCCTAACCATGGAAATGAACTTCAACACATGAGAGGAGGCGCATTCCATGGTTCGACCGTTCGGTCCGTATATGGGCGGATTTTATCCGCCGTACGTTGGCGGCTACGGCTATCCTCCATACGGTTATCACCATCATCATTGGCATGGAGGGTATGACGGCTATCATCACTTCCCGTATGGCGTGCCTTATGGTCATTACCCGTTTGGACCATACGGCTTCCCGCATTATGGAGGCTACTAAGCATGAGGGGCGTTACGCCCCTTTTCGCATGGACAGGTCAAGCAAAGTCCGTCGTGCCGCCTCGTTCCTAAATCGGTTTAGAAAAACTTGCAGGCAAGCGCAAACGTATGGTATGTTGTTTGATGAACAAACCAAAACGGAAAGGGACGTTGGACAATGGCGAAACAGCAAATCGGCGTCATCGGACTGGCGGTCATGGGGAAAAACTTGGCGCTCAACATCGAAAGCAAAGGCTATTCGGTGGCGGTGTACAACCGTTCGCGCGAAAAAACGGACGAGTTTTTGCAAGAAGCGAAAGGAAAAAACATTGTCGGTACATACAGCATCGAAGAATTCGTCAACGCCTTGGAAAAACCGCGGAAAATTTTGCTGATGGTGAAAGCGGGCGCGCCGACGGACGCGACGATCGAACAGCTGAAGCCGCATTTGGAAAAAGGCGATATTGTAATTGACGGCGGCAATACGTATTTTAAAGATACGCAGCGCCGCAATAAAGAACTCGCTGAACTCGGCATTCACTTTATCGGCACAGGGGTCTCCGGCGGTGAGGAAGGGGCGCTGAAAGGCCCGTCGATCATGCCGGGTGGGCAAAAAGAAGCGCATGAGCTCGTGCGCCCGATTTTTGAAGCCATCGCTGCGAAAGTCGACGGCGAGCCGTGCACGACGTACATCGGTCCGGACGGCGCGGGGCATTATGTCAAAATGGTGCATAACGGCATCGAATACGGCGACATGCAGCTGATCGCTGAAGCGTACTTCTTGCTCAAACATGTGCTCGGCATGGATGCTGCAGAGCTGCACGAAGTGTTCGCCGACTGGAACAAAGGCGAGCTGAACAGCTACTTAATCGAGATCACGGCCGACATTTTCACGAAAATCGATGAAGAAACAGGCAAGCCGCTTGTCGACGTCATTTTGGACAAAGCCGGGCAAAAAGGGACGGGCAAATGGACGAGCCAAAACGCCCTCGATTTGGGCGTGCCGCTGCCGATCATCACGGAATCGGTGTTCGCCCGTTTCCTCTCGGCGATGAAAGACGAGCGCGTGAAAGCAAGCAAAGTGCTGGCAGGCCCAGCGGTGAAGCCGTTTGAAGGCGACCGCGCTCACTTCATCGAAGCGGTGCGCCGCGCGCTTTACATGAGCAAAATTTGCTCGTACGCCCAAGGATTTGCGCAAATGAAGGCGGCTTCTGAGGAATACAACTGGAACTTGCGCTACGGTGATATCGCCATGATCTTCCGCGGCGGCTGCATCATCCGCGCGCAATTTTTGCAAAAAATTAAAGAGGCGTACGACCGTGATCCAGCGCTTTCGAACTTGCTCTTGGATCCGTATTTCCAAGACATCGTCGAACGCTACCAAGACGCGCTCCGCGAAATCGTCGCCACCGCGGCGATGCGCGGCATTCCGGTGCCAGGATTCGCCAGCGCCCTCGCCTATTACGACAGCTACCGCACCGCGGTGCTCCCAGCCAACTTAATCCAAGCGCAGCGCGATTACTTCGGCGCCCACACGTACGAACGCGTCGACAAAGAAGGCATTTTCCATACGGAATGGTTGAAATAAGAAAAAAGCCCTTAGAGCCGAAGGCGGTTCTAAGGGTTTTTTGTGCTTGATGAAACGAAAGCTTCCCCAAGTGCGGCTTGCAAGCAGAAAACTCTTCCATCACACGGCCGAAATCGCGGATGCCGCAAACGTCGTACGACCATTGTTCCAAACGTGCTTTGATTTCTTGAAACAACGTCACATCATCTTCAATGAGCAAAATGTTCAACTTTGCCTCACCCCACTTGTTTCTATTGGGAGCTCCGTTTTCATTATATTTGTTTGACCGTTCGGGGGAAAGGAGGTTCAAAATGGAAAGCATGAAAATGTATTAGACAGCAAAGCGATGGCCGCTGTTCGTGATCGGCGGCAGTTGGTGTATGCGGCCGAACGGGGTGCGTATGGCAAAAAGAGCTTGAAGTGATGATCAACGGTGGGCTATCATGGATATTGAGGATGGATAAGGAATGGTCAAATGTCGGTGCTCGATTGTTTGAGCTATGCTATGCGCAAGGAATGTATAGGAATTAGCAATCATCGTTTGACGGGGGATTGGAATGGGAACAACATTTAGGAAAGGTTTTTTATTTTGTCTCTTCTTGTTTATCTGTCTTTTCCATGTTTTTCCTTCCGCTAAAGCGGAAGCGGCGGGACCGCGTACGCAACAGCTTCCTGGGCGCGTGCTCGATTGGGTCATGGATGATCAAAATGGGTATATTTATGCGCTCACGGAAAAGGGGATGTTATTATTTATTGAAGCGAGCACATTGTCGATCAAAAAGCAGGAACCCGTTTCTCTGCGGGCATATAGCGCTTTATGGCGGAAATATGCCCAGCGGTCGGTCACTCTTCTTTTGCGGGACGGGAAGCTGTATGTGCCGTCTGAAACATCGATAGACGTTTTTGACGTCAAAACGAAACGGCTGATTCAACGAGCCCCGTATAACGGATTGCCGTTTGGCCTATTAGGCAACAAAATCGTAACTTTCGGAAAGCAGTACGGGCGCGGGAAGACGACGTATGAGATGTACATGTGGGATTTGGCGGCGAAACGCCAAACAAGCCGGCTGATTGCTGATCCTAACTTTTTTTCTGTTTTTTCAGAGGAAAATACGTTGTTTTTCGATGAGAAGAGAGGTCTAGCCTTCATCGGCCGCAATGTTTCCATTCCTGATTTAGCGGTATTGCGCCTGTTCGATTTGAAGGTGGTGAAGCGAGTTTCGTATCAAGGGCCGAGAGGTAGCGCTCCCACCCATCCGCTCATCGTTGACGGAAGCGATGTGTTTTTTGCGGGAAGGCGCATTGATGCCGGAAATATCAACATGGTGCACGACTGTTATAACGGCCCCGTTTTAGATGTTCAAGGGGCCTATGTGGTGACAAATAAGGCGGTGTATGACCGTTACACCTCTGCTAAGATAAACGCGCTTCCATTCCCGACGAACTATGCGTTGATGGATGCAAAGTACAATTTGTATTTGATCAAAGAAGGGGAAAATCGAATTTATAAATATCCATTGCCGGCCGATGAGAGCTATTATGTTCGATCGTCCCATTATGCTTTCACCAATGTCCCCATTTCCCATTTGGCTTATGATTCGTCGACCGGATGGTTGTATGTGTTGTCCGCCGAAGACAGCAAACTGTTTGTCATTCGCGCCAGCGACATGAAAATGGTGAAAGAAATTCATCCCGGACCGCAGCCGACGGATGTAAAAATTGATGGCGGCAAGGTGTATGTTGCGCTATCGGGAGCGACGAAAATGGCGATTTACGACGCCAAAACAATGCAGTTTCTTGGAACGGTGCCGCTGATCGCTGCTCCGCGTTCATTGGCGATCGGGGACGGGAAAATTTTCTTCACGGACAATAGCCGCACGTTGACGGGATCGATTGCCGTTTATGATATGAAGACGAAAAAACAATGGCGAATCCCAAAGGTATTCATCAATCCGTTGATTGGGTATGACGAAAAACAAAATGTATTGTATGTCGGACAGGAAGGAACATCGGATCATGATCTGTATGCGGTGCGGCTTTCCGATTGGCATGTTTCGCAACTATTGTCCTTCCCTGGAGGGGATGATGCCTTTTTTATGAACGGCGGGGAGATTTTTTACGGAAAGGCGCGCATCAATCCAGCCCAGCCCGGCGCATTGGTGGCCGCTGAATTTCCGGAGCCGCTGCGGGCGGCGAGCCGTCAATATATCATCACCAGCCGTGCCATTTATAACCGGGCAACAGGAACGAAAATCGCCGATTTGTCATCTGAAGCGTTGCTCGCAACGGCTGGAGATGATGGAATGATCTTCACGTATCGAAAAGTGGCTACGAACCATTATTTGATTAAGCAAAAACTGTCTCAATAAAATTGCCATTGCTGGGAGCGTTGGTGCTTCTCCAAAGCGCATGAAACAGTTTTCACAACGTCTAGACGGGCTCGTACCTCCGCCCGTCTAGTTTTATCATCCTAAACCGAGAAGACCCCCCACTTCCACGCGTGAGCGTAAGTGGGGGATGAATCGTTTATTCGCCATCGATCTCCCTCTTGACAATTGTGCTCGTGTTGCGGGCATCGGCAGGTTGAGGTGAAATCGCTCGACATCCGTCAGTGGATGTGCCCAAACGGCGGAGCCGAACATGACCGGGACCATAACGCCGCCCGAACTATTTTGCAGGAAGGGCTTCGTTTGCTGTTTTGGTAAGACCACTAAACCGTGGGACGCACGGGGATGGCTTGGTTGACAAGCCTGCCTTAGGGCGGGTGTTCAAGAATCTCCCACCTCTAAGCGTGAGCGTAGGTGGGAGAGCGTTCAAAAAGAAGCAAATATGTCATAATGAGGATGATGCCCAAGGGTGAATTTTCCAAGGCGTTCAATCACTTAAACACGTCTGTTCACAGATAGGAGGGTCTTTCCATGTCACAACAGCGTAAATCGATCATCCCCGACGACTTTTTATGGGGCGGGGCGGTGACGTCGTTTCAGACGGAAGGGGCGTGGAACGAAGGCGGCAAAGGGCTGTCGATCGTTGATGCGCGCCCGATTCCAAAAGGGCATTCCGACTGGAAAGTGGCGGTCGATTTTTACCATCGCTACAAAGAAGACATCGCGTTGTTCAAGGAGCTCGGCTTTACCGCCTACCGGACGAGCATCGCTTGGACGCGCATTTTTCCGGACGGGGAAGGGGAGCCGAATGAGGCGGGGTTGGCGTTTTATGACGCTGTGTTTGATGAATTGAGGGCGAACGGCATCGAGCCGGTCATTACGCTGTACCATTTCGACTTGCCGCTGGCTTTGGCGAGAAAATACAACGGCTTCGCATCAAGGAAAGTCGTCGACTTGTTTGAGCGGTACGCGCGCACCGTATTTGCGCGTTACCGCGGGAAAGTGAACTATTGGCTGACGTTCAACGAACAAAATTTAGTGCTCGAACAACCGCATTTATGGGGGGCGATTGGGCCGGAAGACGAAGATCCGGAAGCGTTTGCCTACCGCGTCTGTCATAACGTGTTTATCGCCCACGCGAAAGCGGTGAAGGCGCTGCGCGAAATCGCTCCCGAGGCGAAGATCGGCGGGATGGTGACGTATTTGACGACGTATCCGGCGACATGCCGGCCGGAAGACGCTTTGGCGAACGTGCAGGCGAAAGAGCTATTCCTTGATTTCTTCTTTGATGTGTTCGCCCGCGGCGCCTATCCGCGTTATGTGACGAATCATCTGGAGAAAAAAGGAATCCTTTTGCCGTTGGAAGAAGGGGATGAACAGCTGCTCCGGGAGCAAACGGTCGACTTTTTGTCGTTCAGCTACTATCAAAGCCAAATCGTCCGTCACCAAGAACAGGATGAACGGATCGTCAAAGGGCTGGAACCGAATCCCTATTTGCCAAAGACGAAATGGGGCTGGGCGATCGATCCGATCGGGTTGCGGATTGCCTTAAAAGACGTGTACGCCCGCTATCAGATGCCGATTTTCATCACCGAAAACGGGATCGGATTGGAAGAGGAGCTGAATGAGAACGGCACGGTCGAAGATGATGAGCGGATCGACTATTTGCGCCGTCATATCGAACAAATGAAGATGGCGATGGAAGAAGGCGTCGAGGTGATCGGCTATTTGATGTGGGGGGCGACGGATCTGTTAAGTTCGCAAGGGGAGATGCGCAAGCGCTACGGCGTCATTTTCGTCAACCGTGACGATGAGAACTTGCGCGATTTGAAGCGCTATAAGAAAAAAAGCTTCTACTGGTTCCAACGCGTCATTCGCACGAACGGGGAAGAGCTGTAAACAGAGGCGAGGAAGCCCCCGCCATTTTACTAGTCTTTAGGGCGGCCATGGCGAATATTCAATTTGAAATGATCAAACAGCCGGTCCCATCAAGGGGCCGACTGTTTTTACGGCTCGCGGTCAAACAGCAAGACGCGCGCCGGGGCGGCGTCGGTGCCGACGAGTTTGAGCGGAGCGGCGACCATGAAATAGCGTCCTTCGGGGACGTCTTTCAGCCGCAGCCCTTCGATGATGATGACACCGGCCGAAAACAGCGTTTTATGAGTCGGGTGGCCTTCTTGCGCTCGCTCGATGCCAAGGGCGTCGATGCCAACGCCGCGGATTTGTTTGTCGGCCAAATAACGGGCCGCGTCTTCGGCGACGAAAATAAACTCGAAATGGAACGCGTCTTCGAATGAATTTTTCGTTTTGAACAACACAAAGTCGCCTTCTTGAATGTCAAGATGCGCGATGTCGTCTTTCGTGATCCGGTCGTTGACATGCGTCAAATCGAACAGCTTGCACGGGCCGACGAGGTCGTTCAATGGAATCGTTTCAAACGTCGCCCCGCCTTCGACCATATGGAGGGGCGCGTCAATGTGCGTGCCGGTGTGCACGTCCATGTCAATGCGCGATTCGGTCACATAACCGTTGGTGATCGTTGTGCGTTTCGGCTGTTTTTCTGGTTTGTTTTTATACACGGGCATGCCCTCGTAAATCGGGGCGGTGACGTCATACACCTTCATCGTTCATTCGCTCCTTTGCATGAGGGATAAAGGGGCAAGCGCCCCATGTTGGTTTGTCAAAGAGGACGCGATAGGCGCAACAGGCGGGTCATCGCGTCTTTACGAACGCGGATGCTCGATCGGCCACCAGTGGAAGCCGTCTTTTTTGAGCAGCTCGTCCGCGGCCGCCGGGCCCATGGAGCCAGCCGCGTAGTTCGGAAAGTCGGAAGCTTTTGTGTTCGCCCACACCTCAGAAATCGGGTCGACAAATTGCCATGACGCTGCTACCTCATCCCAATGGGTGAAGTTTGTCGCATCGCCGCGCATGCAGTCGTACAGCAGCTTTTCGTATGCTTCCGGCGTGTTGATCCCATCGATGCAGTTGTTGCAATAGTCGAGTTGAAATGGAGCTGTTATGGTCGTCGATTCCCCGGTTTTTTTGCCGTTTAAATGAAGGGTGATCCCTTCGTCCGGCTGGATGTGGATGACGAGCAAGTTCGGGGCGATCGTCTCATTCGTCCGGTAATACAAGTTCATCGGTACATCTTTAAATTGGACGACGATTTTCGTCGATTTTTCCGCCATCCGTTTGCCGGTGCGAATGTAAAACGGCACGCCAGCCCAACGGAAGTTGTCGATCAGGAGTTTTCCAGCGACGAACGTTTCCGTGTTCGAGTCCGGATCGACGTTCGGCTCCTCGCGATACGCCGGCACGTTTTTGCCGTGGATCACCCCGCGCCCGTATTGGCCGCGCACGAAATAGCGGTCGACTTCATCGTGCGCAATCGGGCGCAAGGCGCGCAACACTTTCACTTTTTCATGGCGGATGTCATCGGTCGTTAATTTGATCGGCGGTTCCATCGCCAACAGAGCGACCATTTGCAGCATATGGTTTTGCACCATGTCGCGCAACGCCCCGGAATGGTCGTAGTAGCGGCCGCGGTCTTCGACGCCGAGCGTTTCGCTCGATGTGATTTGAATGTTGGCGATGAACCGGTTGTTCCAAAGCGGCTCGAAAATGGCGTTTGAAAAGCGGATGACCTCGATGTTTTGCACCATTTCTTTGCCGAGGTAATGGTCGATCCGGTAGATTTCCCGCTCGGAAAAGACGCGGCGAATCTCGTCATTCAGCTTCTCGGCGCTCGCCAAGTCATGCCCGAACGGCTTTTCGATGACGAGCCGCTTAAAGCCGTGCGTTTCCGTCAATCCTTCCGACTGCAAGCGGGAAGTAACGGTGCCGAAAAATTCCGGCGCCATCGCCAAATAAAAGATGCGGTTGCCTTCGGTCTTGTATGTGCCGTCGAGCTGTTCGAGGAGCGACTTTAAGCGCTGGTACGACTCGGCTTCCGTCACGTCGAACGGATGGTAATAGAAATGGGAGGTGAATCGGCCGTCGGCGAGCTTTTGGTGAAACGCCGTTTCGACCGAGTCGCGCACATAGTTCCGGAACTCGTCGGCCGACAACGGGCGGCGCGCGACGCCGACGACAGCGAATTGCTCGTTCAAATGCCCTTTTTCATACAGGCGGTAAAGGGACGGAAACAGTTTCCGTTTCGCCAAATCTCCCGTCGCTCCGAAAATGACGATGATCGATTTCGGATTCATGTTGTCCACCGTATGTACCTCGCTTTAACCAAATTTGTCTCTTCAATGAAACCATTGTAGAGGTTTGCCGGTCGGAACGCAAACACTTTGTTGCTTTCCGGCGGGAAAGCGTTTATGTTCATGAAAGAGCCGGGCGCCAACCCGGCGTTTTTGAGCGCAAAAGAAAGTTGAAAAGCCGTTTTGACATTGGTACGCTAACAACAGGCAATGTTGAGCGAGAAAAAGGAGTGAAGCGCGTTGGAACTGTTGTTTTTAGGCACGGGTGCCGGCGTGCCGGCCAAAGAGCGCAACGTATCGTCCGTCGCCCTGCAGCTGCTTGGCGAACGCGGGGCGACATGGCTGTTTGACTGCGGCGAAGCGACGCAGCATCAAATTTTGCATACCGCCATTCGCCCGCGCCGCATCGAGCATATTTTTATTACGCACTTGCATGGCGACCATTTGTTCGGATTGCCTGGACTGCTAGGCAGCCGTTCGTTTCAAAGCGGCGAGACGCCGCTTGCGGTTTTCGGCCCAAAAGGCATTCGCTCGTTTGTCGAAACGGCCCTTGCCGTCAGCGGGACAAAGCTCCGGTATGAACTGAACATTGTGGAGATCGATGAGGGCGTCATTTTTGACGATGAACGGTTTTCCGTCATCGCCAAACGGCTCGATCACGGCATGCCGTCATACGGTTTCCGCGTCGTTGAAAAAGATTTGCCCGGCCCGCTCTTGGTCGAGCGATTGCAAGCACTCGGCGTCCGCCCCGGCCCGATTTATCAAGAAATTAAGCAAGGAAAAACGGTCGTGCTGGATGACGGCACGGTCATCGACGGGCGCGAATTTGTCGGGCCGCCGCAAAAGGGGAGAATCGTCGCCGTGTTGGGCGACACCCGTTTTTGCGAAGCGGCGATTGAACTCGCCCGCGATGCCGATGTCGTCGTCCACGAGGCGACGTTTGCCGCGGCGGAACAGCGGCTGGCCCATGACTATTTCCATTCCACGACCACAGACGCAGCCGAGGTGGCGAGGCGGGCCGGGGCGAAGCGGCTTATTTTGACCCATATCAGCTCTCGCTACCAAGGTGAGGCGGCGCTGCAGCTCGTCGCCGAGGCGCGCAGCGTGTTTCCGAACACCGAGCTCGCCGTTGATTTCGCCTCGTTTTCGATCCCGCGCGGTTAAAACCGCCAGCCGCGCTCATATTGGACGGGCGCCGAGATTTTTGCGCCCAGCTCTCTCGCCGCGGCGTATGGCCAATACGGGTTGCGCAGCAGCTCGCGCCCCAAAAAGACGAGATCGGCGCGGCCGTTTTGCAAAATTTCTTCCGCTTGCCAGCCGGACGTAATGAGGCCGACAGCGCCGGTCGGGATGTCTGCTTCACGGCGGATCAGTTCGGCAAATGGCACTTGGTAGCCGGGATAGACGTTCATGCGCGCCGGAACAATAGCGCCGGAGCTGACATCGACGAGGTCGACTCCTTGTTCTTTCATCCGCTTGGCGTATGGGACATAGTCTTTGGCCGTCAGCCCGTCCGGATGGTAGTCGGACGCCGAGATGCGGACAAAAAGCGGTCCGTCCCACACCTCGCGGACAGCGTCGATCACCTCGCCCAAGAAACGGTAACGGTTTTCCGGAGAGCCGCCGTACTCGTCTTGTCGCCGGTTGGAGAGCGGCGATAAAAATTCGTTAATGAGGTAGCCGTGGGCGGCATGGATTTCAATGACGTCAAAGCCGGCTTCCTTCGCGCGCCGTGCGCCGTTTTGGAACGCTTGCACCGTTTCTTCAATGTCGGCTTTCGTCATTTCTTTTGGCGTCGGCGACGAATCATCAAACGGGACGGCTGACGGAGCGATGATCTCTCCCGGCACTTGCGATTTTCTCCCCGCATGGGCAAGCTGGATGCCGATGGCCGCCCCATGCTCTTTCACAAGCCCAACGAGTTCGCGAAGCCCGGCGATATGGTCATCGCTCCAAATGCCTAAGTCGCGTTCAGAAATGCGACCTTGCGGCGTCACGCCGGTCGCTTCAACGATAATCAAGCCGACTTGGCCGACAGCGCGAGCCGGGTAGTGGATTTTATGCCACGTGCGTACGGCGCCGTCTTTCGTGTCGCACGAATACATGCACATCGGCGACATGACAATTCGGTTTTTCAGCGTCAGCCCGCGGATTGTATACGGCGAAAACAGCATCGTGTTCATGACAAGCAGCTCCTTTCTAGGCCAATGAATGGTTCATTACTGAATGATAGCACGCTGCTTATCAAAAACAAAATAAAACGGATTGTCGCCGTGTTCGGGCTAGGCGGGAAAAGGAGCGGCGCGCTCCGGAGGTCCGCTCTTTACGCTTCGGCGATGGCAGCGAGAAGAGCGCTGCCGAGCTCTTCGGAGCGGGCCGTCGCCCGGCGGATGCAGGCGATGACCGCTTCTTGGAACCGGTATTGCTCAAGCACGCCAATGCCGGCTTCGGTCGTGCCGCCTGGGCTCGTGACTTCACGGCGCAGGACGGATGGGTGCTTGTCGGACGCTTTTAGCATCTCGGCTGCGCCGATGATCGTTTGCAAAATGAGCCGTTTGGCGACATCTCGCTCAAGGCCGATGTCGGCCGCCGCTTTTTCCATCGCTTCGACCAAGTAATACACATACGCCGGACCGCTCCCGGACAGGCCGGTGACCGCATGCAAGTCCTTCTCCGGCACAACAGCGACGATGCCGACCGTTTCAAACAGCTGTTTGGCGACCTCAAGATGTTCTTTCGCGGCGAAGCGGCCGCCGGCGATCGCGGTCGCTGATAAGCCGACGGCGGCGGATGTGTTTGGCATGGCGCGCACGACAGGGATGTTGCGTCCGGCGAGCCGTTCGATCGTCTCGGTCGTGATGCCGGCGAGCAGTGAAAGAATGAGCTGATGGGCGCGGAGGGTCGGTGCGATGGCGTTCATCGCTTCGACGACGTCTTTCGGCTTCATCGCCAAAATGACGATATCCGCTTGTTTGACGGCTTCTTGCGCGCAACCCGCCGTGCAAACACCGTATTGGCGCGCCAGCTCCTCGAGCCGAGCGCGGTTTTGTCGGTTGGCGACGACAATGTGCGCCGGATGGCAAAACGCTTTCGTCATGCCGGCGATGAGCGCTTCCGCCATCGAGCCGGCGCCGATGAGCGCGATCGTTCGTTCGTTGTTCATCATTCCACTCCTCCTTGCCTTGGTGTATCCATTCAAAAGAAAAAGGTTTCCCGTCCTGCAAAAGGACGGAAAACCTTCGTTTCCGCGGTACCACCTTTTTTGGCCCGATTTGGCCCAAGCGCCAAACAGGCCCGACTCTGCCCCGATAACGCCGGGGAGGCGTTTAGGTTGGCCTAACAGCTCCTAGGGTAGGTTCAACCGCAAAGAGGGCCGCAAAGCCTTCCAGCCGCGGGCTTCGCTCTCTGGTGCCGTTTGCGGTTTACTGGCCCTGTTCATCGCCGGTTTGCCGTATCCGTGATGTTATTAGTCATTATGCCGCGGGACAGGCGCTGTTGTCAAGAGAGGAGAGCGAATTTTTTTGCAATTTCGTCGTGCGGAAGAAAAAGGCATGACAAATGGATGAAATCGGTGTAAACTGTAAAATAAAATATAATGAATAACTATTCATTTTGACTGATGAAACGGTTCGAACGGGATGGTTCATGAACTTGAGGAAAGAAGGGAACGCAATGAACGAGGAACGAGTGTATCGGATCACGGTGCCGACGCCGTTTCCGGTCGGCGATGTGCATATGTACGTGATCGCCGGCGATCGGTTGACGCTGGTCGATGCCGGAGTGAAAACAGAGGAAGCATGGCAGCTGTTTGTGAAGCAGCTTGGCGAGGTCGGTTATGCGCCAGAGGATATTGAACAAATCGTCATTACTCACCATCATCCGGATCATGTCGGCTTGCTTGATTATTTTCCGCATGCGCCGATCATCGGCCATCCGAAAGCGGATCCGTTTTTGCGCCGCGAACGTTCGTTTATGGAGCGGTACGTCCAATTTTTTCAGGAATTTTTTACGGAATGCGGCGTCGACCGCCGTTTGTTCAGTCAGCTGTCCAAAGAAGGCGGATCGCTTCGCTACGCAAGCCGGCGCGGGCTTGACATCATGGTGACGGAAGGGGACGCGGTGCCGGGGATGCCCGGGTGGCAGGTCATCGAAACGCCGGGGCATGCGCAAAGCCATATCGCCCTCTACCGCGAGGCGGACGGATTGCTGATCGGCGGCGATCATTTGCTTGTTCATATTTCCCCGAATCCAATGATGGAGCCGCCGGCGGAAGGGGAGACGGGACGGCCGAAACCGTTGTTGCAGTACAACGAGTCGCTGCAAAAAATGCTGCAATACGATATCGTTCGATCGCTAAACGGCCATGGCGACGATGCGACCGATATTCCGGCGCTCGTTCGCGAGCGGCTGGGTAAGCAACGCCAGCGCGCCGAGCGGGTGCTCGAAATGGTGAAAGAACGCCCGCATACGGTGTTTGACGTTTGTCAAAAGCTGTTCCCGACCGCTTACGAACGCCAGCTCATGCTGACGATGTCAGAGACGATCGGCCAGCTTGATTATCTCGAGGCGAACGGGTATGTGACGAAAAAGCAAGAAGCCGGCCGATACGTCTACGAAGCGGTGGGGGTGTCGGTGTGCGGCTGAAGGGGCGCCATGTCGTCATTACCGGAGCGTCGGGAGGAATTGGCGAGCAAATCGCCTATGAAGCGGCGCGCCAAGGGGCGGTGCCGGTGCTCTTGGCGCGCAGTGAAGAAAGGCTGAAAGAAGCGAGCGCGCGGATCGAAGCGCAAACCGGTATTCGCGCCCCGTATGCATCGCTTGATGTCAGCGACCGCGGCATGATCGAGGCGGTTGTTTCCCAGCTCATTGCGGATCTTGGCGCGATCGATGTGTTGGTCAACAACGCCGGGTTTGGCGTCTTTCGCTATGTCGAGGACATCGACTTGGATGAAATGGAGAGGATGTTTGCCGTCAACGTCTTCGGCCTCATCGCCTGTACGAAGGCGGTGTATTCGCATATGAAAGAGAGAGGAAGCGGTCATATTATCAACATTGCGTCGCAAGCCGGCAAAATCGCGACGCCGAAGTCGAGCGTCTATTCCGCGACGAAACACGCGGTCGTTGGCTTTACCGACAGCCTCCGCCTCGAGGCGGGGCGCTTTGGCATTTTTGTCACGGCCGTCAATCCGGGGCCGGTGGAGACGAACTTTTTTTCGGCCGCTGATGAATCGGGAGAGTATGTGCGCAATGTCTCGCGTTGGATGTTAAGGCCGGAGGCGGTGGCGAAGCGCGTTGTTGCCGCGATGATGACGCCAACGCGCGAAGTGAACATGCCGCGTTGGATGGATCTCGGCAGCCGGCTGTACCGGCTCGCTCCGGGTCTTGTGGAAAAGGTGGCAAAGCGGGCGTTTTTCCAAAAGTAAGCGAGGGTGTCCCAAATATAAGGGGCACCCTTTCTGATCATCGTCTAGACGCGCGAAACGCCTTTCCTCTTCTTGAAGAAAGATGGCCTTTGGGGCCAACCCCGTGTTCGTTTGACACGAGCCGGGTCAAGCGCTGGTGATGAACCGGTAGACGGCGTCATGGACAAGTTCATAGATGTCCGCGTTTGGCTGCCTCTCTTTGGCGGCGGCAATGCGGGTGCAAAGCTCGCGCCAGTCGTCTTCGCCAAGCGGCATCATGTCATCATCATAGCCATAATGCCGCAGGCAGTTGCGCACTTGTTTTTGCAGCCATCGTTCGTCCATCGGCTTCTCACCGCCTTATTGTTTATCCGTTTCCGGCAAAGGGGCGCGGACAACGGATTGGAAGCGGCCTTTGTGCGAACCGTCGCAAAACGGTTTGTTGTTCGACAGCCCGCAACGGCAGAGCGAAAACGTTTGTTTGGTCACAAACGGCTTTCCTTCTCCATCGAGCAGTTCAACATCGCCGGTGACGCGCAGCGAGCCGTTGTCGTTCACTTTGATTTGCACTTTTGCCATCGCTTTTTCCTCCTTGCTTTGTTTTGACAGTTTCTCATGTTGACAGGTAAAATAAATAAAGGAAATCAAAGGGAAAAGGAGCCAGCTATGAGTCTGTACATCACGTTTACGGATGCAGCCAAACGGGCGCTTGCCTCTATTGTAGCGGAATCCGGACGGCAGTTAAAGTTGATGTTTGACACTGACGGCTGCGGCTGTTTGGTCGACGGCGTGCCGGCGCTATGGCTTGTCGACAAAGCCGATGAAGATGATGTCGTCGTCGAGACGAATTTTGCGCCGGTGCTCGTGGAACGGTCGCGTCTCATCTTTTTTGATGAAACGATGACGATTGACGTCAAGCCGGGAACGACCGTTTTTCAGCTCAAAAGCCCAGGGCAAACGTTGAATGGTCATATGCCGTTTGTTGAGGTGAAATCTGGCCATGAACGGTAAGCTAGAGCAGCTCGCAAAGGCGGCGAAGCAAAAAACATGGGTGTCGTTCACCCATGAAAACGATCCGTACAGCTTGCTTCATTGGTCGGTCGCCGGCCCGTATCATGAGGCGAAAGACGTCTGGCTGCTGCAAAACGAAATGACGTTTGAAATGAAAGAGTTTCCGACGCTGGAGGAGGCGATCGCCTGGCTTGGCGAACATATGCCGCACATCACCGAGGTGTTGTAAAGGGGCCGCCCCTAAGCCATTTTCGGCCGGGGGCGCCCCTTTCCATAGTTAGAAGCCGCGTTTTGCGCCGAACGGCGCTTTCCAATGTTATTGCGGACTGTTTTGCCGCTTAGTCGGGTGGATTGCTTTTTCCAATTCTTCTTTTGCGATCACCGGCTTCACCGTATCGGCGGACGGTTTCCCTTTTTGGGCGCGGTTTTTCTCCATCCATACATCTCTCCTTTTTCTTATCGTTTAGTTGTATCGTTTGACAAACGAACGGTCGTTATGCAAAGGGGGCGGAAATCATGAAGAACCGGGTTGCGCGGAAAAAAGAACAAGAGACGCAGGCAGTGACGCTTGCCGACCGGCTCGGTGCCGAGACGGAAGCGAAACTGCTCGCGAAAAAGCGGGCGCTTGCCGAGGAAGAACAGCGGCGTCTAGCGGCGGAAGAGGCGCGGCGTCGCGAGGAAGAGCGCCGCCGTGAGGAACAGAAATCATTTGCCGAGCTGCTGGAAGAAAGTGAACTCGATTGGCGGAAGTTTAAATAGGGGGAACGTTCAGATGAAACAAAAAATGATGACAGCGGGTATGGCGTCCGCGTCTGTGTTCATGGTGGCTGCGGTCGTGATCTTGGCCGCCAACTTGCGCGCACCGCTCACAATGGTCGGGCCGCTTGTTCCTGAATTGCAGCGGGAGCTTGGCCTCTCCCACGCAGCCGCTGGGGCGTTGACGACGATTCCGCTTTTGGCGTTTGCCTTCTTGGCTCCTGTGGCGGCCGCGTTCGCCCGGCGGTTCGGAATAGAGCGGACGCTGTTCGGTTCGCTTGTTGTTTTGCTTGCCGGCGAACTCATTCGCCCGCTTTCGGGAGAGTTTTCCCTATTTCTCGGCACGGCGCTGATTGGAGCCGCCATCGCGGTCGACAACGTTCTCATGCCGGCGCTGATCAAAGACACGTTTTCTGAACGGGTCGGCTTGATGATGGGCGTTTATACCGTAACGATGAACATGAGCGCCGCCTTCGCTTCCGGGTTCGCCGTTCCGCTTACCGACGGGTGGGGGATCGGCTGGCAAGGGGCGTTTCGCTTTTGGGCGCTGGTTGCCGCGTTGTCGCTTGTCGTTTGGCTGCCGCAAGCTTGGCGCCAGAAGTCAAGCGGCGTCCCGGCGGGAAGCCGGCGCTCTTCGCTTTGGCGATCGGCGCTTGCCTGGCAAGTGACGCTGTTTATGGGGCTGCAATCCTTGTTCTTTTATTGCATCGTCACGTGGCTGCCGGAGCTTGGCCAAAGCAAGGGCTTGGCGGCCGATACAGCCGGATGGCTGCTCTTTTTCTTCCAGTTTGCCCAGTTGCCGATGATGTTCGTCTCTCCGATGCTCGCGGAGCGGATGGACAATCAAAAAGTGCTGATCGGCTCGGCGGTGTTGCTCATGGCTTTTGGAACGATCGCCTTTTTGGCTGGCCAAGGTTGGCTGCTTTGGGTTGGGGCGCTTTTCGCCGGCATCGGCGCCGGCATGGCGTTTTCGCTGGCGATGATGCTGTTTACTTTGCGCACGCGCCGTCCGCTGGAAGCCGCCCAGCTGTCGGCCATGGCCCAATCGGTCGGCTACTTGCTGGCTGCTGCCGGACCGCCTCTGTTTGGCGTATTGTACGATGCGGCCAGACGGTTTACCGCCCCGCTTGGCATGTTGTTGGCCGTCTGTGCGGCCATGATGGCGTTCGGCTTAGGGGCAGCGAGGAATCAGTATGTGGAAGAGGATTGATCGGTTTTTGTGAAGTGACCGGCCCATTTGGAAAAAAGAGCCCGTAACGGACATTGGCAGCCGTTGGGCTCTTTTGGTTTGTTTTTTCGTTTTGCCTCTTGTCAGCGCCATGGCCGCCGGCAAGTTCAGTGACACACATAGGCAGGGAATAGAGGCTGCGGCCTGCGGTTGTTGCTGGCCATAGGCGTCGGAATGAAGCACGATGGCGATTCCTGCGCTTATCGGTGCGCCTCATACACCGAGCGTTTTGTCGTTTGTTTCAGCCATTCGTATTCGTCGGCATCAAGCGGCGGGGCGGAAGCGGCGGCGATGTTTTCTTCAAGCTGCCGAAGCCGGCTTGCGCCCGGAATGACGGCAGCAACGACCGGGTCATACAGGCAAAATTGCAGCGCGGTCGCGGTCAATGAACGGCGCCCGGCCGTTTTTTCCTTCAGCTTCGGGATGAGCGTTTGCAGTTCTTTGTAGGAATAATCGAGGTAGCCGTGTTCTTTCACCGCGCTGCTCGCTTGTTCAAGCGGGCGGCTCGTGAGCAAGCCTCTAGCGACCGGACCGCGGGCGATCACGCTGATGTGATGTTCGCGAAGAAGCGGGAACCATTCTTCCGGCCGCCGGTCAAGCAAGCTGTATTGCATCATGACGCTGACGATGTTCGAGCGCTTCACATATTCGCGAATGACGTTTGGGCGGATCGAGGAGATGCCGTACCAACGGATGACGCCTTCTTGCTTCAGCTCTTCGAACGCTTCAATCGTCTCATCGATCGGGTCGTCGATCGTGCCGCCGTGGAGCTGGTATAAGTCAATGTAGTCCGTTTGCAGGCGGCGCAGGCTCTCTTTGACCGCTTGTTTGATATAGGCTTTTGACGGATCCCAGTCCCAGCCGCTTCCGTCTCGGCGCCAACGGTTGCCGACTTTTGTCGCGATGATGACTTGGTCGCGTTTTCCTTTCACCGCTTTGCCGACAAATTCCTCGTTTAAGCCGCGGTCGTATAAATCGGCTGTATCCAAGTAGTTGATGCCGCGCTCCAATGCTTCATGGATGAGATAGATGGCATGGTTTTCATCAGTGCCGAGCGACATGCAGCCGAGTCCAATTTCGCTGACGTATAAGTCTGATGTGCCGATGCGGCGTTTGTTCATCTTTTGCGCCCCCTTTCGCGATCGATGATGATATGTTCATTGTACAACGGAAGCGAAAAAATGGCCAAACATGTAGTACAATGGAAAAGAGTCCATCAATCGATAGGGGAGAAGAAGAATGGAGAAGTTGTATGAAAAAACCGTCCGCAAAGAGAAATTGTTCAGCGGCCGCATCATTGACTTGTATATCGAGGAAGTCGAGCTGCCAAATGGGAAAACGAGCCAGCGCGAGGTGATCAAACATCCGGGGGCGGTGGCGGTGCTGCCGCTGTTGCCGGACGGGAAAATCGTTCTTGTCCGCCAGTACCGAAAAGCGCTGGAGCGCGCATTAGTCGAGATTCCGGCGGGCAAGCTAGAACATGGGGAAGAGCCGCTCGCTTCCGCACACCGCGAGCTCGAAGAAGAAACCGGCTACCGCGCCCAATCGATGCGCCATCTCATTTCCTTTTATACATCCCCAGGGTTTGCCGATGAACTCATCCATTTGTATGTCGCCGAGGGGCTGGAAAAAGCGGAGGACGGCGCCGGTTTGGATGAAGATGAGTTTGTCGAGCTGTTGGAAGTTACATTGGAGGAGGCGCTTGAGATGCTTCAACAACGCGACATTTACGATGCGAAAACGGCATACGCCTTGCAATATTTGCAGCTGCGCCGCGCGCTAGGGGAGCAAAATGCCGAATAAAAAAAACGAGCGCGGCCTCGGCTGTTATTACGCTGATTTACATATTCACATCGGCCGCACCGCCTCGGGCCGCCCGGTGAAAATTACTGGGGCGCGGACGTTGACGCTTGAGAACATCTTGCATGAGGCGGCTGAGGTGAAAGGGATCGACCTCGTCGGCGTCATTGACAGCCATGTGCCCGAAGTGCTGGACGAGCTCGAGCGGGCAATGGAGAAGCACGGTTGGCGCGAACATGAGGGGGGCGGCGTCAGCGCCGGGAAAGTGACGCTTTTGTTAGGCAGTGAAATCGAAGTATATGACGACCATTGCCATGGACCGATCCACGTGCTCGTTTTTTTGCCGACTGTGCAGACGATGCGCACGTTTTCCGGCTGGCTTGGCAAACGGGTAAAGAACATGTCGCTCAGTTCACAGCGCATTTACGCCTCCGGCCGCGAGCTGCAAGCTGCCGCGAAAGAGCAGGGCGGCTGGTTCATTCCCGCGCACGCGTTCACCCCGTTTAAAAGCTTGTACGGAAAAGGGGTCAAGCACAGCCTGACAGAAGTGTTTGACCCGGATTGGATTGATGCCATTGAACTTGGGTTAAGCGCCGACACGGCGATGGCGGACCAGATCACCGAATTGCATCGCTACCCGTACTTGACGAATTCCGATGCCCATTCGCTGCGGAAAATCGCCCGCGAATATGAAGAAGTGCGGCTCGCCGCCCCGACGTTTGCTGAATTGGAAAAAGCGCTGCGCGGTGAAGACGGGCGCGCGATTGTCGCCAACTACGGTTTAAATCCCAAACTCGGAAAATATCACCAGACAGTGTGCGAGCGCTGCCTTGCGCCGGTTGCACCGGACGTCGACCGCTGTGCGGCATGCGGCCATCATCGCTTCGTGAAAGGCGTGTTTGACCGGCTTGCGGAGCTGAAAACGGCGGAACGCGGGCCGAAACGGCCGCCGTACATTTATCAAGTGCCGCTTGAATTCATCCCCGGCCTTGGTTCAAAAGCGTATGAAAAGCTGCTCGCCCGTTTTGGCACGGAAATGAGCGTTCTTCATGAGGCGGCGGAGGAAGAGATCGCGGAGACGGTGGGAGAAAAGTTGGCCCAACTGATCGTCCTTGCCCGCAGCGGTGCGCTCCATATCGAGGCCGGGGGCGGTGGGAGGTACGGGAAAGTGCGGGAGGGGTAACCACTCGGGCAGCGCTCCTGCCGTTCATCATCATGCCGTGCGTGCTGCTTGGCCCAGCCATGCGCCAATGGACCGAGGCGGCGTGCCGCCCGTGGAGTTGGTCACACGTCGGTGTTGAGCTGCTTTTTTATTACATCACCAGCCTTTTAGAAAAACAGTCATACCGAAAGCGGATGGACATACAATCTACTAAGAGACAAAGTAGGAGGACGAAGCACAATGAGAACCCATCCGCTGAAATCGGCTATCGCTGTTCATTGGCGTGAACATGCTTCGCTGTACGTGTTTGTCATCGTCCTGTTTCTCATGGGCGTCATTTTCGGCGCCATTGTCGTCAACAGCCTCGGTTTCAGTCAAAAGCAAGACTTGTACTATTACTTGACGCAATTTTTTGGACAAGTGTCAAAAGACAATATCGCAAGCGCCCATGATATGTTCCGGCAAAGCTATATGCACAACGTCAAATATACCGCGCTGATGTGGGTGCTTGGCATTTCTGTCATTGGCTTGCCGATCATTCTTGTTTTGCTGTTTTTCAAAGGCGTCGTTGTCGGCTTTACGGTTGGCTTTTTAGTCAACCAAATGGGTTGGCGCGGGTTTCTTTTGTCGTTTGTGTCCATCATGCCGCAAAATTTGGTGGCCATTCCACTCATGATCGTCATGGGCGTCATTTCGATTTCGTTTTCCTTGCACATGGTGCGCAACCAGTTTATGAAGCGGCCGCATGGATCGATGTTTCCGATGGTGATGCGCTACGCAGCGGCGATGGCGGCTGTCGCCCTTGGGCTGCTTCTTTCCTCAGCGGTCGAGGCATATCTTTCGCCGGCATTGATGAAACAGGCGGTTCAATGGACAATGAGTTTAATCATAATGAATATTATATAATAACCATTATCATTTCTTCATAATAGTGATTTTACTTTGATACTTCCCTCGTGCATTTGTTATAATGATGGGTGAATGGCGAGGGAGGAATGAAAAGATGGAAGATCGTGTGGAACGAATCAAGAAGCAGCTGCATTCGGCGGGTTACAAGTTAACGCCGCAGCGGGAAGCGACGGTAAGAGTCCTGCTTGAACATGAAGAAGACCATTTAAGCGCGGAAGACGTCTACCTCCTCGTGAAAGAAAAATCCCCAGAAATCGGGTTGGCGACCGTTTATCGGACGCTCGAGCTGTTAACCGAGCTGAAAATTGTCGATAAAATCAATTTCGGGGACGGGGTGTCGCGCTATGACCTCCGCAAGGAAGGAGCGGCCCATTTTCATCACCACCTCATCTGCTTAGAATGCGGGTCGGTGGCGGAAATTCAAGAAGATTTGCTTGAGGATGTCGAAGCGATTGTTGAGGAGAAGTGGAAATTTAAAATTAAAGACCATCGTTTGACGTTCCACGGCATTTGTCACCGTTGCCAGCAAAAGCATGAAGAAAAATAAAAACCTTTTCCAACGGGAAAGGTTTTTTGCGTATAAACAACGAAACAAATGGCATATCCTCATACTAGCAAGCTGACAAGCAGCTGATAGGGAGGATGCCATGAAAACCGTTTGGCAAATGGTGAAAGTGTTTCTTTTATTTACGGGATGCACCATTTTATTTTATTATAGTCTTGTATGGTTTAACCGCGAGTACGAGTATTACCACCGATACGATGAGCCGAAGGGATCGGCGGTCAAAGTATCGGCGGCGGAGAGTGCGCCGCCAAGTTGGCTCGACCGACTGTTATTTTTTTATCGCGATGGGGAGTAGAGAGCGTTGGAATACGAGTTGAAAGATTTTCTGCATTATTTGACGGTGGAGCGGAATTTGGCGCACAATACGATCGTTTCATATGAACGCGATTTGAAAAAATACGTCCGCTATTTGCGCCAAGTCGAGCAGCTTCAGGCGTGGGGCGAAGTGGAGCGCCTCCATATTCTCCATTTTTTAAAGTTTTTAAGCGAACAAGGGCAATCGGCGCGGACGATCGCCCGCCATTTGGCGTCGATCCGTTCGTTTCATCAGTTTTTGCTAAGGGAGAAAATCGCGGCGCAAGACCCGACCGTCCATATCGAAACGCCGCAGTTTGAACGGACGCTGCCGAAAGTGCTGTCGGTCGAGGAAGTCGAGGCGCTGCTTGCAGCGCCGCAAGTGAGCACACCGTTTGGGCTGCGCGACAAGGCGATGCTGGAGCTGTTGTATGCGACCGGCATGCGCGTCAGTGAGCTTGTGCAGCTCAACTTAAGCGACGTGCATTTGACGATGGGGTTTGTCCGCTGCTATGGAAAAGGGCGGAAAGAGCGGATCGTGCCGATCGGGCGCATGGCGATTGAAGCGCTTGCCCACTATTTGGAGCGAGGGCGCCCGCAGCTTGTCAATCCGCGACGACGGGCAACGGAGGCGCTGTTTTTGAACCATTATGGCCAGCGGTTGACACGGCAAGGGTTTTGGAAAATTTTAAAGCGGCTCGCGAAAGAAGCCGGCATCGAAAAAGAATTGACGCCGCATACGCTTCGGCATTCGTTTGCGACGCATCTGCTTGAGAACGGAGCCGATTTGCGCGCTGTGCAAGAGTTGCTTGGGCATGCCGACATTTCGACGACGCAAATGTATACGCATGTTACGAAAACGCGCCTAAAAGACGTGTACAAACAGTACCACCCGCGCGCCTAGCAGCTGCCGTATGCTAGGCGCTTGCCTGTCGTTTTAGTTGTCAGACTTCTGACCAATTGGCCATAGGCGTGTTTTCGCGAAAATACGGGAACGATAGAAAGAGACTCCATTTTTCATTGCAGGCAGGGGGAATGAATGTGAAAACGACATACCGGCGCGTTTTTTTGATTGTGATGGATTCAGTCGGCATCGGCGAGGCGCCGGATGCCGAGAAATACAACGACAAAGGAGCGGATACGCTCGGCCATATCGCTGAGTATCGCGGCGGCCTCTATATGCCGAACATGGCGAAGCTCGGCCTAAGCCATATTCGTGAGATCAAAGGGGTGCCGAAAGTCGAGCGACCGCTCGCGTACTATACAAAAATGAAGGAAGCATCGGCTGGAAAAGATACGATGACAGGCCATTGGGAGCTGATGGGCCTTCGCATCGACAAGCCGTTCCGCGTCTTTCCGAACGGGTTCCCAGATGAATTGATCGCTGAGCTCGAGCGGCGCACCGGCCGGAACGTGATCGGCAACAAACCGGCGAGCGGAACAGCGATCATCGAAGAGCTTGGCGAAGAGCATATGAAAACAGGGGCGATCATCGTCTATACATCAGCCGACTCCGTCTTGCAAATCGCCGCCCATGAACAAGTTGTGCCGCTTGATGAATTGTACCGCATTTGCGAAATCGCTCGTGAATTGACGCGCGACGAGCCGTATATGGTCGGGCGCGTCATTGCCCGACCGTTCATCGGCAAACCCGGCCATTTTGAGCGAACCGCCAACCGGCACGACTATGCGCTTAAGCCGTTTGGCAAAACGGTGATGAATGAATTGAAAGACGCCGGTTATGAAGTGATTGCCATCGGGAAGATCGCCGATATTTACGACAATGAAGGAGTTACCCAGTCGTTGCGAACGACATCCAATATGGACGGAATGGATAAGTTCGTCGACACGCTCGGCATGGACTTTACCGGGTTGAGTTTCGTCAATCTCGTCGATTTTGACGCTAAATACGGCCATCGCCGCGACCCAAAAGGTTACGGCGATGCGCTCGAAGAGTTTGACGCCCGGCTTGCCGATGTGTTGCCGCGCTTGACAGCGGACGACTTGCTTATCATCACCGCTGACCACGGCAACGACCCGATTCACCACGGAACTGACCATACGCGCGAATATGTGCCGCTTCTTGTGTACAGCCCGCGATTTCGCGGCGGCAAGCCGCTCCCAGTCCGCGAGACGTTTGCCGATGTCGGCGCAACGATTGCGGATAACTTCCAAGTCAACCGGCCGCCGTACGGAACAAGCTTTTTGGCTGATTTGGCCTAACTTCATAAAGAACGATGAGGGGGAAAAGAATGGATCGACAAGCGATTGAAAAAACCGCCGGTCATTTGCGCCCATTGATGCCAACTCCGCCTGAAATCGGTCTCATTCTCGGCTCGGGGCTCGGCGTGCTCGCTGATGAAATCGAAGAGGCGGTTCGCATTCCGTATGAAGATATTCCCGGATTTCCAGTGTCGACCGTTGAAGGACACGCTGGACGGCTCGTATATGGGCGGCTTGAGGGGGCGACCGTTGTCGCCATGCAAGGGCGGTTTCATTATTATGAAGGGTATTCGCTTCAGGAAGTGACGTTTCCCGTCCGGGTGATGAAGGCGCTTGGCGTCCGCGAATTGATCGTGACAAACGCTGCGGGCGGCATCAACGAACGGTTCCAGCCCGGCGATTTCATGATCATTTCCGACCATATCAACTTGCTGGGCACAAATCCGCTCATTGGTCCGAACGATCCGGAGCTTGGTCCGCGCTTTCCGGACATGACGGAAGCGTACAGCCGGCGGCTGCGCGAGCTCGCCAAGGAAACGGCGGCGAGACTTGGCGTTCGCGTGCATGAAGGAGTATATGTCGCCAATACGGGGCCGTCGTACGAAACGCCGGCGGAAATCCGCATGATTCGTACGCTCGGCGGCGATGCGGTCGGCATGTCGACCGTCCCGGAAGTGATCGTCGCCCGCCACGGCGGCATTGAGGTGCTCGGCATTTCGTGCATTTCGAATATGGCTGCAGGGATGTCGGATGCTCCGCTTCACCACGACGAAGTGGTTGAAACGGCCGAGCGGGTGAAGACGGACTTTTTGCGGTTTGTGAAAGCGATTGTCGCCGAAATGGCGAAATCAAAACGAAAAAGGTGATCGCGATGCGAATGGTCGATTTGATTGCGAAAAAGCGCGACGGAAAGGCGCTGACGAAGGAAGAAATTGAGTGGATCGTCCGAGGGTATACAAACGGGAACATTCCCGATTACCAAATGAGCGCGCTCGCGATGGCGATTTATTTCCGCGGCATGACCGAGGAAGAAACGGCCGCGCTGACGATGGCGATGGTGCACTCCGGCGAAATGCTCGATTTGTCGAGTATTCGCGGCGTGAAAGTCGATAAACATTCGACCGGCGGGGTCGGCGATACGACGACGCTCGTTTTAGGGCCGCTTGTCGCTTCTGTCGGCGTGCCGGTGGCGAAAATGTCTGGGCGCGGCCTCGGCCATACGGGCGGCACGATCGACAAACTCGAGTCCGTGCCCGGGTTTCATGTCGAGATCAGCAAAGACGAGTTCATTCGACTCGTGAATGAAAACCGAATCGCCATTATCGGCCAAACGGGCGATTTGACACCGGCTGACAAAAAGCTATATGCGCTTCGCGATGTGACGGCGACCGTCAACAGCATTCCGCTTATCGCCTCGTCGATCATGAGCAAAAAAATCGCCGCTGGGGCTGATGCCATCGTCTTGGATGTGAAAACGGGCGCCGGAGCGTTTATGAAGGAACTTGACGAGGCGCGCCGGCTCGCTCGAGCGATGGTCGACATTGGCAAGCGCGTCGGCCGCCGGACGATGGCGGTCATTTCTGACATGAGCCAGCCGCTCGGCTATGCCGTCGGCAACGCCTTGGAAGTGAAAGAGGCCATCGAAACGTTAAAAGGAGACGGGCCGCACGATTTAACCGAACTTTGTTTGACGCTCGGCAGCCATATGGTCTATTTGGCGGAGAAGGCGCCATCGCTTGATGAGGCGCGCCGTTTGCTTGAAGAGGCGATTCGCAGCGGGGCCGCCATCGCGGCGTTCAAAACGTTTTTGGCCGCTCAAGGTGGAGATGCATCGGTCGTTGACGATCTGGATAAATTGCCAAAGGCGGCCTATACGTCGACCGTCACGGCGGCTGCCGACGGCTATGTCGCCGAGATGGCCGCCGATGACATCGGCACGGCCGCCATGTGGCTCGGCGCCGGCCGGGCGAAAAAAGAAGACGTGATCGATTTGGCGGTCGGCATTGTGCTCCATAAAAAAATCGGCGATCGCGTGCAGAAAGGGGAAGCGCTCGCCACGATTCACAGCAACCGGCCAGATGTGCTTGACGTGAAAGAAAAGATCGAGGCGGCTGTTCGTCTGTCGCCGCAGCCGGTTGCTCGGCCGCCGCTCATTTATGAGACCATCGTATAGAGAGGGACGCTGGCGATCCGCAAGGAAAAAAGCGGTTGTTCAAGAAGACGCCTGAAACGCGTGTTTCGGGCGTTTTTTTGTTTTTTGGAAAATGAGCTGTTTTTTTGTATAAAAATATCTCGCCTGGAAAAAATGGCATGTATAAAGAATGGAGGTTTGGGAGATGAAAACGAAAGTCACTCGTCTTCTTTTATTGCCGTTTCTTCTTTTTCTTCCTCTTTCTGCCCATGCCGAGGCGAAAGAGATGAAGGAGGCGAAAGTGAAGCTGGCCGATGAGGCGAAATCAGCCATTTTGATTGAACGCGACACCGGCAAAGTATTGTATGAAAAAAATGCCCATGAACCATTGCCGCCGGCGAGCATGACGAAAATTATGACGATGCTGCTAGTCATGGAAGCCATCGATGAAGGAAAGCTGTCCTACGATGAAAAAGTGCGGGCGAGCGAATACGCCGCGTCAATGGGTGGATCGCAAATTTTCCTCGAGCCGGGCGAGGAAATGACCGTCGATGAGCTGCTGCGCGGCATTGCCATCGGTTCGGCCAACGACGCGTCGGTCGCTATGGCTGAGCAGATCGCCGGGTCGGAAGAAGCATTTGTTGAGATGATGAATGAAAAAGCGAAACAGCTCGGCTTAAAAAACACTCATTTCGCCAATGCGACCGGCCTGCCGGCGGAACATCACTACAGCAGCGCTTATGATATGGCCATGATGGCGCGCGAACTGTTGAAATATGAAGATATTACGAAATATACGAGCAAGTACGAAGACTATTTGCGCGAAAATACGGACAAAAAGTTTTGGCTCGTCAATACGAACCGGCTTGTCAAATTTTATCCGGGCGTTGACGGCCTGAAAACCGGATATACAGCCGAAGCGAAATATTGTTTGACCGCCACGGCGAAAAAGAACGGCATGCGCGTCATCGCTGTTGTGTTTGGAGCACCGACGCCGAAATCGCGCAATGCGCAAATTACGAAGATGCTCGATTACGCGTTTTCCCAATATCGAACTCACCCTGTGTACAAACGGAATGAAACAGTCGCCCGCGTCAACATAAGCAAAGGCAAACGGTCATCCGTCGAAGCGGTGACGTCGGAGCCGGTGTCGGTGCTGACGAAAAAAGGGCAGTCGGTCGAGCAGATCGAAAAAGTGATCAAAGTGAAAGACAATGTGAAAGCACCCGTTCGCAAAGGCGATGAGCTTGGCGTCCTCATTTTAAAACAGGATGGAAAAGAAATTTTGCACAGCCCGATCGTCGCCAAGCAAACGGTCGAAGAAGCGAGCTTTTGGGACTTGTTTAAGCGGGTGTTTGGCCGCTTCGTGCAAGCGGGATAATGTCAAGTTTTGCGGTCTTTTCGCTCTCTTTGGCGAACGACCACTAGTTTTGTCGGGCGGCAGGATTTCGGGCGGACAGCAGCGAAATGTCTCCATATCCTGAAATGGACAAGGGGGAACGCGCTGTGAGTCTCGCGATCGACTTGGAAGTGAAGCAAGACGTGCTCATCGTTCGCCTGTCTGGGGAGCTTGACCATCATACAGCCGAACAATTGCGTGAACAAGTGACGGATGTGCTCGAAAACCGAGCGGTCCGCCACATCGTGCTCAATTTAGGACAATTGACGTTCATGGACAGCTCTGGCCTCGGCGTCATTCTCGGACGCTATAAACAAATCAAAAACGTCGGCGGGCAGATGGTCGTATGCGCCGTATCGCCGGCCGTCAAACGGCTGTTTGACATGTCGGGTCTGTTTAAAATCATCCGCGTTGAGGCGGATGAGCAATTCGCCTTGCAAGCATTGGGGGTGGCGTAAATGCGCAACGAAATGCACCTCCAATTTTCTGCCCGCAGCGAAAATGAATCGTTCGCCCGTGTGACCGTGGCGGCGTTCGTCGCCCAGCTTGACCCGACGATGGACGAACTGACGGAAATTAAAACGGTTGTCTCTGAGGCGGTGACAAACGCGATCATTCACGGCTACAACAACGATCCGAACGGCATCGTCTCCATTTCCGTCATCATTGAAGACGGTGTCGTCCATTTGACGGTGAGAGACGAAGGAGTCGGCATTCCTGACATCGAAGAAGCGCGCCAGCCGTTGTTTACGACAAAGCCCGAGCTCGAGCGGTCAGGGATGGGCTTTACCATTATGGAAAACTTCATGGACGAAGTCATCGTCGAATCGGAAGTGAATAAAGGGACGACTGTGTATTTGAAAAAGCATATTGCGAAAAGCAAAGCGTTATGTAACTGAGGGAGACATGCCTATGGATGTCGATGTCAAGCAAGATCAGTCGCCAATCAAAGATCAGGAGATGAAAGAGCTGATCCGCCGCAGCCAAGAAGGCGATCAAGAAGCGCGTGATGAAATTATTGAAAAAAACATGCGCCTCGTCTGGTCGGTCGTTCAACGTTTTTTAAACCGCGGCTATGAAGCGGACGACTTGTTTCAAATCGGCTGCATCGGCTTGTTAAAGTCGGTCGACAAGTTTGACCTGTCGTATGACGTCAAGTTTTCGACGTACGCCGTGCCGATGATCATTGGGGAGATTCAGCGGTTTCTTCGCGACGACGGCACCGTCAAAGTGAGCCGTTCGCTGAAAGAGATGGGCAACAAAATCCGCAAGGCGAAAGATGAGCTGTCGAAAACGCGCGGGCGGGCGCCGACGGTTACGGAAATCGCCGACCATTTAGGCATTTCGCCAGAAGACGTCGTTCTGGCTCAAGAGGCGGTCCGCTCGCCGACATCGATTCACGAAACGGTGTACGAAAACGACGGCGATCCGATTACGTTGCTTGATCAAATTGCTGACGCCGACGAAGCGTCATGGTTTGACAAAATCGCCTTAAAAAAAGCGATCGAAGAACTCGACGAGCGTGAGAGGCTGATCGTCTATTTGCGCTATTACAAAGACCAAACCCAGTCCGAAGTGGCATCGAGGCTCGGCATCTCTCAAGTGCAAGTATCCCGGCTGGAAAAGAAAATATTGCAGCACATAAAGGACAAAATGGACGGATAGCCCATTTTGTCCGCACGGAGTGAGCAACAAAATGGACGGATAGTCCATTTTGTCCGCACGGAGTGAGCAACAAAATGGACGGATAGTCCATTTTGTCCGCACGGAGTGGGCAACAAAATGGACGGATAGTCCATTTTGTCCGCACAGGTGTGTTCAAAATGGACGGATGTCAATTCATCGGCGGTGAACCATGAATCGCATCCGTCTTTTGGTCTGTAAGCGCATCTTGGAACGCTTTTTCCATAGCAAGCAACAAAAGTCTAAAAAAGAATGGGCATTTTTTGCCCATTATTTTCTATTTTTATGAAATCGATGGTGAACGCCGACAGGCCGCATGATCGGTGTTTTTGCCAACCAAACTAAAGAAAAACAAAATGGGGACAAAGGTGTGAAGCAAATGGCCAACACCGTATTTATCAAGCCGCGCCATCGCGTGCAAGTCAAGCCGGGGGCGGTGGTGACGCTCGGGCAGGCGGCCCAAATCGCTGCGCCGGATGGCGGGCTCATTCGGCGGTTGAAGACGATTCCGCTCTATCGCATCCAGCCCAGCGATAAAAATATCGTCATCATCGATATGATGCAAATGATCCGGGCTGTGTTTGATGTGGATTCCTCGCTTGATGTGCAGATGATCGGCCCATCGCAGACGATCATTGAAGTCGTCTATGAAAAACGGAAGGTTTCGACCGCTTCCTTCGTTCTCGTTTGGCTTCTTTTGTTCGTCGGTTCGGCGATGGCGATCATGAACTTTCACGAGGACGTCAGCATGCAACGGGTGCATCGCCATCTGTACGAGATGGTGACCGGCCAGGCGGTCGATAAACCGCTGCTTTTGCAAATTCCATATTCGCTTGGGCTCGGCATCGGGATGATTTTATTTTTCAACCATTGGTTCCGCAAACGAATCAACGAGGAGCCCAGCCCTCTTGAAGTCGAAATGTTCAACTACCAGCAATCGATCGATCAGTACGTCATTTTGCATGAAAACAAAGAAAGCTTGAGGCCTCTTGACGACGCTTGAGATTTTGCTGGTAGTGTTCGTCGGCTTCGCCGGAGGGTTGGCGGTCGGAACCGGATTTGTCGCTTTTTTGGTCGTGCTTGGCGTCATCCCGCGCCTGACGCAGCTGACGAAAACGCCAAAACGCATTCACGCCTATGAATGGGGGGCTGTAGCCGGCGCCATCGTTGGCGGTTGGATGAGTTTGCGCCATTCGGTTTGGCATTTATCCAAATATTGGCTAGCGCCGATCGGATTGTTTCATGGTGTGTTTATCGGAATGCTCGCTGCCGCTTTAACAGAGGTGTTGAACGTTTGGCCGATTTTAGCGAAGCGGATCGGCGTCGATGATAAAATCGTCATTTTACTTATGGCCATCGCCTTTGGCAAAGTGGCCGGTTCGTTGTTTCATTGGCTTTATTTTGTCGATCACTTTCGCTGACAAAGGGGGAAGGAAACGTGGGATTAAAGTCCGATTATGTCCGCGAGGTGAAGGCGTTTCAGCCTTCTCCCCCATACGCTGCCAATGCGGTAAAAGCGTTTCTTGTCGGTGGGGCGTTTTGTGCGTTGGCGCAATGGCTTGCTGATTGGTATGGCGGCACGTTTGCCGCTTCGCCGGCTGAGGCCCATCTGTGGGCGTCTATGGTGATGGCCGGATTGGCGATTGTGCTGACGGCCGTCGGGAAATATGACGATTTCAGCCAATTTGCCGGTGCGGGGGCGACGATGCTCATTATGGGGCTGGCCAATGCGATCGCGAGCGCTGCCATCGAGCATCGAAGCGAAGGATGGACGGCCGGGGTGGCCGGGCAGATGTTCAAAGCTGGCGGGGCATCGGTCATTTATGGCTTGATTGCCGCCTATGTGCTTGGCCTTGTTTGGCCGTGGTGAAAAGAGGGATTGGCCATGAAGCGTGTCGGAAAGCAGACATGGGTGTTTGACGATGGTGTTTACATCCAAGCGGCCGCTGCCGCAGTCGGGCCGCTTGAAGCCGACGGGCCGCTCGGAAGTTATTTTGATGTTTGTCATCGCGACTTATATTGCGGCGAAGCGACGTGGGAGCTGGCCGAGCGGAGGCTGATGCGGGAGGCGGTGGACTGCTGCTTGCAAAAGGCGGGCGTCTCTGCCGAAGAAGTCGATCTATTTTTGGCCGGTGATTTGTTAAACCAAAATGCGACATCGAACTATGTCGCCCGCGAGCTGCCGATTCCGTTTTTATGCTTGTTCGGCGCCTGTTCGACCTCGATGCAAACGTTGGCGGCAGCCGCTGCGTTTGTCGCTGGTGGATTGGCTGATCGGGCGCTTGCGGCGACAAGCAGTCATAACGCGACGGCCGAACGGCAGTTTCGCTACCCGACTGAACTGGGGGTGCAAAAGCCGAAAACGGCGACGTTCACCGTCACGGGCGCCGGCGCCGCGCTCGTTGGCCGCGCGCCGGGACGTTGGCGCGTCCGGGCGGCGACGATCGGCAAAGTCGTTGACGCCGGGCTGAAAAACCCACTCGACATGGGGGCGGCGATGGCCCCGGCTGCGGCCGATACGATCGAGCAGCATTTCCGTGACTTAGGCGCCTCGCCGGGCGATTACGATTTGATCGTCACCGGCGACTTGTCGCGCGTCGGCAGCGTCATCGTCCGCGAGTTGCTTGCTGAATCAGGCTACGATGTGACCGACGTTTACAACGATTGCGGGCTGATGATTTACCGGCCAGATCAAAAGGTGTTCGCTGGCGGCAGCGGCTGCGCCTGCTCGGCGGTCGTCACGTACGGGTATTTGCTTCAAGAGCTCGCCCGCGGAACGTTTCGACGTCTGTTTGTCGTCGCTACTGGGGCGCTTTTAAGCCAAACGATGGTGCAGCAAAAACAGTCGATCCCAGCGATCGCTCACGGCGTCGTCATCGAAGCGGCTGGACAGGAGCCGGATTTGCCGCCGTAGGACGTCTTTTATTTGAGAACGATCAGGAGGGAATGTCATATGGAATACGTCCGTGCCTTTCTCGCCGGCGGGCTGCTGTGCGCCATCGTTCAGCTCATCATCGACCGCGGCAAATGGACGCCGGCTGGCATCGCCGGTTCGCTTGTCGTCCTTGGCGTACTCCTTGGCTTTGGCGGCGTCTATGATCCATTCGTCGCTTGGGCTGGCGCCGGGGCGACGATGCCGCTATGCGGATTTGGGTATTGGTTGGCCAAAGGGGCCATGGCAGAACCGCGGCCGGAGGGATTTGTCGAAACCGGAGCAGCGGTGTTCCGATTTGCCGGCGCCTTGTTCGCTTTTATCGTGGCTGGCTCTTTTGCCGCGGCGCTCACTTGCAAACCGAAAGGGTAGAGATGATGGAAAAACGACGAGTCATTTTAGTAACGGATGGGGACGAGTTCGCCTGCCGGGCGATTGAGCGGGTTGCCGCCGAGATCGGCGGCCGTTGCATTTCTCGCTCGCAAGGCAATCCGACGAAACTGAGCGGTGAACAGTTGGTCGAACTCATTTTGCAAACGCCGCACGATCCAGTGTTTGTCATGTTTGACGATTGCGGCGCCCTCGGGGAGGGGGCCGGAGAGCAGGCGCTTCGCTATGTGGCGACGCATGAGCAAATCCAAGTGCTCGGGGCGCTGGCGGTTGCCTCCAATACGCACCAGCATGAATGGACAAAAGTGCATGTGAGCATCGACCGTGACGGCGTGATGACCGAATATGGGGTCGATAAAGAAGGCGTCCGGGACCTCGAGATCGGGCGGATCAATGGCGATACCGTCTACTGCCTTGACCGGCTGAACATTCCGCTCATCGTCGGCATCGGCGACATCGGCAAAATGGGATATCGAGACCATGCGAAATACGGAGCGCCGATTACGCGCAAGGCGGTCGAGTTGATTCTCGAAAGGAGTGGTGGCCATGCCGGAAAAAGAAAAGAAACCGAAAGCGCCGATCGCGAAGCGGCTCGTTGACAACGCGAAGTTTTTGCAACAGCGGATCGGCGTCGGGACAAGCTTTGATTTAGGCGTGCGGAAAATCTATGTCCTAAACCGGGAAGTACATATTTACTACTGCAACGGTTTATGCGACACGCAATACATTATCGAATTGTTAAAACAAATTGTGCGCGTCAACGATGATGAACGCCAGGCGTCCCAAGCGTGGCAGATCATCGAAAATCGACTCGTTCATCAGCAAGTCAGTCCGGTGACGAGCCTCGACGAAGCGGTTGACAAGCTGCTGTCGGGCTTGATCATCGTCTTGATTGAAGGCGAATCGACCGGATTTGCTGTCGACGTCCGCAGCTATCCGGGTCGGCAGCCGCAAGAGCCGGATACGGAAAAAGTTGTGCGCGGCGCCCGCGACGGCTACGTCGAGAACATCATTGTCAACACGGCGCTCACCCGCCGCCGCATCCGCGACGAGCGGCTGCGCTTTGAAATTTTGCAAGTCGGCGAGCGGTCAAAAACGGACGTATGCATCGCCTATATTAAAGACGTCGCTGACCCGGGGCTTGTTGAACTCGTCAAGAAAGAGTTGCAGCAAATCAACGTCGATGGACTGACGATGGGCGACAAAACAGTCGAAGAGTTTTTAGTCAAGCAAGGATACAACCCGTACCCGCTCGTCCGTTATACCGAGAGGCCGGATGTAGCAGCGACGCACCTGCTTGAAGGGCACGTGCTCATTATGGTTGATACATCGCCAAGCGTCATCATCACGCCGACAACATTTTTCCACCACGTCCAGCATGCCGAGGAATACCGGCAGTCGCCAGGGGTCGGGACGTTTGTGCGCTGGGTGCGGTTTTTAGGCATTTTGACGTCGTTGTTTTTGCTGCCGCTGTGGGTGCTGTTCGTCCTTGAACCGTCGTTGCTGCCCGAATCGTGGGCGTTTATTGGGCCGAACAAACAAACGAACATCCCGATCATTGTGCAAATTTTGCTCGCTGATTTTGGGATTGAGTTTTTGCGGATGGCAGCCATTCATACCCCGACGCCGCTATCAACCGCGATGGGTTTGATTGCCGCCGTCTTGATCGGACAAATCGCCATCGATGTCGGGCTGTTTGTGCCTGAAGTGATCTTGTACATTTCGGTGGCGGCGATCGGTTCATTTGCGACGCCAAGCTATGAGTTGAGCGTGGCGAATAAGATTTCTCGATTGGCATTGGTCATTCTTGTCGCCTTGTTTAAAGTGCCCGGGCTCGTCATTGGCACGACCGTTTATTTGCTTTGGCTCGCCAGCATCCGCTCGCTTAATACGCCGTACTTATGGCCGTTCATCCCGTTCGATCCAGCGGCATTTATGCAAATTGTCGTCCGCCGTTCGGTTGCCGGAGCGAGAGTGCGCCCGAGCATCGTTCACCCGCAAGACCGGCAAAAACAGCCGTCATGACGCGAACGATCCATTTGGAAGCGGCCGTTTCCACCTATTGGCGGCCGCTTTTTTCGTTTTAGCGCTATTGCAACTTTTTTATAATTATGATAAGTTATATTTAATTGCTTGCACTGATGGTGCTTGCCTCAGTGCTTCGCACGTTTGCACGGACGGAATGGGCATGGCCCAGCGCGGGGTGTGCGGCCTTCCGTTTCAAGGCAGAGCCGATGGCGCTCTGCGGTTTTCCATTTTGTAAAGGCAGTTGCCGATTTTGCAAACTGTCTTTTTTGCTTTTGCCATGCGATTTCGATAGAGGAATGAGGGGTTTGCGATGTTTCTTCACGGGACAAGCCGCGTGAATGAACAAGGGCATTTGGAAATCGGCGGCGTCGATGTGGTCGAGTTGGCCAAAACGTATGGCACGCCGCTTTATATTTATGACGTTGCGTTGATCCGCGCTCGGGCGCGCGCGTTTAAAGAAGCGTTCCAGCGTCACGGCGTGCGGGCGCAAGTCGCGTATGCGAGCAAGGCGTTTTCCGCCGTCGCCATCGTGCAGCTGGCCGCTGAGGAGGGATTGTCGCTTGACGTCGTCTCAGGCGGTGAGCTGTATACGGCGCTTGCGGCCGGTTTTCCGCCTGAGCGCATCCATTTTCATGGCAACAACAAAAGCCGGGACGAATTGGCGATGGCGCTTGAACACGGCATCGGCTGCATCGTTGCCGACAACTTTTACGAACTCGAGCTGATCGAAGAGCTGGCGGCGTCATCCGGTCGGACGGTGCCGGTTTTGCTCCGCGTGACGCCGGGGGTCGAGGCGCATACGCACGATTACATTTTAACCGGGCAAGAAGATTCAAAGTTCGGCTTTGACTTAAACAACGGTCAGGCGGACGAGGCGTTTCGCCGTGTTATGGCATCGGCCGCGTTTCAGCTGCTCGGCGTTCATTGCCATATCGGCTCGCAAATTTTTGAAACAGCTGGGTTTGTGCTCGCGGCGCAAAAAGTGTTTGCCAAGCTGGCGGAGTGGAACAAGGAGCACGGATTTGTCCCAGCGGTTGTCAATCTTGGCGGCGGCTTTGGCATCCGCTATACGGAGGAAGACGACCCGATTCCGGTGACAGCGTACGTCGACTGCATCGTGGAAGAGGTGAAAAGGCAGGCCGAAGCTTGCCGCTTGCCGTTGCCGGAAATTTGGATCGAGCCGGGGCGGTCGCTCGTGGGTGATGCGGGAACGACGATTTATACGATCGGTTCGCGCAAAGAGGTGCCCAACGTCCGCACCTATATTGCCGTTGACGGCGGCATGAGCGACAACATCCGCCCGGCGCTTTACGGAGCGAAATACGAAGCCGCGCTCGCCAACCGGGTGTTCGGCGAGCCGACGGAAGTCGTATCGATCGCCGGGAAGTGTTGCGAGTCAGGCGACATGCTCATTTGGGATATCGCCCTGCCGGAAGCGAAGCCGGGCGATTATTTGGCCGTTTTTTGCACCGGCGCTTACGGCTATTCCATGGCGAACAATTACAACCGTCTGCCGCGCCCAGCCGTTGTGTTCGTTGAAAACGGCGACGCCCAGCTCGTTGTGAAACGGGAGACATATGAAGATTTGATCCAATATGATTTGCCTTTGAAAACGAAAGTGAAAAAGTGAAGGCCGCCGGTTGGAAAGAGAACGGCCTTCACAAAGAAAAGGCGCCCGCTGCTTTTTTTGGGCGCCTTCTTTCATTGTTGATTTGAGGAAAATGCTGATTTGATCGCGTTCCAAATTTCTTTGAAGATGTCGATAAGGTTTTGAATGAACGTTTTCCCTTCTTCTGACTGCAAAAACGCCGATAGCTGTTCTTTCGCCTTGCTCAGCTGATCGTTCACTTGATCCCAATTAATATGGGCGTTTTGCATTTTATGGAAAAGGGAAATCAGGTTGTTGATTTCATTCTCGCTCAGCGTAATGCCAAGGTCGTTGGCGATTTTTTCAATAAGGGCGCGCAAATCAGCGTCCGTCTGCGGTGGGTTGTTGGCGATTTCTTGTTTGATTTTCGCCAGCAGGGCGACCGCTTTGTCCGCGCCGATCGAATCGGCGAGCTTCGCCGTCTGCACCATTTCCTCGTTCGCCACTTTTTTGACATCATCAGGGATGGCTTGGTCCGAGGAAATTTCATACGCCTTCATCAGCCCCGTCAGCGCTGCGGTGCCGGAAACCGGAAACGGGGCGGTGATGTAAATATCGGCATCTTTCACCCCTGCGGTGATCAAGGCGTTTGTATACATCTCTTTCGTCACCCATGTGATGTTGTGCGTTTCGACATGAAGCCCCGAGCCGGGCTCTTTTATCGTGATCATCGACGACGAGATGGCGCGCGTGCCGATTTGCGCTTTCGGAATGAGTCCGTCCAAATATTTATGCTCCTCAACGTTTGAGACGGTGATCGTTTGCGCCCCGTCCGGCGCCTTCATTTCGTCGAGCACTTTTTGCTTTTGTTCATTCGTTAAGTTTTCCCCAAGCGTCACAATGACATCGCCCGGCGCGGCATCGGCCGCTGCGATGCCCGGAGATGCCAAGAGCACCGCCCAAAGCAGCGATGAAGCGATCGTTCGTTTCACATAGCTCGCCTCCTGTTTACGAAAATGCATTATCATTATACCGCACGCTCGCCTGCTTGGCTATCGGCAAAAAAGCGACGCGGTCAGGCGGCGTGCGAATTTGAAAAGACATTTTTTCTTTTGTTTCACTTGGCAATCATGGTATGATAAAAGCAGTTTCGATGTCGAAAAGGAGCTGGATGCTTGTGGCGAAAAAAGGATATATTCTAATGGAAAACGGCGGGAAAATCAAGTTTGAACTGTTCCCAAACGAGGCGCCGGTGACGGTGGCCAATTTTGAGAAGCTCGCAAACGAAGGCTTTTATAACGGGTTGACGTTCCACCGCGTCATCCCTGGATTTGTCAGCCAAGGAGGATGTCCACGCGGCAACGGAACGGGCGATGCCGGCTATACGATCCCGTGCGAGACGGACAACAATCCACACCGACATGTCACCGGCGCGATGTCCATGGCGCACCGCGGCCGCGACACCGGCAGCTGCCAGTTCTTTATCGTCCACGAGCCGCAGCCGCACTTGGATGGGGTGCACACCGTCTTTGGCCAAGTGACATCGGGCATGGACGTCGTGAGGACGATGAAAAACGGCGACGTGATGAAGGAAGTGAAAGTATTTGACGAACCGTAAACAGCGCATGAGCGAGGATGATCGGACTGTTCGAAACAACTGGCGCTTGTTTTTCTTTTTGCTTGCGGCCAGCCTGTTGTGGGGAGCGGCGTATTGGATTTGGGTTGCGGAATGATGATGCAGGGCGTTTCGTGTGGTATAATGAACATAACGATATAGTGATGCATCCTTCGGGGCAGGGTGAAATTCCCGACCGGCGGTGATGGGGCTTTCCGCCCCTCAGCCCGCGAGCCGAAAGGCAGGATCCGGTGCGATTCCGGAGCCGACAGTATAGTCTGGATGGGAGAAGGATGCCAATATGCGCACGGCTGTTTTCGGCCGGTTCAGACCCATGGGCAGCGTCTGTCGGCCGACTAGGCATGGTAGTATCTTTTGTTTCCGACCGGCCGGTATAGCCTGCTTAGCGAACGTGTGTTTGTTTGCGCATCATTGGTCATTCTCTCATCAATGAGCCCCCGGGGACATCCCGGGGGTTTCGTTTTTATTGAAGGAGGGAGTGCGGTGCATAACGATGAACATTATATGCGGCTCGCTCTCGATGTGGCCAAAGCTGGGGTCGGGCAAACGTCTCCCAATCCTGCAGTTGGCGCGGTCGTTGTCAACGGTGGGACGGTCGTTGGGCTTGGCGCCCATTTGAAAGCGGGTGAGCCGCACGCTGAAGTCTATGCGATCCGCATGGCTGGCGAGAAGGCGCGCGGTGCGACGGTGTACGTGACGCTTGAGCCGTGCAGCCATTATGGAAAAACGCCGCCATGTGCCGATTTGCTCATCCAGGCGGGCGTCCGTCGCGTCGTCGTTGCCACGACCGACCCGAATCCGCTTGTCGCGGGAAAAGGGATTGCCAAGCTGCGCCAAGCGGGCATTGACGTTGATGTTGGCGTATTAAAAGACGAAGCGGACGAATTAAATCGGATGTTTTTCCACTATATCGCCGCAAAAACGCCGTTTGTCACGTTGAAGTTCGCATGCAGCCTCGATGGCAAAATCGCGACGGCGACGGGGGAAAGCAAATGGATTACATCAAGCGCGGCGCGTGAGGATGTCCATCGCCTTCGTGCGCAGCATGACGCCATTTTGGTCGGCGTCAACACCGTTTTGACCGACAACCCGAAGCTTACCGTCCGCTTTGGGGAAAAGCGGAAAAACCCTCTGCGCATCATTTTAGATACAAAATTGCGTACACCGCTTGACGCCCATGTCGTCGCTGACAAGGAAGCAGAAACGTGGATCATCACCGGCGGCGTCAGTCGGGAACAAGCAGCGGCGTATGAGCGCCTTGGGGTGCGTGTATTTTCAATGCCGACGGCCCAGATCGATGTCCGCGATGTGCTCCGTCTGCTTGGGGAGCAGGGAGTCATGTCGCTGTTTGTCGAAGGCGGCTCGCGCGTTCATGACAGCTTCCTCCGCGCGGGAGCAGTCAATGAGGTCATCGCCTATATCGCTCCGAAGCTGATCGGCGGCCGCGGGGCGCCGACGCCGGTCGGCGGCCTTGGCTTCGCCCGGCTTGCTGAAGCGGTGGAGCTTGACATCCGCCGCATCGAGACGATCGGCCCGGACATCAAAATCGTCGCCGCGCCGAAACGGAAGGAGGAATCGTTGTGTTCACTGGCATTATTGAAGAGATCGGCACGATCGAACAAATGAAGCAAACCGGCGACGCCATCGTGATGACGATTGGCGCCAAGCGGGTGCTCGAAGATGTGCGGCTTGGCGACAGCATCGCCGTCAACGGCGTCTGCTTGACCGTCACATCGTTCACCGAACGGCAGTTTACGGTCGATGTCATGCCGGAGACGGTGAAAGCGACGGCGCTAAAGACATTAAAGCCGGGGGCGAAGGTGAATTTGGAGCGGGCAATGGCGGCTGGAGGACGGTTTGGCGGCCATTTCGTCACCGGGCATGTGGACGGCGTCGGGCGCATCATCCGGCAGTGGCCGAAAGCGAACGCCGTCTACTATGAAATCGAAGTGCCGGCCTCGCTGCGCGCCTATATGATTGAGAAAGGATCGGTCGCAGTCGATGGGACGAGCTTGACGATTTTCGGTCTGAGCGAGCGCACGTTCATCGTTTCACTCATTCCGCATACGCGTGAGGCGACGATTTTAGGCGAAAAGCGGCCGGGCGATCTCGTCAATATCGAGTGCGACATGATCGGCAAGTACGTCGCCGCTTTCCTCACCGCGAAAGCGACGCCGACCTCCAAATTGACGGTCGAATTTTTGGAGCAGCACGGCTATAAATAGTGGAAAAGGGGGCAAGCTTGATGTTTGACACGATTGAAGCAGCGCTTTCGGCGCTGAAAAACGGAGAAGTGATCATCGTTTGCGATGACGAAGACCGCGAAAATGAAGGCGATTTTGTCGTGCTGGCCGAAAAAGCTACTCCGGATGTCATTAACTTTATGATCACTCATGGCCGCGGGCTCGTTTGCGTGCCGATTACGGAGGAATTGGCGGAGCGGCTCGAGCTTGAGCCGATGGTCACTCATAACACGGACGCGCATGGCACAGCGTTTACGGTGAGTGTCGACTACAAAACGACAACGACGGGAATCAGCGCCTACGAGCGGGCGGCGACGATTCAGGCGCTGCTTGATCCGAATGTGAAAGCGAGCGATTTTAAACGTCCTGGCCACGTTTTTCCGTTGATTGCGAAAAAGGGAGGCGTCTTGCGGCGCGCCGGCCATACAGAAGCGGCGGTTGATTTGGCCCGTTTGTGCGGCGCGAAGCCGGCCGGCGTCATTTGCGAAATCATTAAAGAGGACGGGACGATGGCTCGCGTTCCTGATTTGCGGCAAATCGCCGACCAGTTCGGATTGAAAATGATCACGATCAAAGATTTGATCGCCTATCGGAGCCAGCGGGAAAAGCTCGTGAAACGGGAGGTGGACGTTTGGCTGCCGACCGAATTCGGCGAATTTCGCGCCATCGGCTACACAAACGTGCTCGACGGAAAAGAGCATGTGGCGCTTGTCAAAGGAGAGATCATCCCGGATGAGCCGATCTTGGTGCGCGTCCATTCCGAATGCTTAACTGGCGATGTGTTTGGCTCGTACCGGTGCGACTGCGGTCCGCAGCTGCATGCGGCGCTCAGGCAAATCGAGGCGGAAGGGCGCGGGGTGTTGCTTTACATGCGCCAAGAAGGGCGCGGCATCGGCCTTATGAACAAGTTGCGCGCTTACAAGCTGCAGGAGCAAGGTTATGACACCGTCGAGGCGAACGAAAAGCTCGGCTTCCCCGCCGATTTGCGCGATTATGGCATCGGGGCGCAAATTTTGAAAGATCTTGGCGTGACGAAAATGCGCCTGCTCACGAACAACCCGCGCAAAATCGCCGGCTTAAAAGGGCATGGACTCGAAGTCGTTGAACGGGTGCCCATTCAGATGCCAGCGAAAAAGGAAAATGAAAAATATTTGCGCACGAAACATGAAAAATTAGGACATATGCTTCATTTTTAATGATGGGAGGAGCAACGAACATGCGCATCATTGAAGGAAACTTAGTCGGCACCGGATTGAAAATCGGCATCGTCGTCTCTCGTTTTAACGAATTCATCACGGGCAAGCTTTTATCTGGGGCGATCGACGGCTTGACGCGCCATGGCGTGAGCGACAGCGACATCACTGTCGCCTGGGTGCCGGGTGCGTTTGAAATCCCGCTTGTGGCGAAAAAAATGGCGGAATCGAAGCAGTTTGACGCTGTCATTACGCTTGGCGCCGTCATCCGTGGGGCAACGAGCCATTTTGACTACGTCTGCAGCGAGGCGGCCAAAGGCGTCTCCCACGCGGCGCTTGCAAGCGGTGTTCCGGTCATTTTCGGCGTGTTGACGACGGACACCATTGAACAGGCGATCGAGCGGGCCGGCATGAAAGCGGGCAATAAAGGATGGGAAGCGGCGGTGTCGGCGATCGAAATGGCGAACGTCTTGCGGACGCTTGCGTAATTTGCGTAAAAAGGCATGAAATGGTTCACAATATCGGTGAGAATGTTTATAATACGTATAGAGAAAATGACAAAAACTTTTCCATTTCGGAAAAGCGTTTGTCGATAATGAGGGATTTTTATGTTAATCCGTTACCGAAAAAACTATGAGAAAATCGCCATGGGACTGTTGTCGTTTATGCCGACGGAAAAAGACCTGAAACGGCTGCAGCAGACGATGAAACAGTATGAAACAAACAACGATTGGCAGCTGTTTTTATGGAAAGAAGGGGATGACATCGTCGGCATTATCGGCGTCCTGTTGCGCGCTCCTGATGTTGTGGAAATCCAGCACATCAGCGTCAATCCGTCACACCGCCACCAAGGGATCGGAAAACAGATGGTCAAGGCATTGAAAGAGGTGTACCCGGGCTGCCGATTGTGCGCCAACGAGTGGACCGCCTCGTTTTTCGATAAATGCCATGCGTGCAACGAATAACGAAACTAGCGCGGCTCCGCGCTCAGGCGGGCGGCGGAGGGGGAGGGAAGCCAACTCCTTCCGCTTTGGCCCGTTTTTTTTGTTCGCGTGCGGCGACGACGTCCGAGCGGTCGCGGCGCCGGTGTTTATCCACAAGATCAAGGTTGGCTAGGTCGCTGGCTTGCCCCCAAACGAGCTGCCGGTGGGCGCAGGCGGCCTGGCATTGCTCATAAAGGGAACGGTCGCGAATCGGCAGTTCGACGCTTTCGTACGGTTCGCCGCGAGTGATCCGCCCAGCCGTCTCGTCGAGCAAGCGGGCGAGCGCCTCGTCATCGAGGCCGAGCCGCCGGATCATCTCTTGCGCTTCGTCAAGCAGCGCCCGCGCCCGTCGAATGAGGCGCAGCGCTCCCGAGACGTTGCCGCGCCGGTAATGGTAAAAAGCGACCGCCGTTTGAATGAGCACAAGCCAACCTTTGTTTCGACCGTCTTGTTTCCAATGTTCCTCCAAAATTTCGTGGCATTCAAAATAATCGCGGTCGCTATGGAAATGGACCAAATACTCGATATACGCTTTTGGATACATCGGCCATCGTTCCTTTCAAAAGTGGGCCGCGCCATGTGAAGGCGGACGGCTCTTCTTCGATTATACGACTTCGGCGGCCTGCGGCGCAAAAAAGAGACTGTTTTCCGTTCGCTTCGCCGCTTCGTTATGATACAATAAATGTACTGCAGCTGGAGACGAGCCTACCGGGCGGTGGTTCTGGAAAAAATGGTGGGATGGATGTGCAATTGCCGTACAACGTCAAAATCGAAGCGTTTGAAGGGCCGCTTGATCTGCTTTTGCATTTGATCAACCGCTATGAAATCGATATTTACGATATTCCGGTCGCGCAAATTACGGAGCAGTATATGGCGTACATTCACACCATGCAGGAGCTTGAGTTGGATATCGCCAGCGAATATTTAGTGATGGCGGCCACCTTGCTTGCGATCAAAAGCAAAATGCTGTTGCCGCCCTCCAATGAGGAAGCTGTCGACGGCGACATCGAGTGGGGCGATGACGGAGACCCGCGCGAGGAGCTGGCGCAGCGGCTGCTTGAATATAAAAAGTTTAAAGAGGCGGCGCGCGAACTGAAGCGGCGCGAAGAGGAGCGGGCGCTTTTGTTTACAAAGCCGCCGAGCGACTTAAGCGCATACGCGGATGAGAAAAAGGCGGCGCCGCTGGATGTGAACGTATACGATATGCTTGGCGCCTTGTCGAAGCTGTTGCGCCGAAAAAAACTGCAAAAACCGATGCGGGCGAAAATCTCCCGCCAAGATATTTCCGTCGAACAGCGCATGGCGGAAATTTTGCATGAACTAAAGCAGGCGAACGGGCGGAAAAACTTTTACGAGCTGTTTCCGTCCTACGATCGTTCGTATATCGTCGTGACGTTTTTGGCCATTTTAGAGTTGATGAAGCAAGATGAAATCATCGTTGAGCAAGAACGGAATTTCAGCGATTTGTTTCTGGCGGTGAAACCAGCCGGTTGAGGCGGTGCGGTTTGGCCGCGGCGGTTCGCTGCGGCGGGCCGCTTTTCTTTTGTTGTTTGCCCATGCCATGATAAGGCGGAGAGCTGACTCACATTGGGGTGAGAAGACTTGGGAAACGACGAAAACAGGAGGAAAGGAGGAGGGGCGCCAACGAGTTTGGCGTGGCAGAAGGGCGATGGAACAAAACGAAAGAGAAAAAAAGGGCGCCGGTGCGCCAAATTCGGCAAAGGCGATCGTGGAAGCGTTGTTGTTTGCTGCCGGCGATGAAGGGCTGTCACTTTCGCAAATCGCCGCTGTGTTGGAAGTCAGCGAGCTAGAGGCGAAAGCGGTGATCGAGGAGCTTCAACAAGACTGCCGACGGGAAGAGCGCGGCATCCAGCTTGTCGAACTTGGCGGCGTGTTTTTGTTGGCGACAAAAAAAGAACACGCCCCCTATTTAAAGAAGTTGGTCGAAGCGCCGGGAGCATCGCCGCTGTCGCAGGCGGCGCTTGAGACGCTCGCCATTATCGCATACCGCCAGCCGATTACGCGCGCGGAGATTGAGGAAATTCGCGGCGTAAAAAGCGACAAGCCATTGCAGACGCTGATGGCACGGGCGCTCATTAAAGAGGTTGGACGAGCCGAAGGAACCGGGCGGCCGATTTTGTACGGGACAACCCCGGAATTTCTCGATTATTTCGGGCTAAAAACGCTCGAGGAGCTGCCGCCGCTGCCGGAATGGGCGGACGATGGCGAATCCGAGCGGGAAGCGGATTTATTTTTCGAAAAATTAGCAGAAAATTTGAGCGATGGGCAGCCGGAATATGGTAAACTAAAGAAAAATGGCTGATCGGGAAGGAGAGCGCTCATGAACGTTTGCCGCCTGTACGGTGAAGAGCTGCAAAAGTCGCAATCGAACACGTTTGAAGACTATTTCAACCGCTCGGAAGTCACGTACCGCGACGGGGGCGAAGAGCGGACGCTGTCTGTGTTGTATTTGCGCCATTTTGAGGCGGCGCTGCTTGATTGGCTGCCGTATGAAAGCGATCCACTGTTTACGGCTAACGGGCGCGACATTCATTTGCGCGACATCATTGCTCTTGTCTGTTTATGGAAAAATCCGGCGTATCGGAAGCGAAAGCGCGTCTACATTCATGATGAAGAGGAATTGCGCCGTTATTTTGCTGAGGTAGACGCCAAAACGCTGCAGGCGCTTGTCAGCGAATGGGCGGAAACCGGCGAGTGCCGCTTGCCTGAACGGTCGGCGTAACGAGAAAATGCGGTTGGCGCCGCGTTTTCTGTGCGTCTGGACAAGGAAACCGTTTGGTGCAGCCGGCGGTTTGCCAAAGCAGCCTGCCTTTTTCAGAAAAAAGGGGGGGCTGACCCAAAACGCGAATATGTTTTGGGTCAGCCCGATTTTTTTGAGCGGTTTATCTATGGCTCATTTGCAGACCCGCTGCAGGGAAGCATCACCGCGATTCTGTTCTTCCTTGCTGTCTTTTCCTATGATGACTGCCCTCGCTCCTCTATGTATGAGCGGCCGGGAATTTGGGTGAATGCGGACAAGAACGATTTCCCCATGACAGCATACGATATGGCGAACAAAACAGGAGGAGGTTTTTACCAAATGGACGATCAGGTGTTGTTCGCCCAATATGCGGCTAGGGTGAACGAATGGGGAAATCAAGTCAAGGAGACGCTCGCTTTGCGTGGGGCAAGCACGGATGGCGCTTCGTCGCTGCTCGAGTTTATTGCCGAGCATGACGGCGAGTGGACGGAAGAGGCCGTCCGCGAGCTTCAGCGCCTTGCCGATGACGTGTATGTCGGTGCGCTTCGCCAGTATGTCATGGAAGCGGCTGCGTGGGGAAGACAAGTTGAACAGGCGCTGTCTGCACGCAGGATGGCTGAGGATGTTGGGCTTTCGTCTTTGTTGGCGTACATCGATGGACACGGCGATGAATGGACCGAAGAAGCGATTTACGAGCTCCAGCGTCTTGTCGATGACGTATACACTCGGGCCGTCCGCCTGGCTGATTCGTCAGCTGCCGATCGGGAAGAAGAGGCGACGCAAGAACAAGTCGAAGGGGAATCGGTGTCGCCTGAACTGGAGAGTGAAAACAAAGAGAACGAAGACGGATGGCTTGACACCAGCGGGACGGCAGAGCGGGTTGAGGACGCAAAAGAGCCGGCTTTTATGGCGGAGCTCTCCGACTCGCCGACTGATGCAGCTGACGGCGAGCCGGATCAAGTGGACAACGTGACCGATGGAAAGCGACGCTGGGTGGATGCGGACGACGGCGGTGAGCCGCGTCAACAAGTAGCGCCCGGCCGTCATGTCTTGCCGCCGCTGCCGTACCGTTATGATGCGCTTGAACCCCATATTTCCGAAGAAATTATGCGCCTTCACCATACGAAGCATCATCAAAGCTACGTCGATGGTCTGAACAAGGCGGAGCGCATGATGGCCGAAGCGCGCCGGACGAACAATTTTGAACTGCTGAAGCATTGGGAGCGGGAAGCGGCGTTCCACGGTTCGGGGCATTATTTGCATACCATTTTTTGGTATAATATGCACCCGGAAGGCGGCGGCGAACCGCGCGGAGAGCTGCGGGCGCAACTGGAACGCGATTTTGGCAGTTTTGCTGCGTTCCGGCGCCATTTTACCGAAGCGGCCAAAAGCGCCGAAGGGGTCGGCTGGGCGCTGCTCGTTTGGGCGCCGAGGGCGCATCGGCTCGAGATTTTGCAGGCGGAAAAACACCAGCTCATGGCGCAATGGGATGTGATCCCGCTTCTCGTGCTTGATGTGTGGGAGCATGCCTACTATTTGCAATACAAAAATGATCGGGCGGCGTACATCGAACATTGGTGGAACGTCGTCAACTGGCGCAACGTTGAAGAACGCTTTCATGAGGCGCAGAAGCTTCGTTGGCAGCCGTTTTAAACGGGCGGGGGGGAACCCCCTGCCCGTTTTTTTGGGAGAGCAGGCGCTGCGATCCATCAGGACACCTGTCCGCCGTTTCAAGGAGCGGCTTTCTCTTTGCAGGGAAAATGTCATCAACGCGCCCAGCGCAAGCGCCGGAGCGGATCGTTCAGGCTGTCTCCCCTTGCAACAGCATTTTTTCATCATATTTGTCCCATCGAGGCATACACTTGTACAAAACGCGGCTTTGGGGTTCAGCCTGTTTCCGCCGCGACGTTTCTTCGGCTGCGGCCCGTTCAGCCTAATCGGAAAGGAGGAACAGGCGATTCCTCCCCGCTCCTTAAAGGAGGGGGATCCTCGCCGATATGAGATGAATAAGCAGAAGCGGCTCATTGCGCTCATTCTTGCACTCGCTGCGGGGATTATGGCATTTGTTCCAGAGCGGATGCGCGCTATGGATGGGGTGAGCGCAAAAAGCGCGATTTTGATAGAGCAGCATTCCGGGCGGGTTTTGTTTGCCAAGGATGCCTATACAAAACGGCGCATCGCCAGCATTACGAAAATTATGACCGCCATTTTGGCGATTGAATCGGGGAAGATGGACGACACGGTGACGGTCAGCGCCCGCGCTGTCCGGACCGAAGGGTCGTCAATTTACTTGCGCCAAGGGGAGAAAATCAAACTGCGCGATTTGGTATATGGGCTGATGCTTCGTTCCGGCAACGACGCGGCGGTGGCCATCGCTGAACATGTCGGCGGCAGCGTCGAAGGATTTGTTTTTTTAATGAACCAAAAAGCGGCTGAAATCGGGATGCGTGATACCGAGTTTGCCAATCCGCACGGGTTGGATGACGCGGAAAACCACTACTCAACCGCGTACGATATGGCGCTGCTCATGCAATATGCGATGAAAAACAAAGAGTTTCGGCGCATCTCGGGGACGAAGGTGTACCGCGCCCCCGCTCCGCCCGGCGAAGACGGCGCGCGTGTGTGGCGAAATAAAAACAAGTTGTTGACAAGTCTTTACGAATATTGCACCGGCGGCAAAACCGGCTATACGAAACGGGCCCATCGCACGCTCGTGACGACGGCATCCAAAGGCGGCATCGATTTGATCGCCGTGACGTTGGATGCACCGGACGATTGGAATGACCATATCGCTATGTACGAATATGGATTTTCTCATTATCACATCGCCAAAGTGAGCAGCGAGCGGGTGGTCGACAAAATTTCTGATCCGTTTTACCGCGGGCGGCTGCAGGCGGTCCGCGATTTGCGATATCCGGTGACCGATAAAGAGGAGAGCGGGCTGCGGGTGAAAGTGTATTTGCTGAAGCCGCGCAAGGAATGGGAAAAATACCCAGAACGGGCGCCGACAGAGGTCGGAAAGGCGGTGCTTTATTTGCATCAAAAGGCGGTTGATTCGGTGCCGCTGCTGTATGAACCGGGAAAGGAAGGAAGCGGCCGAGGGTTTTTATGGCAAGTATTTCGCTTTTTAGGTGTGAGAAGCGATGGTTAACCTCATTTGGGTGATGATGGCGGTCATTGGCATCGTCTTTGCGGCGGCCAACGGCACGATGGACGAAGTGAACAAAGCGGTGTTTGAAAGCGCCAAAGAAGCGGTGACGATCAGCATCGGCATGGTCAGCATTTTAGTGTTTTGGCTCGGGCTGATGGCGATCGCTGAACGCGCCGGCTTGCTTGACAAAGCGGCGCGCCTGTTTATGCCGCTCGTACGCCGCTTGTTTCCAGAGGTGCCGCCCGGCCATCCTGCGCTCGGCTATATCGTCTCGAATATGGTCGCCAACATGTTCGGCCTTGGCAATGCGGCGACGCCGATGGGCATAAAGGCGATGGAGCAGCTAAAAAAGCTCAACGGCGGCCGCGACGAGGCTAGCCGGTCGATGGTGACGTTTTTGGCCATGAACACATCAGGCATTACGCTCATTCCGGCGACCGTCATCTCGATCCGCATGACGTACGGTTCAGCGGCGCCGAGCGAGATCATTGGGACGACGATCGTCGCTTCGACGATTTCGACGATTGGGGCGGTATTGATTGACCGGTACTATTATTGGAAACGGATGCGGAAAGGCAGGAAGCCATAATGGCCATCGTCCAACTTCTTTCTGTTTGGCTGATCCCTGCGCTCATTGCTTTTATTTTGCTTTACGGTACAGCAAAGAAAGTGCCGACGTACGAAGCGTTTGTGGAAGGCGGCAAGGAAGGGATCGAGATCGCGTTTTCGCTCATCCCGTATTTGGTCGGCATGTTGGTGTCGGTCGCCATTTTCCGAGCCTCAGGGGCGCTTGATGCCATGATGGAAGTGATCAAACCGCTGGCTGATGCCATTGGACTGCCGGCCGAAGTCGTTCCGCTTGCGGCTCTCCGCACGCTTTCCGGCACGGCGGCGCTCGGCATGACGACCGATTTGATCGCTACTTACGGCCCGGATTCGTTCATCGGGCGCCTTGCTTCTACGATCCAAGGCAGTACGGAGACGACGCTTTACGTGCTCACCGTCTATTTTGGCGCCGTCGGCGTCAAAAAAATGGGCGATGCGTTAAAAGTCGGCATTTTGGCCGACATTCTCAGCTTTATTGTTTCTGTTTTCATCGTTTTGTTTGTATTCGGGCGCTAGCGGCGCCTTTTTTCGTTCCCGCCGTCCGGCGGGTTTTTTGTTTGCAAAGGGGACGGGAAAGGTGAAAAATAAAAGTGCCGCACTTGTATCTGTTAGACGGAAAGGGTAAGATGATGAAAGAGGTGAGAGAGAATGGAACGGTTGCAAAAAGTGATCGCCCGCGCCGGCATCGCGTCAAGGCGCAAGGCGGAAGAACTCATTTTGCAAGGGCGGGTGAAAGTGAACGGCCGCGTCGTCAAGGAGCTTGGCGTCAAGGTCGGGCCGCGCGATGATGTCGAAGTCGACGGCATCCCGATCGAGCGCGAAGAGCCGGTGTATTATTTGCTGTACAAGCCGCGCGGGGTGATTTCCAGCGTCAAAGATGACAGAGGCCGCAAAGTGGTGACCGATTTTTTCAAAGATCTGGACAAACGCATTTATCCGATCGGGCGGCTTGACTACGATACGTCTGGACTGCTTTTGTTGACGAATGACGGCGACTTTGCCAACCTGCTTATGCACCCGCGGTATGAAATTGAAAAAGTGTACATTGCCAAAGTGAAAGGCATTCCAACGCACGAGCAGCTGAAACGGCTCGAACAAGGAGTGCAGTTGGAAGATGGCATGACGGCGCCAGCCAAAGTGAAGCTGCTCTCCGCCGACCGGAAGAAGGGGACAGCCATTGTGGAAATCCGTATCCACGAAGGACGAAACCGGCAAGTGCGCCGCATGTTTGAGGCGATCGGCTGCGAGGTGCTGAAGCTGAAGCGGGAGCGGTACGCGTTTCTCGATTTGAAAGGGCTGCGCCCCGGCGAATACCGCGAGCTGACGCCGCATGAGGTGAAGTTGCTGCGCGTCCTTGCCCAATCCGGGGGAAGAAAATGACGAAGATTGTCACATAACGTTCATATCCTTGCGCATAAACGAGCGAGGGACTTTGCTATAATGGAAAATGGGAGATTGTGAACCGCTTGCCTCCCCTCTACCGTTGGCTGTGGGGGAGGAGAAACGTAAAGGGGTTTGAACGATGAAAAAACAACAGCGCTTAGTGATGAGGACAGCGATTTTGCTCGTGTTGCTCGCGGCGATCGGCTATACGATTTACACGAATTTTTTCACGGAGAAAACGGCTGTCGCTGTTGGTTCGACGGCGCCTGATTTTGTGCTGACCGATTTGAAAGGGCATGAACATCGTCTTTCAGACTATCGCGGCAAAGGCGTTTTTTTGAACTTTTGGGGAACGTGGTGCAAGCCGTGCGAGCGGGAGATGCCGTATATGAACGAGCTGTACCCGATTTACAAAAAACAAGGGGTTGAAATTTTGGCTGTCAATGTCGGTGAACCGAAGTTGAGCGTTGAAAAGTTCGCGGAACGGTTCGGCCTGACATTTCCGATTGTGATCGACCGTCAAGATCAAGTATTGAACGCCTATAACGTCGGGCCGCTGCCGACAACGTTTTTGATTGACAAAAACGGCGAAGTAAAACAAATCATTACCGGAACGATGACGAAAGAAGACATCGAACGGCATCTAGAAAGCATCAAACCGTAAGGAGTTTTGCGCCATGGAACACGTCAAATGCGAATGCGGCCATGTCAATCCGCACGGCACGGCGTTTTGTGAGTCGTGCGGCAAGCCGCTTGCCGATTTGGGAGAAAAACTGATTTTGGACATGCGCTACGAAGGAAGCGCGCGCCGATCGCAAACGTACAAAAAAACGATGATCGACCAAATTTGGGCGTTTTTCTCGTCGGTCAAGGTCGGGGTGGCGCTCATCGTCATCACGCTCATCGCTTCGGCGATCGGCACGATTTTCCCTCAGCAAATGTATATTCCGCCGAACGTCGATCCGGCGGAGTATTATAAGCAGCAGTACGGCTGGGCAGGGAAGCTGTATTATGAGCTCGGCTTTAACAACTTGTACGGCTCATGGTGGTACATTTTGCTCATCGCCTTAATCGGCGTTTCGCTTGTCATTTGCAGCTTGGACCGGGTCGTTCCGCTTTACCGCGCCTTGAAGCGGCAAGGGGTGAAGCGCCATCCGCGCTTTTTAGAGCGGCAGCGGTTGTTTGGCGTCTCGCATGTGAGCGATCTCGACAAGACGATGGCTGTGTTGAAAGAACGGCTGGCTGCGCGGCGCTACCATGTCCGCGAGGAAGACGGGCATTTGCTCGCTGAAAAAGGGCGGTTTTCCCGCTGGGGGCCGTACGTCAATCATATCGGCCTCATCATTTTCTTGATCGGGGCGATGCTTCGTTCCGTTCCCGGCATGTACATCGATCGGGTGATGTGGATTCCGGAAGGGGAGACGAAAGAAATTCCTGGGACGAACGGCCGCTACTTTTTAAAGAGTGAAAAATTTATTTTTGAAACATATGAGAAAGGCAAAGACAACGAAGTGTTCAACGCTGCCATCGACCGCGTCGGCAACGGGATGATCGCCAAAAACTATCAAACAAACGTCGTGTTGTATAAGCGTGTCGGTCCTGTGATCCCCGGCGCCAAGCCGAAGCTTGAAAAAGTGAAGGAGTATCCGATTCGCGTCAACGAGCCGCTGGAGTTCGACCATTATGCGCTCTACCAAGTCGATTTCCGCTTGAATGAGCCGAAAGCGATGTCATTTCAGTTGGCGGACAAGCAGTCGGGGGAAACGTTCGGCACGGTGACGGTCGACTTGTATGATCCGAAAGAGTCGTACAATCTCGGACATGGGTATCGCGTTGAGCTATTAAGCTATTTTCCTGATTTTGAGTTTGATGAAGACGGCAATCCGTCAACGAAGTCGCGCGTGCCGAACAATCCGGCGTTCGTGTTCAAAATGTACGCGCCGGACCGTCCGAAAGGGGAAGTAAGCTTTGTCGCCATCCAGCAGACGATCGAACCGTTTGGCAACAACAAATACAAAATGGCGTTCGCGGGGCTTCAAACCCGCAATGTCTCCGGTTTGACCGTCCGCCGCGACTTTACGCTTTGGATTTTAGGGGTAGGCGGCGCGATTTTCATGATCGGGCTCATCCAAGGGATGTATTGGAACCACCGCCGCATTTGGGTGCAGCGGGTAAACGGTGAGCTATGGATTGCCGCGCACACGAATAAAAACTGGTTCGGCTTGAAAAACGAGCTGCGCCGTTTGCTTGACGGCACCGGCGTCATGATGCCGGCTGATCAGCTCGAAAACGACAAAAAAGCCGGACAAGGGGGACAAGTCCATGGACATGGTACAGCTTAGCAGCACGTTGCTATATATCGCGTTCGTTCTATATTTAATCGGCACGTTCTTTTTTGGCGGAGCCATTCGCGACAAGCGAAAAGAACGGCAAGAGAAGGATCGTTGGTCGCAGCTTGGCATCTCCGTGACGATCATCGGCTTTCTCGCCCAAGTCGGCTATTTTGTGACGCGCTGGATCGCCGCCGGGCACGCGCCCGTGAGCAACTTGTTCGAGTTTACGACCTTTTTCGGCATGATGCTGGTTGCTGCTTTCATTATTATTTATTTCATTTACCGGCTGAGTGTGCTCGGCTTGTTTGCGCTGCCGGTCGCGTTGCTTGTGATTGCTTACGCAAGCATGTTTCCGCGGGAAATTTCGCCGCTCATTCCCGCCTTGCAAAGCGATTGGCTGCACATCCATGTGACGACGGCGGCGGCTGGTGAAGCGATTTTGGCCATCAGCTTTGTCGCTGGGCTCATCTATTTGATTCGCGTCGTCGATCAATCGAAGCCGTCGAAACGGACGTTTTGGCTCGAAGTGGTCATGTTTTGCTTAATTACCACGCTCGGCTTTGTCATCGTTTCGACAGCGTTCGGTCTTTCTGGGTATGAAGCGAAGTTCACGTGGGTGGACAAAAACAAGCAGACGGTTGAGGTCATCTACGATATGCCGGCGCTCGTTGGGCCGCACAAAGGGGAGCTTATGAAAGAAAGCGCCGGCCGCATGGAGCCGCTTGTTGAGATGCCGGCGATCATCAATGCAAGAAAGCTCAATACGGTCATCTGGTCGCTCATAGCCGGAACGGCGCTGTACATCATGCTTCGGCTTCTCTTGCGCAAGCGCGTTGCCGCCGCGCTCAAGCCGCTCGTGAAGAACGTTAACTTGGATTTGACCGATGAGATCAGCTATCGGGCGGTGGCGATCGGCTTTCCGGTGTTTACGCTCGGGGCGCTCATTTTCGCGATGATTTGGGCGCAAATCGCCTGGACGCGTTTTTGGGGCTGGGACCCGAAAGAAGTATGGGCGCTTATCACTTGGCTGTTTTACGCTGCCTTTTTGCACCTTCGTTTGTCAAAAGGCTGGCATGGTGAAAAGTCGGCATGGCTCGCCGTCATCGGCTTTGCCATTATTATGTTTAACTTAGTGGCGGTCAACCTCGTCATTGCGGGATTGCACTCGTACGCCGGAACATAATGGAAAACAACCGGATGCTCTGTTGGCGAGCATCCGGTTTTTCGGTAAACTAGAAAATAGGGAGTGTTTCCATTGATGATGGGAGGGTGCAAAGCATTGGAAAAACAAGAAAAAACCGTCCGTATTTTAGTGGTTGACGATGAAGAGCGCATCCGGCGGCTCTTGAAAATGTATTTGGAGCGGGAAAACTATGTGATCGATGAGGCCGGTGACGGCAATGAAGCGTTGGAGAAGGCGTTGACGAATGATTATGATGTCATTTTGCTCGATCTGATGCTGCCGGGCAAAGATGGAATTGAGGTGTGCAAAGAAATCCGCGCGCAAAAAACGACGCCGATTATGATGTTGACGGCAAAAGGCGAAGAATCCAACCGCGTGCAAGGGTTTGAAGTCGGCACGGATGATTACATTGTCAAGCCGTTCAGTCCGCGCGAAGTCGTGCTGCGCGTAAAAGCGCTGTTGCGCCGCGCGGCGAACGCCGCCTACGCGCCGGTGGAGACGACGGCGAAAGACGTGCTTGTGTTTCCGCATTTGACGATTGACAACGATGCCCACCGGGTGACGGTCGACGGCAAGGAAGTCAGCTTAACGCCGAAAGAATATGAGCTGCTTCTCTTTCTGGCCCGCTCGCCCGACAAAGTGTTCGACCGCGAACAGCTGCTCAAAGAAGTATGGCATTACGAGTTTTTCGGCGACTTGCGCACGGTCGACACCCACATTAAACGGTTGCGCGAAAAGTTGAATAAAGCGTCGCCGCAGGCGGGAAAAATGATCGTCACCGTCTGGGGCGTCGGCTACAAGTTTGAGGCAGTGAGCGACTAATGTGGCTGTTTCGCAGCGTCGTCGGCAAGCTATGGTTTACGATTTTGTTGCTCGTTTCGTGCGTGCTGTTTATTTTAAGCATTTTGCTTATTAAATTTTTGGAAGATTATTATGTGCAGGAAGCGGAAAACGACTTGACCCGCCTGGCGACAAAAGTGGCCGAGGTGATGCACGATTACCGCGACGAGCAGCTTGCCCGCTCGATCGCTTGGACGCTTGTGGACAATCGAACGAAAGCCGTCATCGTCGCCGATGAGTCGCACTATTGGTATTCGCCTGGCGATGCTGGGTTGGACAATATGCCGCTGTCGTCGATTCGCCAAGATCGGGACTTGCGGCGTGTGCTGACAGATGGGAAAACGGTGAAAAAGCGTTTGTATATGCCGGAGCGGCATCCAAAAGAAAAGCTGCCCCGTGATATGATCATTGTCGGCGTGCCGATGTCGATGCCGGATGGCAGCCGAGGAGCTGTGTTTATCTATCAGTCGCTCGAGGCGATCGCCGACGCGACGGAGCGGACGAAAGAGTTAATTTTTCTCGCCGCGTTTATCGCCATTGTCATGACGACGTTTTTTGCCTTTTTCTTGTCGACGCGCATCACCGCTCCGCTCCGGAAAATGCGGCAAGCCGCGTTCGAAATGGCGCGGGGCCATTTCGATATGAAAGTGCCGATTTTAACGAACGATGAGATCGGTGGGCTGGCGATGGCGTTCAACCAAATGGGACGGCGTCTGCAGTTTAACATCAACGCCTTAAACCAGGAAAAAGAACAGCTCGCCAGCATTTTAAGCAGCATGGCCGATGGCGTCATTACGTTTAACCGCGACGGGGAAATTTTGATTACGAACCCGCCGGCTGAGCGGTTTTTGCAGGCGTGGTATTTTGAGCAAGGGAACGACGCGGAAGCGATGGCGCCGTTGCCGCCGCAAGTGAAAGAGCTGTTTGCCCGCGTCGTTCGCGAGGAGAAGGAGCAATCGACCGAAGTGACGCTGCAGGGGCGGACGTGGGTTATTTTAATGACGCCGCTGTACGGCAAAACGATGGTGCGCGGCGCGGTGGCTGTTTTGCGCGACATGACCGAAGAGCGGCGGCTTGACAAGCTGCGCAAAGACTTTATCGCCAACGTTTCGCACGAATTGCGCACGCCGATTGCCATGCTCCAAGGCTACAGCGAGGCGATCATCGACGATATCGCGGCGAGCGAAAAAGAGAAGAAAGAGATGGCGAAAGTCATTTATGACGAGTCGCTGCGCATGGGCCGCCTTGTTAACGATCTGCTTGACTTGGCGCGCATGGAAGCTGGCCATATCGAGCTAGAGTACGAACAAGTCAAGCTTGTTCCTTACATCGAGCGGGTGATCCGCAAGTTTTACGGGCTGGCGAAAGAAAAGCAGATTGAGCTGACAGCCGAGTTTCGCGATCGGGACATCGAAATCGCTCTCGATCCGGATCGGATCGAACAGGTGCTGACGAACTTAATTGACAACGCCATCCGCCATACGGAATCGGGCGGCACAGTTCGCCTCATCATCGAACCAAGCGGCGACGGCGTGACGATCCATGTCCAAGACTCTGGTTCCGGCATTCCCGAAGAGGATTTGCCGTTTGTGTTTGAACGGTTTTACAAAGCCGATAAAGCGCGCACGCGCGGCCGTTCCGGCACCGGGTTAGGCCTTGCCATCGCCAAAAACATCGTCGAAGCGCATAAAGGGCTCATTACCGTTCACAGCAAACTGAACGAAGGAACGACGTTTTCGTTTTATTTGCCGGCCCGCGGACCGAAAGGAGCGTAGCGCCGTTTGGAAGAGTGGGGAAGCCACGGCTTCCCTGCTTCTTTCATACTGAAGCGAGCTGGTTGACGGATTTGTTTTAGTGGTATAGACAACTAGAATATATAATGTTATAATGAGAGACAGAAAGTGGGGAATCGCGATGAAGCGGTGGATATTGAAAAATGCCGAGGTGTATGCAGAAACAGGAAACATTGAACAAGGGTATGTGCTGATCGAAGGGGAAAAAGTGGCCGCGATCGGGCCGATGTCGTCATGCCCAACTGATGCAGGGGCGGAAGTGATCGAGCTTTCCTCACGGTTTTTCATCGTGCCGGGATTCATCGACGTCCATATTCATGGGGCGGCTGGGGCGGATGTCATGGATGCGACCCCGGAGGCGCTTTACAAGATGGCCAACGCCTTGCCGGCGGAAGGGACGACGAGCTTTTTGGCGACGACGATGACAGCGCCAAGCGAACAAATCGAAGCCGCGCTTCGCAACGTCGCTCGCTATATGGCGGAGGCGAACAGGCCGGGAGCGGCCGAAGTGCTCGGTGTTCATCTGGAAGGACCGTTTTTGTCGCCGAAGCGCGCCGGAGCGCAGCACCCGCGCCATCTCGCCGATCCGGACATCTCACTGTTCCAGCACTGGCAAAAGGCGGCGGGCGGCCATATCCGCCTTGTCACGCTTGCCCCAGAGCGGAACGGGGGGCTGGAACTTGCCGCCTACTTGAAACAGACGGGTGTGATCGCTTCGATCGGCCATTCCGATGCCGTTTACGACGAAGTAAAAGCGGCGGTCCATGCAGGGGTGACGCATGCGACCCACCTGTTCAATGGGATGCGCGGCATCCATCACCGTGAACCGGGTGTCGCCGGTGCTGTGCTTATGTTTGAAGAAGTGATGTGCGAGCTGATCGCCGACGGGTTGCACGTTGCGCCGCCGATGGTCCGCTTCGCTTACCGGAATAAAGGAAGCGATGGGCTCATATTAATCACCGATGCCATGCGGGCGAAATGTCTAGGTGATGGGCGGTATGAACTTGGCGGCCAAGAGGTGACTGTTCGGGGCCAAGAGGCGCGGCTTGCTGACGGCACGCTGGCGGGAAGCGTGCTCAAGCTTGGCGAGGCCATCCGCCGTGTGCTCGATTATACTGGCTGCACGCTTGAAGAGGTGATCCGCATGGCGAGCTGGAATCCGGCGAAACAGCTTGGCTTGCTTGATCGGAAAGGCAGCTTGCGGCCCGGCAAAGACGCCGATGTCGTCGTTTTGAATGAACGATATGAAGTCATGATGACGTTTTGCCGCGGCGCCCTTGCCTATCGCAAGCCGGATGAAAGGAGTGGAGAGCGATGGCCATGAAGCTTTTGAAAGTTGCTGACTACGCAGAGATGAGCCGTCAGGCGGCGGACATCATCATCAAACAAGTCAAGGAAAAGCCGAACGCCGTTCTCGGCTTGGCGACCGGCTCGACCGTGCTCGGTGTGTACCGCGAATTGGCCGCCGATCATCGGCAGCATGGGACATCGTATCGGCTCGTGCGCACGGTCAATTTGGATGAATACGTAGGCCTTGGCCCGGATCATCCGAACAGCTATCGCTATTATATGAATCAGCATTTGTTTGCCCAATTGGACATCCCGCTTCATCAGACGCATGTGCCGGATGGCTTGGCCGCTGATCTTGACGAAGAATGCCGCCGTTACGAGCGGCTCATCGATGAATTGGGCGGCATCGATTTGCAGCTCTTGGGCATCGGCCGCAACGGCCATATCGGCTTTAACGAGCCAGGAACGCCGTTTTCGACAGCCACCCACGTCGTCGAGCTGACCGAGCTGACACGGGAAGCGAACGCCCGCTTTTTTCCATCGCTTGATGACGTGCCGCGCTATGCCATTACGATGGGAATTGCGACCATTTTGCGCAGCCGCCGCATCGTGCTGTTGGCGTCAGGGGAGGAAAAAGCGGACGCCATGGCCCGGCTTCTCGAAGGCGTTGTCACACCGGACTTGCCGGCTTCAGCGCTTCACCTTCATCCGGACGTGACGATCATCGCCGACTGCGAGGCGCTCTCGCTCATCCCAAAGGAAAAGCGGCGGGTGGATGCGCCGTGATCGATAAACAGTCGCCGATTCCGATTTACTATCAGCTCGAGCAATATATGAAAGAAAAGATCGAAAAAGGGGAGTGGCAGCCGGGCGAAATGATCCCGTCTGAGCGCGAGTTGGCGGAAATGTATGACATCAGCCGGATGACCGTTCGGCAGGCGGTCAACAATTTAGTGAACGATGGCTATCTCATCCGCCGGCGCGGGAAAGGAACATTTGTCGCCGCCCAAAAAATCGAGCAGCCGCTGAAAGGGCTGACGAGCTTTTCCGAAGATATGCGGGCGCGCGGCATGGAGCCCGGCACGATCGTCCTCAGCTTTGAGATGGTTCCAGCTTCCGAGAAACTCGCTGAAGGGCTTGGCGTCACGGAAGGCGATGACCTTTACGAAGTCCGCCGCCTTCGGTTGGCCGACGGCTTGCCGATGGCGTTGGAGACGCTGTACATTCCGGTCAATCTCGTCCCCGGACTGACGCGTGATGTTGTAAGCGGTTCCGTCTATGAATTTATCGAAAAAGAAAAAGGGATGATCATCGGCTCCGCTGTTCAAACATTGGAAGCATCTGTCGCCCGCAAGGTGGAGGCGGAGCATCTGAAGATGAAAGAAGGGGCTCCGGTGCTATTGCTTGAGCGCCGCACGCACCTTGTCGACGGTCGGCCGCTTGAAGTCGTCAAATCGGTGTACCGCGGCGACCGGTACAAATTTATGATTGAGATGAAAAGGGGAGGATCATGATGTTAGGCTTTTTACAGCGGCTTGGAAAAGCATTAATGCTGCCGATTGCCGTTTTGCCGGCGGCAGGATTGTTGCTTCGGCTCGGTCAGCCTGATTTATTGAATATTCCGTTTATCGCAGCCGCAGGCGATGCAGTGTTTTCCAATTTAGCGCTCATTTTCGCCATCGGCGTGGCCATCGGTTTTTCGAAAGACGGCAACGGCGCGGCGGCGCTTGCTGGGGCGATCGGCTACTTTGTCTTGACAAAAGGGGCCGCCGCGATTGATAAAGACATCAATATGTCCGTATTAGGCGGCATCATCTCCGGAGTGATCGCCGGGCTTTTATACAACCGTTACCATGATATCAAGTTGCCCGACTGGCTAGGCTTCTTCGGCGGACGGCGGTTTGTGCCGATCGTGACATCGCTTGTCATGCTCGTGCTTGCCTTGATTTTTGGCTATGTATGGCCGCCGATTCAAGATGGCATCAACGCGGTCGGCCATTGGATCGTTGGTGCCGGGGCGGTTGGCGTCGGCATTTTCGGGTTCCTCAACCGGTTGCTCATTCCAGTCGGATTGCACCATGTGTTAAACAGCTTCGTCTGGTTTGTGTTTGGCGAGTATAACGGAAAAACGGGCGATTTAAGCCGCTTTTTCGCCGGCGACCCGGATGCGGGCATTTTTATGGCCGGCTTCTTCCCGATCATGATGTTTGGCCTGCCCGCGGCAGCGCTGGCGATGATCGCGGCGGCGAAAAAAGAGCGTCGCAAAGCGGTCGCCGGCGCGCTCCTTGGCGTGGCGTTGACGTCGTTTTTAACCGGGATTACGGAGCCAATTGAGTTTCTATTCATGTTTTTATCGCCATTGCTCTACGTTGTCCATGCCGTGTTGACCGGCTTGTCGCTCGCAGTGGCGACAATGCTTGACATCCACCACGGGTTTACGTTCTCGGCCGGGGCGATTGACTTTTTCTTAAACTACGGCATTGCGAAAAAACCGTATTTGTTGATTGTTCAAGGTCTTGTATATGCTGTCGTCTATTTCGTCGTCTTCTATTTCCTCATTACGAAGCTCGATTTGAAAACGCCGGGGCGTGAAGATGAGGTAGAGGGAGAGTTTGCCGACAGCGGTGCGGCGCAGTTGGGCGTCAAATACGAGGACCTTGCTGCAAAATATATCGAGGCGTTAGGAGGAAAAGATAATCTCGCGCAAATTGACAATTGTGTCACACGCTTGCGCCTAAAAGTGAAAGACATGTCAAAAGTCAACGAAGCAGAATTGAAACGTTTGGGAGCGAAAGGCGTGCTTCGCCTCAACCAAACGGATTTGCAAGTGGTCGTTGGCACGGATGTCGAATTTCTGGCCAACGCTATGAGAAAATAAGGAACAACGAAGCCGTTCTTTTAAGGGACGCCAGAAAGGGGGAGCTCCGGTGAAGCGGCTGTTGGATTGCAACGCCTCCGATTTTCGTCGGATGACAGGAAAACAGTTAAAACAATCGATTCAAGCGTCAGAAGGCAGGGTGATCGTCGCGGAAGTCGTCGGGGAATTCGCGCCGCTGTATCCGGCGGTCACCAACGCTGAACTGGCCACGGCGTTTGGGGCGGATTTGCTGTTGTTGAATTGGTTCGATGTGTTCCGGCCGGTTGTGAACGGGTTGGACACGAACGAACCGAATCAAATGGTGGAAAGGTTAAAGCAGTTGACAGGGCGCCCGGTTGGCGTCAATTTGGAGCCGGTTGACCCAAATGCAAAACAGCTTGAGGAGCTTGCGACGCTGCCAAAAGGGAGAATGGCAACGGCCGAGTCGCTGCAACAAGCAAAACAGCTAGGATTTGATTTTGTTTGCCTAACCGGAAACCCGAAAACAGGCGTGACGAATGATGAGATTGTGAAAGCCATCGAAACGGCGCGGTCCATTTTAGGCGAGGATGCTCTCGTGATGGCTGGGAAAATGCACGCGGCAGGCGTTGCCGATGAAGCGGGAAGCGGGATCGTATCGGAAGAAGTGGTGGTGCGTTTCATTCACGCTGGTGCGGATGTCGTTTTGATGCCGGCTCCTGGAACGGTGCCGGGGGTGACATTAGACAAGACAGAGAAGCTTGTTCAGGTGGCGCATGAACATGGGGCGCTTGCGATGCTGACGATCGGCACAAGCCAAGAAGGAGCTGACGAGAGTACGATTCGTCAAATCGCGCTTGCAAGCAAAATGGCTGGGGCGGATCTACATCATATCGGCGACGCTGGCTATCATGGCATCGCTGTTCCAGAGAATATTATGGCGTATTCGATCGCCATTCGCGGCAGACGCCATACGTATATTCGCATGGCAAGATCGCCGTTGAGATAAAGTGGAATATGATCAGTCGGTCCCAAAAGCATTCGCTTTTGGGGCGTTTTTTTGCCGGGAGAGGATAGGATGGGAGCCAAGATGATGGAAAAATAAGTTTGCGGATGTGGGAAACATTTGCCTTGTACCGCCGCCTCTATTTATTTTGTGATCAAATGAAAGAACAAATTTGTGATAAAATGAAAAAACAAATGGGAAAGCATTGCGAGTGGCGGGGAGAATATGATGATTGCCGAGCCATTATTTCATCTCATTCTCATTTTCAGCGTATTGTTGCCGCTTGTATCGTTGACAGTGTTGGCGCTGTTGGGGGTAGCAGAAAAAGAAGTGGATTATTGGCAGTTGGAACATGCGCGCCTTCGATTGGAAAAAGAACTTCAAGAAAGCAAGTATATGCAGCTCCATCAACAAATCCGACCGCATTTCTTTTTCAATGCGTTGAACGCTTTCTTATCCTTGGCGCGCTTAGGAAAAAATGAAGAAATGATTCGGGGAATGGAGCATTTTGCGCTGTTTTTGCGTGATAGCTATGAGACGAAACAGCCGCTTATTCCGTTCAAACAAGAATGGGCGCATACAAGCAACTATCTAGCGGTGCAGCAACTTCGCTTCGGTTCACGGCTGTCGGTGTCGGTGCAAATGGATCCGGATGGAGAGCGTGCGCTCATTCCTTCTTATACGTTGCAAACGCTGGTGGAAAACGCATTCAAACATGGCCTTGAGAAAAAAGCGGGTGAAAAATGTTTGGCGATCGATTTTCGACGCCAAGGCAACTGGGTATATTTGCGCGTCTGCGATAATGGCAATGAAGGGAAGGAGTTATCCATCGCGAATGGAGGTGTCGGCTTGGATAATTTGCGCAAGCGGTTTGCTCTTTTGTTTGATTTGCCAACTCAGCTCGTGTTGCAAAAAGATGAGCGCGGGTGGACAGAGGCGCTTGTCGTTTGGCCGTATGTTCCAGGGGATGAGGGATAAACGATGAAGGTGTTGATTGTCGATGATGAATATTTAGAATTGGAACAACTCACGTATTTGGTGAAGCGGAAATATCCGCATTGGGAAGTATGGCCGGCGGAGGATGCCGCAGAGGCGAAACGGTTGGCCGCATCCCATCGCTTCCGGCTGGCGCTGATCGATATCCACCTTCCTGGACAGTCCGGGTTGGATTTGGCCTATGAGCTCAAACAAAAACAGCCCGATCTAGCCTTGATCATTATCACAGCCTACCAAGATTTTGCTTATGCCAAACGGGCGATTCAGCTTGAAGTGCTCGACTACTTGGTGAAGCCGCTCATCGAGAGCGAGTTTGATCAAGCGCTGTCGAAATTTGAACAAAAGCATCCGGAAGCGCTCGTCTCGTCCCCGCTCATCCGCGCGGCGCTCGAATATGTGCACTGTCATTATGCGCAAAAAATCAGCTTAACCGAGGTAGCCGCTGCCGTGCATGTACATCCAGCCTATTTGAGCAGGCTGTTTGTTGAGGAGATCGGCATCCATTTTAAGGATTACGTCAATCGATATCGGATTGAAAAGGCGAAAGAGCTGTTGACCAAAAAGCCGGATTGGTCCATGGCACGCATTGCTGAGGAGACAGGATTTTCTAGTCAACATCATTTCAGTCATTTGTTTCGAAAATATGTCGGCATCCCGCCTACGAAGTATAAGGAGACCAATGGATAATGGACTGGTATATGCTTTTATTCATGGCATGCGTACTGCTGCTTGCTGCTGTGCCGCATATTGGTCGCCGCAGTTTTATCGGAGCGGAGGCGCTTGGATTAAGCAAGGGGGTCAATGCTCTGTTACTGCGTTTTGCATCCGGGGAGCTGCTGTTGTTTGGATGCTATGCTTTTATTCATGGCGGAGTGGCGGCGGGGGTGGTGACGGCTATGGCGGTATGGGCCGCCGTTTTTGTGCTTTGGCGTTCAGCAGCGGCCGTGCGCTATCGTTCCCTAACAAAGGAAGGGGATCGCTGGCCGGACTGCTGTTTTACGGCGCGGGCTTTGTTTTTCTTTCGGTTTTTTGTTCGCCTTCTTTCGATCGGCCGGCTGCTTACCGTTGTCGTGTTATGTGCCTATTTGTTGCAGCAACTCTTTCGTTTTTCTCCGACTTTTTTATTCATTTGGTTCGTCTATGTGTACGTGTTTACCGTGCTCGCCGGTTGGTTGGGGATGCGGAAAATCGGAACGGTTCTGCTATACATTGTTTATATAGTGATGGGAATGGTTCCGTTTGCCTATTATCTAACGGGCGGTGTGGCGCGGCAATATGAGATGATTGTACGAACTGTCCCAGCTTCCCTCGATGTGAACATGGTTTCGTTGTTCGTGTTGTTTTGGGCTGTGCTGGCGGCGGCTGCCGGGCAATGGTTGGCCGACGAGTATGTATGGGATATTGCATCAATATTGAAAAAAGAACGCGTTGCGCTGACGTTTTCTATGGCCGCGTTTTGCCTTGCTCCGCTTCCGTTGGCCGTTGCAGCCTTATGCGTCCCGTATGCGGCGGCCGCTTCGACTGCCGCCATACTGAAACGGTGGCTGCTTCATTCTTCTGTCTTGATTGCTTGGCCGCTTACTATTGCCTTGCTGGCGGCGTTGTCACTCAGCTTATCCCTTTCCTTGCATTCCGTTGTGCAAATTTTTTGGCACAGGTGGAGCAGGCATCTCTCATGGACATATGTCATCTCTTTTTTGCTTGTACTAGCCCTCTTTTTTATTGCTCCTCTTCTTCCGATGCGGATGGTCATGTTTTCGACCGCCTTGCTTGCCTCCTCGTGTTTTGGGTTGGCTGCTTTACGGACAGGAGAGAAACCGATGGGGGTTATAGGCATGATCGGATGGGTATGTTTGTTTGCTATCGCCTGGCGATGGGGAATGCGCCATAATGTGCTGGAGGCCATAGCATGGAATGGGATTGGCGGTTTCTTGTTTACTCAGATTTATCGATTAATTCAAAAAATAAAGAAGTAACAAAAATGAATCAAAAAAATGCAAAACAGTTTGTTTGCTCCCTGTTATAATGAGACAAAAACGAAAGGGAGGAAAGCGGACATGTCATTTGTTCCATGCACAACGGCCATTTATTCATTTAGCAAAAACCACCAACCGGTTCGAACAGTCCAGTCAGGGGAAACGTTTGTCATCGAAACGTACGACTGTTTCCAAAATCAAATTACTTCAAGCGAAACGCCGTTTGACTCGATCGATTGGAATCATATCAATCCGGCGACCGGACCGATCTATATTGAAGGGGCGGAACCCGGTGACATTTTAGCGGTAAAAATTGAACAGATTCGCCTCAAAGGACAGGGGGTCATGGCTGTCGGCCCAGGGCTCGGGGTGCTTGGCGACCGGATTCCGCAGTTTGAGGCAAAAATGATTCCAGTAGAAGAAAACCGGGCCGTATTTGACGAGCATCTTTCTATTCCATTAAATCCAATGATTGGCGTCATCGGGGTAGCGCCGAGCGGTGAGGATGTGTCGTGCGGAACGCCCGGGCCGCATGGCGGCAATATGGATACAAAGCTCATTACAACAGGGGCAACCGTTTACTTCCCGGTTTTTGTCAAAGGGGCGTTGTTCGCATTAGGCGATTTGCATGCGGCGATGGGGGACGGCGAAATCGGCGTGTCTGGTATCGAAATTTCGGGGGAAGTGACGGTCACCGTCCGGGTGATGAAAGGATATTCGCTTAACCATCCACTGTTGCAAAACGATGATGGCATTGCGACGATCGTCTCGGCCAAAACGTTGGATGAGGCGGTCAAACAGTCGGTTGAGGAAATGGTTAATTTGCTGTTGCCGCACACTCCGTTGACGCTGAACCATTTGACGATGGTGCTTAGCGCTGCCGGTCAGACACAAATCAGCCAAGTCGTTGACCCGCTCGTCACGGCGCGTTTCTTTGTACCGCGATTTGTGCTTGAAGCGTATGGCATCCGCCTGTTTGAGGATTGAGGAGGGAACGGCGATGGCGCAACTTGAAACGAACACATCGGTCGAGTCGCTTGGTTATAAACAGGAATTAAAACGGTCGCTCACATTTGTTGATTTGTTGATTTACGGAATGGTGTTCATGGTGCCGATCGCTCCTTTCGGCATTTACGGGTATGTAGCGCAAGGGTCAAAAGGGATGGTCGCCTTAGCATACTTAATCGGAATGGTGGGGATGATTTTCACCGCCTTGAGCTACGCCAGAATGGCCGAGGCGTTTCCAATCGCTGGTTCCGTGTATTCCTACGCCCAGCGGGGAATGAATGAATATGTCGGTTTTATGGCAGGCTGGGTCATTTTGCTTGATTACATTTTCGTTCCGGCTCTTCTCTATTTGGTCAGCGCTGCTGCCTTAGCCGATATTGTGCCGCAAGTGCCGATTTCCGTGTGGCTCGTTCTGTTTATTGCCATGAATACGGTCATTAATATTCTCGGGATCGAGATGACGGCCAAAGCGAACAAAGTGATTGTTGTTTTAGAGCTCATCGTCCTTGCAGTGTTTGTGATCACAGGAATTATTGCGATTATAAAAGGTGTCAATGGAGCGCAGTTTACGTTCAAACCGCTGTACGATCCTAATCATTTCAGCGCGGAGACGGTGATGGGGGCGGTGTCGGTGGCCGTCTTGAGCTTCCTTGGTTTTGATGCGGTGTCGACGCTGGCTGAGGAAACAAGGGACGGGAAATCATCGATCGGCAAAGCGATCATTTTCGCTTTGCTCGTTGTCGGTGCGCTTTTCATCGTGCAAACATGGGTCGCCGCTCTCATTTGGCCTGATTATACGACGTTTAAAAACGCGGACGTGGCGTTTTATCAGATTGCGGAGCTGGCAGGCGGACCATGGCTGAAATGGACAACGATCGTCGCCACCGCGCTTTCGTGGGGGATCGCGAACGCGCTCGTCGCCCAAGCAGCCATCTCCCGCATTTTGTACAGCATGGGTCGCGACCGTAAACTGCCCAGTGTGCTGGCTAAAGTGCATCCGAAATTTCAAACGCCATACGTCAGCACATTGCTTGTCGCTGTGATTTCGCTCATTGTCACGACGGTGTTCGCCTCACAAATTGATAAACTCGCTTCGCTTGTCAACTTTGGCGCCCTGACGGCTTTCCTCTTTTTGCATGTGTCGGTGATGAACTATTTCTTGCGCAAACAAAAGAGTAACGATTATATTAATCATCTCTTGTTTCCGCTCATCGGTTTTGTTATCATCGGCTATGTATGGATGAATCTGGACCCGCTCAGCAAAAAGCTAGGATTGATTTGGATCGCGATTGGACTCGTTTATCTGGTCTTTTTGCGACTCACGAACAAAGACTCCCGTCTAAGCGGGGAACTGTAGTTGCTTGTAAGGCCTGACGCCGTCATAAAAGGCGTTGGGTCTTTCGTTTTTTGCCGACGATGAAACATTTTTTCGATCGCGACGTATTACGAATGAGAGTACGGCGCCTTGTTAAGGCAAAACACCGTTCATCCGCAATAGGCGGGCGCCGATAAAACATGGAAGGAGCCGGGGGAACATGAGCATGTTTGGAAAAGTCGCCGCCGATGTGCTTGGGCTAAGCGACATCGGCTCGGTTATTCAACCGAAAGACTATGACAAAGTAGATGCCGATGATTATGTGATGCACGAGGATGGAGAAAAAATCTATTTTCTTATCAAATCGAAATCGGATGAGTATTGCTTCACTAACCGCGCGCTCATTCATCTGGACGGCACGAGCGCTGCGAGCAAAAAACGGACGCTGCGCCGCTACGATTACTATAAGCATCCGATTTCCGACGTGTCGCTCGAAACAGCCGGGACGGTCGACTTGGACGCGGAAATCAAATTTAAAATCGGGTCGCACTGCTATTCGATTGATGTGCATAAAAAGCATATTGAGGAATTGAAAGATTTGTATAAATCGCTGCTGGCGATCGCGGAGATTTGCCATGAAAACGAAATGAAATTCCACTATGCTGAGCGGAGTTTGGAACTGGCGGTCAAGGTGTTTGCCAACATGCGCGGCGACGGCGTCAATGTGTCGGCGGATTTTCAGGCCGTGAATGAATACGCTTTTTGCTGGCTGACGGAAGCGAAAAAGAACTATACGGTGAAGGATTTCGGGTTTGTGTTTGACAAATATATTCAACAGTGACGAGATGAAGGTTGTATCGGGGAAAGACGCCGTGCCAGAGGTGGGGCGTCTTTCCTAATTTTTTTAGCGACATATGGAAAAGGAACGTTTCTCCGCAGCCGGAAGAAACTCAAAAGATGAGGTTTGTGGGAATCGATGAATAGGCAACATGGCGGCATTTGACATCGCGGAGCTCGATGCAACGGCGCATGCGGCGTTCCGTACAAAACACGGACACTGGAGCCGAGCTGCCTGACCGCAAAAGTGATCGATGACCGCCTGCCGCCAGCCCACTGTAAATTCACAGTTGTCAAATGCCAGGCCTTGCTTTAATATAAAAATGTCCATATCCGATAACTAAATCAACTCGCAGCAAGGCGCCGAAAAGGCTTAATAGGGAATCCGGTGGGAATCCGGAGCTGTCCCCGCAACTGTCAATGCGGACGAAATGAAATCGCCACTGTACGGACGGATGGCTTGCGCTGTTTTCCGTACGGGAAGGCTTCAGAGTAGGATGAAGCATGAGCCAGTAGACCTGCCTTGCTTGCCGCAGTTTCCGAATCTTCGGGGGGTGAGACGCGGAAACAGTCGCATAGGGCATTGTTGTGCCCATTGGCGGTCTGTTTCGCGCTCATTCCCAGATTTAGGCGGAATGGGCGTTTTTTATTGTACATACATCACTGAAGGGGGAATGACGGATGAAACGTTGGACATGGCCGGCGGTGGTGGCGGTGTTCTTCCTTCTGGCCGCCGTGCTGGTCGGCTGCAGCGGTGGAGCCAATAGCAACGCCCAGCCAGCGAAAAAAGAAGAACCGAAAACGGAACAAGCGGCGTTTCCGGTGACGGTGAAAGACGGGCTTGGCGAGGATGTCACGATCAAAGCGGAACCGAAAAAGATCGTCTCGCTCATCCCAAGCAATACGGAAATCGCCTATGCGTTGGGGTTGGGCGATAAGATCGTCGGCGTCAGCGATTTTGACAATTACCCGGAAGACGTCAAAACGAAAACGAAAATCGGCGGCATGGAATTCAACGTCGAGAAAATCATTTCGCTCAAACCGGATCTTGTCTTGGCCCACGCGTCAAGCGCCCATAACTCGCGCGATGGCCTCAAGCAATTGAAAGACGCCGGCATCACCGTGCTTGTCGTGAATGACGCGAAGTCGTTCGACGATGTGTATGCGTCCATCGAATTGATCGGCAAAGCGACCGGGGCGTCGGACAAAGCGAAGCAAGTGATTGATGAGATGAAAGAGAAGCTTGCGCAAATTCAAGAAAAAGCGAAACAAATCCCGGCGGACAAACAAGCGAACGTCTGGATTGAAGTGTCGCCGCCGCCGCAGCTGTATACGGCCGGCAAAGGGACGTTTATGGATGAGATGCTTCAAGTGATTTCAGCGAAAAACGTCGCCGGCAGCTTGGAAGGCTGGCCGATGGTGACGGAAGAAAAAGCAGTGGCCTATAAGCCGGATGTGATCATCACGACATACGGCGGAGCGAAGCAAGTGTTTGCGCGCGCTGCTTGGAAAGACGTGCCGGCGGTGAAAAACAAGCGGGTGTATGACGTCAACACCGACTTAGTAAGCCGCCCGGGTCCGCGCCTTGTCGAAGGGGTCGAGGAACTTGCCAAAGCCGTTTACCCGGATGTGTTCAAGTAAAACGTGGATGTATATATTGGCCGTCACGGCGGCCATGTTATCGTTGCTCGTAGGGATATCGACAGGATCGCTGTCGATTCCCTTTTCTTCTATTGTTCGCATTCTTGCGTCCGAATGGTTTGGTATGCCGCTTCCGTCTGACATTCCGGCCGATTGGGTGCCGATCGTGATGGCGATCCGCTTGCCGCGCGTCGTGCTCGCTTTTTTGGTCGGGGCGTCATTGGCGCTGGCTGGCGCGGCGTTCCAAGGGTTGCTGAAAAATGCGCTCGCCGATCCGTATACGCTCGGCGTCTCGTCCGGCGCCTCGGTCGGGGCGGTGCTCGTCATCTTTCTCGGCTGGCAATGGCCGCTCTTTGGCACGTTCACGCTGCCGATCGTGAGCATTTTATGCGGCATGGCGACGCTTGTCGCCGTTTTGGCGTTCACTCGCGCGGTTGAGCCGCAGCTGTCGGTTGAGACGATCATTTTAGCCGGCATTATCTTCGGCGCGTTTTTCAGCGCCTTCATTTCACTGATGATCGCTTTGACCGGGGAAGAATTGCGGCAAATCATCTCATGGCTGATGGGAAGCGTCGCGATGCGCGGCTGGAAATACAGCGGGCTTTTGTTGCCGTTTTTTCTCATCGGCGCGGCGGTGCTTCTCGCCAACGGCCGCGAGTTGAACGCGTTTGCTTTTGGCGAGGCGGCGGCGCTTCATGTCGGCGTTGATGTTACGCGCCGAAAAGTCATCATTTTGACGGCGGCGGCGCTGCTCACCGGCGCGGCGGTGTCGGTGTCCGGGACGATCGGTTTTGTTGGGCTCGTTGTTCCGCATATGGTTCGGCTTGTGTGCGGGCCAAACTATCGGGTGCTGCTGCCGCTGTCTCTCTTGTATGGCGGTGCGTTTCTTGTGCTTGCCGATGTGGCGGCGCGGACGATCATTGAACCGCGCGAACTGCCGATCGGCGTCATCACCGCGCTGATCGGCGCCCCGCTATTTGCCGTCTTGTTTTTCCGAAAAATGAAGCGAAAGATGGGATGATGATGCTTGAGGTGCGGGCCGTATCGCATCGGTATGGACCAAAGCAAGTGCTTGATCGTGTGACGTTTTCCGTGGAAAAAGGGGAGCTGTTTGGCATCGTCGGGCCGAACGGCAGCGGAAAAACGACGCTGCTGAAACTCATTTGCAAAGAGCTTCCGCTTGCCAGCGGTGAGATCAAGATTCATGGCCAGCCGCTTTTGGCGCTGTCTGCGAAGCAATGGGCGCGGTTTGCCGCTGTCCTGCCGCAGACGGCGGAGGCGGCGCCCGGCTATACGGTGAGAGAAACGGTGGCGCTCGGCCGTTACGCTCATCAGCGCGGCTTGTTTCCGACGTGGACGAAAGAGGATGAAGCCGCGGTTCAAGAAGCGCTTCGTGCGGTCGGCTTGGCTGACAAAATCGATGAGCCGCTTGAGCGGCTAAGCGGCGGCGAGCGGCAGCGCGCCTATTTGGCGCGGGCGCTTGCCCAAAAGCCGCAGCTGCTCTTGCTGGATGAGCCGACGAACCATATGGATGTGAGCGGCCAAGTCCGGCTTTTGGACCGGCTCGCGGAAGCTGCCCGCTCCCGCGATTTGACGGTCGTCGCCGTCTTTCACGATATGAACGTCGCTAGCTTATATTGCGACCGGGTGCTTGTGTTAAAAGAAGGAAAAACAGCGGCGCTTGGAACGCCGACAGATGTGATGACGCCGGCGCTGCTTGAGGAAGTGTTTGCCGCGCCGATTGTGCGTCTGGCTCATCCGGCGGCGGCAAAGCCGATGTTTTCGTTTGTGCCGAAAGGGAAACAAGAAGAATCGTCGGCCGGCGGGCTGCGTTTGTCCTTTCTTGATGACGCCGCTGTTCTGGCCTCCTGCCAGCCGCTTCGCGTCCTGTCCTCGGCATTGATCGGCGCTGGGTTTCAATGGGCGACCCATTTTGTCAACCGCCAAGTCGGGTTGGATTACGATTGCGGCGATGCGGAAGGAGACATGCGCCGCTATTTGGAGCAGCACGGGTTTTCGCCGGAACGAACGATCGGCATGATGACGGCGGTTGACGTCCATGATGCCGTTTGGCTTCAGAAAGAAGGGGAAGCGTTTTCGGTTGCAATCATGACGACCGCTGGCGTCGGCAATGCGGTTGATGCCGCTCGGGCGTGGCAGCATAAGCCGCTTGCGGCAAGGCCGGGAACGATCAATATGGTGATTGTCATTGACGGAGTGCTGACGGAAGCGGCGTTTGTCCAGGCGATGATGACAGCGACGGAAGCGAAGGTAAAAGCGCTCGCCGACTGTTCGGTTTGCGACCTGGAAACAGGGACGCTTGCCACCGGCACGTCGACCGATTCGCTCGCCGTGGCGGCGACGCAAACCGGGCGGACGTTTGCCTATGCCGGAACGGCGACGGAACTCGGGCGCGCGATCGGTCGGCTCGTGTATGAAGCGACGATCGAGGCGCTTGACCGCTACAAGCGGCGGAGGGGGCGGCGATGACGCATTTGCTGGCAATGACGTTGGCTTTGCTGTTGGATGCGCTGCTTGGCGACCCGCGCTGGCTGCCGCACCCTGTGCGCGGGATGGGAACGCTGATTGCGTGGCTTGACCGCCGCTGGAATCAAGGAACAAAGCGGCGGGCGAAAGGGGCGGCGGCCGTGGCGGTCGTGTTGGCCGCTGTTTACGGGGTATCGGCGTTGGTCGTTTATGTGGGCTACGCGCTGTCCGTATACGTGGGGGTGGCGATCGAGGCGGCGCTCATTTTCACCACCATTGTGACCAAAAGCCTCGCTGAAGCGGCTGAGGATGTGCGCCGGCCGCTTGAAGCGGGCGATCTTCCCGAGGCGCGGCGGGCGCTGTCGATGATCGTTGGCCGCGACACCGAGCGGCTCGATGAGGCCGGCATCACCCGCGCCTGCGTCGAAACGGTGGCGGAAAATACGAGCGACGGCATCACGGCTCCGCTCTTTTACGCGGCCTTGGGCGGCGCGCCGCTTGCCATGCTGTACCGGGCAGTGAACACGTGCGATTCGATGCTCGGCTATAAAAATGAAACGTATCGCGAATTTGGCTGGGCGGCCGCCCGGCTGGACGATGCGCTCAACTACATTCCGGCGCGGCTGACGGCGCTCGTGATGGTGTTGGTTTGCGGCGGCCGCCGCCTTCGTTTGGCGCTGTCGATCTTGTTTCGCGATGCCCGCCGCCACCCAAGCCCGAACAGCGGCTGGCTCGAGGCGGCGATGGCTGGATTGCTTGGGGTGCAGCTGGGCGGGACGAATACATATGGCGGCGTCGTCTCTGAGCGGCCGACACTCGGCGATCCCGATGTTCCGCTGCGCTCGGTTCATATTCGCCAGGCGGTCGGCATCATGATCAGAACGGTGCTCGCCTTTACGTTATTGCTGCTATGGATCGGGGGGATGATCGTTGCGTTGGCCGGCGCATGGGGCGAATCCGCTCGCGTTGTATGAGCAATGCGGATTGGCCCCTCCAGACGAATACATTGATTTCAGCGTCAATACGAACCCATATCGCCTGCCGCCGTCGGCTTGGCCGAACGGCGAGGAATGGATTCGCTGGGCCGGTGAGTATCCGGATTCGGAAGCGAAGGCGCTCAGGGAGCTCGTTGCCAAGCAGGAGCAGATTCGACCCGGACAAGTGCTGGTGACGAACGGGGCAGCGGAGGCGATTTATTTGTTGGCCGCGCTGCTTGCCGGCCGGCGCGTCGGCATCTTGGAGCCGACGTTTTCCGAGTATCGGCGCGCCTGCCTTGCTTACGGATGCGAAGTCAAGTCTTTGCTGGCAGAGGAAAGCCGCGGTTTTTCGTACGACATTGACCAAGCGGCGGCATGGGCGGCGGAATGCGACGCGGTTTTTTTCTGTCATCCGAACAATCCGACCGGAACCGTGATGCCGGAGCGTGATCTCCGCTCGCTCGTCGCTGCAGCGGACCAAGCGGGGACGTATATCGTGGTGGATGAGGCGTTCTATCCGTTTTGGCGCGGCGGATTTACAGCCATGCGTTGGCTGGATCGCTATCCGCGCCTCATTGTGCTTCGATCGTTGACGAAAATTCATCATCTGGCCGGCGTGCGCCTTGGTTATGTCGCTGCCGACGAGGCGGTGATCGCTTCGCTGAAAACGCATCAGCCGCCATGGAGCACAAACTGCATCGCCCAACAATTGGCGCTTCGTTTCATGGCGATGGAATCGTTTGTCAAGTGGACGAAAGAACGGATCGCCGCCGAGCGGGAGCGCGTGTTTCGGTCGCTGCCGGCCGGCCGGTATGCCGTCTCGCCGTCGGTCGTCAATTTTTACTTGCTGCGTCCGCTCTCCGGACGGACAGAGGATTTGTTTTTCTATTTATTGCAGCAAGGAATCGTCCCGCGGCATACAATGAATTTTCCTGGACTGGACGGACGTTACGTGCGGCTTGCGGTCAAAACGCAGGTGGAAAACGATCGGCTTCTTGAAGCGCTTGCGAGGTGGAGCGGATGATGGTGTTTGTCAGCGGCGCCGCGCGCAGCGGAAAAAGTGAAGCGGCGGAAATATGCGCCATCCGGCTTTCTCGCGGCGGTCGGCTTCACTATATCGCCACCGCGCAGGCAATGGATGAAGAAATGACGGAGCGCATCCGCCGTCATCAAGAGCGGCGCGCGGCGCAGGCCGCGCATTGGACAGTGTGGGAAGCCCCGTTCTCTTCTCAGGAGATTGCCGCTTCCTTGCACCCTGATGATGTTGTTCTGCTTGATTGCTTGACCACATGGCTCGCCCACGAGCTGTTCTTTGGTGAAAATTGGAAAACAGACGCAACCGCTCAAGCTGTTGCTTGCCGCATGCTCGATGAAGTGCGGGCGTGGGCGGATGCCTGCCGTGCGGTCGTGATTGTATCGAACGAGCTGTTTGCCGGGGGTGTTCCGGATGATCCTGGCACATTTCGCTACATGAAAACGCTTGGCTTGCTTCACCAACAGTTGGTCGCGGAAGCGGCGGCCGCCGCGGTCGTTGAATGCGGCCTTCTCCGCGTGAAAAAAGGGCGGTGGCCGGGATGAAGCAAGCATGGAACGGATGGTTGTTGGCGCTGCAGCTGTTTACCACGATCCCGATTCGGCGCTCGATCGCATGGAACGCCGCCCATGTCCGCTGGCTCGTGCGCTGTATGCCGCTTGCGGGGGCGCTGATCGGGGCGCTTTCGGCCGGAGTGTATGCACTCTTTTCCACGTTTTCATTCAGCTCGCCGCTTGTTTGGGCGCTTCTTCTTCTTTGGCTCGGCATTTGGATGGCCGGGGGGATGCACGCTGACGGCTTTATGGATGTGAGCGACGCGTTTTTTTCGTACCGCGACGTCAAGCGGCGGCAAGAGATCATGTCCGATCCGCGCGTCGGCGCGTTTGCGGTGTTGTCGCTTATTTGTTTGTTGTCATTTCGTTGGCTGTTTCTGTACGAATCGCTCCAGACAGGCATTCCGCCGGCGCTGTTCGCCGCCGTTCCGCTGTTGTCGCGGGCCGGGGCTGCCTGGCTTCTTTCCGTCGGCAAGCTGGCAAAGCCGACAGGAATGGCTGCATCGCTTCGCGAATATAGTTCATGGCGTGATGCCATTTGGGCGCTTGGACTCGCTTTTGTATTGCTTTCGCTTCTTTGTGCATCCACCGCCATTTCGGTGCAAACAGGGGCGGCGCTGGCTGCAGCGGCTGTCGTTTTGGCGGCGGCGGCAAAGCCGTGGGCGGAAAAACAGTTTGGCGGCATCACCGGTGATGTGCTCGGCGCGCTGATCGAAGGAGGAGAGACGGTGCTATGGGGCGTCATTTGGCTCTTACACTCATCCGTCATGGGATGACGGAACAAAACCGACGTCGGGCGTATATCGGCTGGACGGACGCGCCGCTTGCGGCCGCGGAGCGCAATCGGTTGTGCCGCTTGCAGCTTGAGCGGCCGTATCCGGTCGACTGCATGGTTACAAGCGACCTTCACCGCTGTCGAGAAACGGCCGCCTTGCTGTTTGGCGGACGCGGGGCAGATTGGTGCACCAGCCGTTGGCGCGAGCTTCACTTTGGCGCTTGGGAAGGAAAAACGTTTGCTGAGCTGGAAGCGGAGCCCGCCTACCGCCAATGGCTTGCGTCGCCCTTTTCTGCGGCGCCGCCCGGCGGGGAGCGTTATGCCGACTTTCAAGCGCGCATCAAACAGGCGCTTGCGGAGACGATTGCTTTCGCTGAGCGGGCGGGCGCCCGTCATGTGGCTGTCATCACCCATGGCGGCCCGATTCGCCTCCTGCTCGAGCAGTATGCGCCCGATGCTCGTTCGTTTTGGGAATGGGAGGTGCCATTTGCCGGCGGATATACATTGGAATCGACGATCGAGCGTTGGAAAGGGGGAGAGCGGTGCATTTCGTTATCGGTGGTGCGTTTCAAGGAAAACGAAAATGGGTGAGGGAACGGTATGGAATAAATGATGGAGTTCATATTGTATGGCATAACGGTTATGTGGAGCCGTATAGGCCGCCGGATGGCATCGAAACGGCAAAAACGGTCGTCTTTGACGGGTTGGAAGCCGCCATCCGCCCCCGTCCGGACCCAGACGAGTGGGAATCCTATTTCCGCGCTTGGCAGCGGTGGGAAGCGGCAGCGCCTAACCGCACGGTCGTTTGGATCGGCACCGATGTGACGCAAGGCGTTGTTCCGGTTGATCCGCAAGAGCGGCGCTGGCGCGACGCCGTGGGAATGTGCTACCAGCGACTAGCTTCCTTGTGCTGCCGCGTCGACCGGCTTTGGTGCGGACTGGCGGAACAATTGAAATAAGGGGGAGAGGAACAGTGAAATTGTATACGCGAACAGGAGACCAAGGGAAAACGAGTTTAGTCGGCGGGCGCGTGGACAAAGACCATTTGCGCGTCGAGGCGTACGGAACGATTGACGAGGCGAATTCGTTCATCGGATGGGCGCTTGCGTTATTGGCCGGCGATGAACGGTTTCGCGACCTTTGCGCTGAGCTGCAAAAAATCCAGCACGAGCTGTTTGACTGCGGCGGCGACCTGGCCATCGTCAACGGCAAGCTTCCGTATAAGGTGACCGAGGCGATGGTCACATTTTTAGAAGAGCGCATTGATGCGCACGTGCAAGAAGCGCCGCCATTGCAAAAATTCATTTTGCCGGGCGGCTCCAAGGCGGCTGCGGCGCTCCATATGGCGCGTACGGTGGCAAGACGGGCGGAGCGGTGCATCGTTTCCTTGCAAAAAGCGGAGCCGATCAACGATGTTGTGCTCAAATATATGAACCGCCTGTCCGATTATTTGTTCGCCGCTGCCCGGGTCGTGAACGCGCGTTTAGGGGTGAAGGACATCGAGTATGAACGGAGCGCGATTGTGTTCCGCGACAAGGAGGAGAAACAATGAACCGCCGCTTGGCTTGGACGGCCGTTTGTTTGGCGCTTTCGGCGATCGGATCGTTCATCAAGCTGCCGACGTTTGTCGGCAGCATCGCTTTGGACAGCGCACCGGCGCTTGTCGCCGCCGGGGTTCTTGGCCCGCGCGCCGGAGCGGCGGTCGCTGGGCTTGGGCATTTGGTTTCGGCGTTGATCGGCGGTTTTCCGCTCGGCCCAGTTCATTGGTTTGTCGCTCTTGAAATGGCGGGGCTTGGCGCCCTGTTCGCCGTGCTGCATCGGCGGGGATGGAAAATCGGCAGCGCTGTCGTCTTTTTCATCGGCAATGCGTTTTTGGCGCCGTTGCCGCTTGCCGTTTCGTTCGGCTGGCCGTTTGTTTTTGCCGTCATTCCGCCGCTTTCGGCAGCCGCGGCGGTCAACGTGTTGATCGCTTTGGCCGTCATGCCGGTTGTCGTCCGGTTGGCGGCGAAAGCGGGGGTGGAGGCGCCGCATGCGTGATGTGCTTTTCCTTCCGTTTGTCGACGGCATGGAGCTCGCCGTTGCGGCCGACGGTTTGGCGGCGGTCGGGGACAAGCCGGGTGATGTGGTGTCCGTCTCGGTGGATGTTGTTGCGTATTTTTCCGCCCGCGTTGCCTTGATGGAGCTGTTGAGCGTCGGAGCGGAAGCGAGGGTCGTCGTGCTGCAAAACTTCATCGCTGATGACCGGTGGGAAGCTCTTTGCCGCGGTGTCAGGAGAACGTGCCGCGAGCTGGGGATTGATCTCCCGATCACCGGCAGCACGGAATCGAATTTTCCCACCGTGCAGTCGGCGCTTGGAGTGACGGCCATCGGGACGGTGGCCAACGAACGGAAACGAATCGGCATCACACCCGAAGAGGCGAAGTTTGCCGTCATCGGCCGTCCTCTCGTCGGCTCGGCCGTGCTTTCGCATCCGGAATGGGTTGCGCCGCTTCCGCTGTTTGCCGCGCTTCTCCGCACACCATACATTTACGAATTGATTCCCATCGGCTCGAAAGGTATTTATTACGAATGGACACAGCTGTTAGCCGCTAACGGCCGCCAAGGGCGGGCCTGCGCATGCCCGCTTCCGCTCTTTTCCTCCGGCGGCCCGGCGACGTCGGTGCTTGTCAGTTATGATCCAGATGGCGAACGTGAAATCAAAAAGCAAGCCGGCTCTCTCTTTTTTCCACTGCACGTCGAGTGGTAAAAGCCGGCTGCTTTTGGTGAAAAAATCATTCCCTTTTTCGCTCGGACCCGTTATCATGAAGATAATGGGATTTTTTTGTCGTGGTCCATGGAGGAGATAGGGGGAGAGAAGCGATGGACCCCGTCTTTGAACAGTTGTATGAAAAGTACCATCATGATTTGTTTAATTTTTTATTCTACATGGTGCGGAATCGAGAGCAGGCCGAAGATTTGGTTCAGGAAGTGTACGTCAGAGTGCTGCGCTCATACAAACGATTTAAAGGGCAGTGCAGCGAAAAAACGTGGCTGCTGTCCATTGCGCGCCATGTGGCCATTGATTTTTTTCGCAAGCAAAAACGCCGACGCCAATGGGCTGGTTCGGCGGAATGGAGCGAGGAACAAATCGGCGCCGACGAGCCGATTCCTGAGGAAATGGCGATTCAAAAAGAGGAAATTCAGCTTATGTACCGTGGTTTGGCGCGCTGCACGGTTGATCAGCGGCTTGTGCTCGTCCTTCGATTCATCCAGTCGCTGTCGATCGCGGAAACGGCGGAAGCGCTCGGCTGGACGGAAAGTAAAGTGAAAACAACGCAGCACCGCGCACTAAAGGCGCTCAAGCAATATATGGAGGAAGAGGCAAAACAGGAGGGGTGGCGGTGTGAAAAAGCTCAATTGGAATGAGCGATGCATTGAACATGGCCTTGAACAGTTGCCCGTCATCAAAGACCGGCGCACGAAAGAAGAAGTGTATGTCCGGCTGGTGCGCGCTCAGCGGATGGCGCGCTGGAAGCGGCGTTGGCTCCCAGCGGTTGCATCGGCGGCCGTGCTTGCATTGGCGGTTTATGCCGGTCCGCATTTTATCGTTCCAACACGTTCGGACAAAAACGAGGCTTCCTCATCCCCTGTTCAGACGCTAGAGGCGGATGGCGCTTCCTCTCACCCAAAAGCGATGATGGCCGCCAGCGAACCGGCGAATGCAGTGGTGATTGCCTTGCCCGATGAGCGAATCGGCCAAGTGGTGCCAGTGGTTGTTCCCCTTCCTGGCCGTTTTGCGCCGAAAGAACGGCTGTCCGCGGCGCTCGGTGAGCTTGCCCGTTCCCCGTTGCGTGAGGCGTCCGCGTGGCTCGACGGTGTGAAGATGGCCCCGGCGGCAGGCGATGGGCGCGTATGGGTTGTTCGCGTTCCAGCGAGCCATCGCGTGTTTGCCGCCAGCCATGAGGAACAGCGCCTCTTTTTCGACGCGGTCATGGAAACAGTGCGGCAGATGGGCGGGCGAAGCATCCGCTTTTTCACTGGGGAGGAGGAGGGGCTCGATTTGCCAGTGTTGGGTCGTCTAAAAACGACAAAAATCAATGAGCAGAAGCGAATGTATTATCAAAACCGCTCCTCCTCCTTCGGCTATCCGGTGCTCATCCCGGCGCTAGGCAGCGCCCGCTCGTTTCCTGAGGCGCTGCAGCAGATGAAAAAATCGACGATCCACGGGCTTGAGCCGGCCATTCCACCAGGGGTGGAAGTTGATTCGGTCGATGTCGATGCGCGCCATGCTACGGTCCGGCTTCATTTGTCCGCTCGGCCAAGCGCGGAAGAAGCGGCGAGCATGGCGGAGGCCGTGCTGCTGACGGCGAAAGAGTTTGGGCTGCTTGACGTCACATTCGAATCGAGCGGGTTATCGACTCTTGGCCCGTATCCGCTTGGGAAGCCGATCAACGTGCCGGCCGGACCGAACGCCGCGTTGCTGGCAACCGGCCCGTAGCCGCCAGCGTGAGCTCTTAGCGGTTTTTAGACGGTATCATTTTGTTACATTTTTGGTAATGTCGACGCGAGGCCGTTCTATCGGCGTTCGTTTTGACATAAGACATATATGGTGCGACATAGGCAAGGAGGGATGGAAATGGGCGATGTGATGAGACGCCTTTTGGCGGTGGCTGGTGTGGCGGTATGCGTCGGACTGTTGTTTCTTGTCGGCGCCAACGGATGATTGGATGAATATTCGCAAAACGGTTGTCCTTTCTTGCGGTAATGCGTTATAATGAGAAAAACAGCAGGAGAGGAGAAACACCGATGTTGACCGATTATCATAACCATTTGGAACGAGGGGCGTTGACGCTTGATTATTTGCGCCAGTTCACGGATGCAGCGGTCAAAAAAGGCATCCAGCATTTCGGCATTTCCGAGCACGCGTACCATTTTTACCAAACGAAAAACATTTTGTCCAACCCGTGGGTCGACGCGCGCCGCTGCTACGATATGGACGATTATGTCCGGCTGTTCCACGAAGCGTGGGATGCGGGCCTCGATGTGAAAATGTCGATCGAAATGGATTATACGCCGGGCAAACACGAGGAAATGGCCGCCTTTATCCGCTCATACGAGTTTGACTATGTCATCGGTTCGATCCATTGGGTCGACGATTTCGGCATCGACTTAGCCGAATATCGCCACGAGTGGGAACGGCGCGATTTGTACGATACATACCGCAAATATTTCGATCAAGTCGTGACGCTCGCCGAGTCGAATTTGTTTGACATTATCGGCCACCTCGATTTGGTGAAAATTTTTAAATACGTCCCGGAAGATGAGGAATTTTTGCTTGAACAATACGACCGGGCGACAACAGCGCTCGCCAATTCGAAAACGTGCGTCGAAATCAGCACCGCCGGGCTGCGCAAGCCGGTTGGCGAACTGTATCCGGATCCGCGCCTGCTCCAAATGTGCTATGACAAAGGCATTCCGATTGTGTTGTCGTCCGACGCGCACGTGCCTGAGCATGTCGGCGCCGATTTTGACAAGGCGGTGGAACTCGCCCGCAGTGTCGGCTACACCGAGCTGATGACGTTCTCGAAAGGCGAGCGGAAGGCGGTGCCGCTCGGCTGAACGGAACTGACAAAACACGAGGGTGTCCCAAAAGGATCGGGACACCCTTTCTTAGTATGTAGGCGTAAAACAATCATGAAGAAACGATGCATTGTGTTTGGTTTAAGGAAAAACAACCTTTTGGGTCATGATCATCGCCTTTTCGCAAGAGGGAACTATACGATGCGAATGGCTGCTGTGGGGCTTGCTCGAACGAAAAACGCAGGCTCCTTTCTGGGAAGGCCTGCGTTTTTTGTATGATCTGCCCGCAGAAGCGGGTGGTTACGCTTCGAGCCGCTTCACCGTTTCGATGTCATCAATTTGCGCCAACGCCTGCAATACCTCATCATCAACCGGTTTGTCAAGCGATAAGATCATCATCGCCTTGCCCCCCGCTTCTTGGCGGCCGACTTGCATGGTGGCGATGTTGACATCGTGCGCCCCAAGCACGTTCCCGACTTTGCCGATCATCCCCGGCCGGTCTTGGTGCTGGATATACAGGAGATGGCCTTCCGGGGCAAAGTCGATGGCGACGCCGTCAAAATGGACGATGCGGTCGCCGTAGTTCGGCACGTGCGTCCCTTTGATGGTGAACGTTTTGTTTTCGCCATGGACGGTGAGCGAAATGCAGTTCGCATAGCCGTGCGTTTCATCGGAAAATTTTTCGCCGTATGTGATGCCGCGCTCTTTGGCGACCATGGCGGCGTTTACCTCGTTGACGGTTGAGGCGACGCGCGGCCGCAGGAAGCCGGCGAGCAGGCTGCGGGTGATGTACGTCGTCTCCAGATCAGCGACCGTGCCGGCGTAGGTGACCGACAGCTCTTGCACCGGGATGTTCATAAACTGCGATGCAATCAAGCCGAGCTTCCGGCCTAAATGATAGAATGCTTGAATTTTTTCATAGACGTCTTTCGACAACGCCGGCAAGTTGATCGATGAGGTGACGGGCCGCCCTTCAAAAAAGTGGAGCAGCTCTTCCGCGACTTGGGTGGCGACGTTCAGCTGCGCTTCGACGGTCGACGCCCCTAAATGCGGCGTGACGATCACATTGTCAAACGCTAAAAGCGGATGATCCCCTGGCGGCTCTTGTTCAAAGACGTCGAGGGCGACGCCGGCGACATGCCCGCTTTCCAAGAACGGGATGAGCGCCTGTTCGTCGATGATGCCGCCGCGGGCGCAGTTGATCAAATAGACGCCCTTTTTCGTTTTCGCCAAGTTTTCCGTGCCAAGCAACCCGCGCGTTTCTTTCGTGAGCGGCGTATGAACGGTGATGATGTCAGCCACGGCCAGCACTTCGTCAAGCGAGTGAATCGAGACGCCGAGTTTTTCGGCGCGTTCTTTCGTTAAAAATGGGTCGTACACGTGCACGCTCATGCCAAAGGCGCGCGCCCGTTTGGCGACTTCCGAGCCGATGCGGCCGAAGCCGATGATGCCCAATTTTTTGCCAAACAGCTCGTTGCCGACAAACGCCGAGCGGTTCCACTCCCTCGATTTGACGGAAATGTGCGCCTGCGGGATGCGTCGGACGAGGGCGGCCATCATGGCAAAGGTATGCTCAGCGGCCGAAATCGTATTGCCGTTTGGCGCGTTAATGACGACGATGCCGCGTTTCGTCGCTGCATCGACATCAATGTTGTCGACGCCCACCCCGGCGCGGCCGATAATTTTTAAGTTCGGCATTTTTTCCAATAGTTCTTCCGTCACTTTGGTGGCGCTGCGCACGAGCAAAGCGTCAAAGGTGTGCAATTCCTCTTCCGCTTCGGTTGTTTTCTTTTGCACGATGTCGATCTGCGCCGATGCGCAGAGCGGCGCCAAACCTTCTTCACTGATGGCGTCGGAAACGAGTACGCGAAACACAGTGGGTGCCCCTTTCTGTTTCAAGGATGTTAAATTTCTGATAATTTAACATGCGAAAGCGGTTTCTGTCAATGGGGGAAAAAGAAGTCATACCAATGAAAACGTTTTTTTGAGCAGGAATGTTCGGGGTTTGAAAAAGAAAAGCGCCCATATCAAACGACATGGGCAAAATTGTTCGGAAATAGAAAAACGGCGTCTGGTGAAATGAGATGTTGGACGGATTACTTGTTTTTCTGTTCGTTGTAGCGGGCGATGCATTCGTCGATCAATTTGGCGGCTGCTTCCGGCCCCTCCCATGTGCCGATTTCCGTCCGTTTCCCTTGCAAGTCTTTGTAGCGTTCAAAGAAGTGGGCGATTTCTTTCAGTTTGTGCTGCGGGAGGTCTTCAATCGATCTCACTTCGTCAAAGCGCGGATCTTCGACCGGAACGCCGATCAATTTCGCATCTTCTTCGCCGCTGTCGACCATGTTCAAATAGCCGATGACGCGCGTGTCGATGACGCAGCCCGGGAACGTCGGGTTTGTCGTGATGACCAAAATGTCGAGCGGGTCGCCATCCAGCGCCAACGTATTTTGCAAATAGCCGTATTCAGCCGGATAAAACATCGGTGAATATAGGACGCGGTCGAGCTTGAAAATGCCCCGTTCTTTGTCGAATTCGTATTTGTTTTGGCTCCCGGTTGGAATTTCGATAAACGCTTCGACAATTTTATTTTCGAATGCCATAACCCGTTCCTCCTTTGTTGGTTATGTATACATGAAAACTTGTCCACCCAGCAGGCGCGGCGGACAAGCCAATCTTATTGTAGCACGTTCGTTCAAGATGCGCCACTTGTGATTTCACGCTTGCATCAAAAAACCCTCTTGCCGGCAAGGCAAGAGGGGGAATGTCAGTCGAATTTATTCGGATCGCCGTCAAACGGCTCGTCAGCAACTTTGATCGATTCAGTCGGACAGCCTTCGAAGGCGTCCATCATATCGTCAATCAAAATCTCCGGCACTTCGACGATGCCTTGGTTGTCATCAAGGGTGACGTAGGCAATGCCGTCCTCGTCGTAGTCGTAAATGTCGGGAGCGGCGGCGCCGCAAGCTCCGCAGGCGATGCAAGTCTCTTTATCCACAATCGTATACTTTGGCATAAAAATCGAACCTCCCCAAGTTTATTGGAAACGGACGGGCCATCTCCGTGTTGCCTGCTCGGAAATGAACTTTTCACTTTTAATAATAAGACCGTACGGCCGGCTTTTCAACAAAAAAATCGCTCTCTTGTATTTTTACACATATGCATCTTATTTAGTTTTGTTATCATATGGCGGAACTGTCAACCGATCGATTTTTTCTGCCGACCGGTTGGGCGATTTTTGCTACAATAGAGGCGAGGGAGGAACGCAGGATGCGGCATGGCTATGCCTCATTTTTGCTCGCCCATTGCTTGCGCCGCTTCAACGGCGAACGGACGCTGGCGGCGGTGTATCATTTATTTTCGGGAAAAAAATCGGCGCAGACGCTCCAAGACAGCAAATGGTTTCAGCTTGAGCCGCTGTTTGGCACATGGAAGAATGTGACGATGGCGGCGCTCGAGGAAGCGGCAATGGCGCTTGTCGAACAGCGACTCGCTTTATCCGCGAAACAGCGGACATACACGTTGACCGCGGCAGGGGAAGAATGGCTTGCCGAGCAAGCAGCGCTTTTCCCCCGCCATCTGAACGGCTGGCGCTATCATGAGGCGGAACCGCTGTTTTGGCAGCGTCTTTCCTTGATCGGGCAGACATTGTCAAACCTCGTCTATGGGCGGCGTTTTGCACCGATTTGCCGCGACGAGCGGACGCTTCAATGGGTGAAGCAATATTTGCTTGCAAAAGGATCGAGCCAGATGTTGGCCGAGACGCTGTATCAAGAGCTCATCCGGCTGCTTGAAGCGGTTTCGGAAGAGGCGGCGGTGATCTTTACGCTGCGTTTGACGAGCGCGGTCCGCATCGGCTGGACGATGGAGCAAATCGCGGCCTATTTGCAAAAGGACGCGCTCTACGTGCAGTTTCAATTCCGCAACGTGCTTCATTACATCATGGCGGAAGCTGAGGCTGGACGCGTTCCGATGATGGCCGAATTGATGAGCGGACTGACGCCGGCGGTGCTGACACAATCGGCGCAAAAAACGTACGAATGGCTGCGGAAAGGAAAAACGATAGAAGATATTTCCAATCTTCGCCGCTTGAAGCGAAGCACGATTGAGGATCACGTTGTCGAAATCGCTGCCAATGTGTCCGGTTTTTCGATCGCCCCGTTTGTCGACGATGAAAAGGCGGCGGCCATTCGAGCGGCGGCGCAGGCGCTTAGGACGAGGAAATTGAAAGAGATTCGCGAGGCGCTTGATGGCAAAGTCAGCTATTTCGAAATTCGGCTCGTGTTGGCAAAGGAAGTGGGACGTTGGACGAGTTGACGAAAACGCTGCGCATGAAGTTCGGACATGCTTCATTCCGCCCGGGTCAGCGGGAAGTGGCGGAAGATGTGCTTGCTGGGCGCGACGTGCTGGCGATGCTGCCGACCGGAAGCGGCAAGTCGCTTTGCTATCAGCTGCCAGCGTATTTGCTTCAAGGCAGTGTGCTGATCGTTTCGCCGCTTGTGTCGCTCATGGAGGACCAAGTCGAGCAGTTGCGCCGGCGCGGGGAAAAGCGAGTGATTGCTTTTCACAGCCTGCTTGATGCCGAAGAAAAATGGCAGGCGCTCGCTTCGCTTGCGGAGTTTCGCTTTATTTACGCGTCGCCGGAGATGCTGCAGTCGGCAAAATTTTTAACGGCGCTTCGGCGCGTATGCATTTCGCTTTTTGTCGTCGATGAAGCGCACTGCATTTCTCAATGGGGATATGACTTTCGCCCGGACTTTTTAAAGCTTGGGGAGATCCGGCGCGCGCTCGGGGCCCCGCCGTGTTTGGCGTTGACGGCGACGGCGCCGCCCGAGGTGCAGGAGGATATTATTCGCACGCTCGGGATGGATGGCGCCCGCCGCCATATTCATTCCGTCGATCGTCCGAACATCGCCTTGTGCGTGGAGCATTGTTCATCAACGGAGGACAAAGCGGCGCGCTTGGCCGATTATGCCAAGCGTCTCGAAGGCCCGGGAATCATTTATTTTTCGAGCCGTCAATGGGCGGAAGAGATGGCGCGCCGGCTCGAACAGTGCGGCGCGGGGCGGGTCGCCTATTACCATGCCGGCATGGACGGGGAGCAACGGCTGCTCGTGCAGCAGCAATTTGTCTACGGTCAGCTTGACATCGTATGTTGTACAAGCGCATTCGGCATGGGCGTGAACAAAGAAAACGTCCGATTTGTGCTTCATTTTCATATGCCGGCCCAGCTCGAGGCGTACGTGCAGGAAATCGGGCGCGCGGGGCGCGACGGAGCGCCAAGCCTTGCTGTGTTATTTTATGCGGACGGCGACCGGGCCATGGCCCAGGCGGTGGCGGAGGCCGAGCTGTTAAGTCCGCGCGAGCTGCGTGAGTGGTGTTGGCGGCTGCCGGAAGGAGCCGGATGGGAAGCGGCGATGGCGACGCTCGAGGCTGCCGGATTCACCGACGTACAAAAGCGGCTGTTGGCGTATTTTTTAGAACGGGAACAACGGGCGATGCCTGGTTGGCTGACAGCGGAGGCGAAAGAGCGGCTGTACGGCAGGATGGCAGCCGCCATCGAGGCGCGGCGGCGCTGGAAGCGGAAAAAACTGCAGGAAATGGATGAATGGGTGCACTTGTCTTCGTGCCGGCGTCAAGCGCTTGTCCGCGCGTTTGGCGAGGAGCTGACGGATCAGCAGAATGTCTGCTGCGATCGCTGCGGGCTTTCGCTTGACGGCTATGAACGAGCCGTCCGCCGTCCGGAGGAGGCGCCGGTTCGCCATTGGCGCGAGGAGTTGTGGGACATGCTTTTTGGCGGGGGGCGGACGAATGAAACGGCAAAGTGAACAAATCCGGCAGATGACAGAGCGCGAGCTGCTTTTTCATCTTTATGTAACGCAAGGGTTGCTGCTTCTTGCCGCCGGCGGCTGTTCGCTCTTTTTGTTCGATTGGGCGGAGTGGCGCCGGCTTTGGCGGTTCGATCTCACCGATGTGCTGCTATACGGAGCGGGCGGGGCGGCGCTCGTGCTGGCGGTCGATTTTTTGGCCATGCGCTATTTGCCGGATGATTGGCATGACGACGGCGGGGTGAACGAAAAAATATTCCGCGGCCGCTCGATTCCGCATCTCTTTTTTTTATGTGCGCTCATCGCTGTGACGGAAGAATGGCTGTTTCGCGGTGTTGTGCAGACGCATTGGGGGCTTGGAGCGGCAAGCGTCATTTTTGCTGTGCTGCATGTGCGCTATTTGGAAAAATGGTTTTTGTTTCTGATGGTTGTGCTCATCAGTTTGTTTCTCGGTGCGCTTTACGAACAGACCGGGAGTTTATGGGTGACGGTTGTCGCCCACTTTTTGATCGATGTGGTGCTCGCTTTGCATATTCGGTTGCAGCGGGAGGAAGGGGTGAAGCGATGAAAGGAACACAGGAGCGCCGAGCTGGGCGGCGCTTGCGGATCGATGAGAGCGCGCCGTCCTCGCGCATCAAACGGCGGAGGGAAAAAGAAGAACAAAAGCGAAAATACGTCCCGGCCCGCCTGCTCGTGTTCTTGTTTTTGGCGTTGCCGGCAGTCGTGCTGGCCATCCACCATGTCCAATCGAAGTCCGACACGGTCACAGTCGTTCGTCATGAAGATCAAAGCGGCCGCGAGACGGTGCGCATTATTCAAGACGACGAAGTCAAGAGGACAGAACAGGCGGCCAAATCGAAGCAGAAGAGCGCCGCCGACCGAGGAAGCGTCGGCGGCCGGGAAAAGAAGACCGATGATGAACAAGGAAAAATCATCACCCATGTCGTCGCAGCCAATGAGACGCTCTACAGCATCGCCATGAAATATTACGGCACGCCTGATGCGATCGATCTCATTAAAAAGGAAAACGGCTTGTCGACGGGCCGCCTTCAGCCAGGGCAAACGCTGCGCATTCCGCTTGACGAAAACCATTGAGCGAAACAAAGCATTGTCTGCCGCTCCCCTTTCTTTGTTCTAATGCTGCCTTCTGCGGCATATGATGGACAATAAAAACAGGACAAGGGGGAGAGGAGATGGTCCATTTTCCAGATGAATTTCCCCTCGATGAAGTGGCGAAGGAAATGTTGATGGCCGTCATCGAAAAAAAGAAAAAATGGGAGCGGCTCGAAAAGCGGACGTTGCTCTTGCAGGCGGCCGCGTTTTCCGGTTTGGCCGTTTTCCTGCTTTATCTTTTGGCCAAGGCGGCGGCTTTCGGGACGTGGGGAGAGCGGATCGCCTGGTTTTTCGCTGCGCCTGCCCATGTGTTGATTCTGCTTCTTTTAAGCACCGTTTATTGGGCAGCCGTCTACTACAAAGGAAAAAGCGAAAAGGCGGAAGACGATTTTCACGCCCTTCGCTGTGAGATCATTCAAAAAAGCATCGATTTATGGCAGGACCAAGAACAGTGGAACGGGCGCCATCGGCTGTTTGAATGGATGAAGCGGGAGTATGGCATCAATCTTTATTATGAACAAAGTTGAGCGGGGGTTCCGCTCAGCTGCTGGCTTAGAAAACCTTTTTATGGTTGCGCTCCTCTTTTAAAATTTCCACCGCTTCACGGAACCGTTGGGCATGGATGATTTCCCGCTCGCGCAAAAAGCGGAGTCCGTCGTTTAAATCCGGGTCGTCGCTCATATTGATGATCCACTGATATGTCGCGCGCGCTTTTTCTTCGGCCGCGATGTCCTCATACAAGTCGGTGATCGGGTCGCCTTTCGCTTGGATGTACGTCGCCGTGAATGGAACGCCGGCGGCGTTATGGTAAAAGAGGGCGCGCTCATGGTCGACGTAATGCGGCTCCAGCCCGGCTTCTTTTAGCTGCTCAGGCGTCGCGTCTTTCGTCAGTTTGTACACCATCGTTGCGATCATTTCAAGGTGGGCGAGTTCTTCCGTACCGATGTCGTTTAGCAGCCCGATGACTTTCGGCGGCAGCGTATAGCGCTGGTTTAAGTAGCGGAGCGCCGCTGCCAGCTCCCCGTCTGCACCGCCGTATTGCTCGATCAAATATTTTGCCAGCCGCGGATTGCACGTGCTGACGCGGACCGGGTATTGCAATTTTTTTTCATAAATCCACATGATCCGTTCCCCCCTTGCGTTCGTGATGGATCGGCTACACTTGCCAAGGCCATGGCGTGTCGTCCCAGTTCCACGGGTAGTTGGAATAGCTATGGCCAAACTGTTCAAGCGGACCATAGGCGGCTTCAAATTGTTTTTTCAGCTGTTTCCGTTTTTTGGCGAGTTGATTAAATTGTTGAATCGCTTGATAGTCGGTCGGATGGGTGTCCAAGTAGAGTGTCAGTTCGACGAGGGCAAAGTCGACGGCTTGCAGCTCTTCAAGCTGTTCATAATACTCCTTTGGCATTTGTTTCATGAGCCATCACCTTTTGTCTTTGTTTCGTAAGGGCTGTAGTACGGATCGTAAAACACTTGCCAAAGCGTCCCTTTCATCAACGCTTCACGAAGAGGGAATTGCGGCAAGTTGGGCGGCTGGAATCCGACGTATAAGTTTGGTGCGGTGACGTATGTTTTCACGCGGATCGGCGGGCATGGGTCAAACGGGCTTGTATACGGCTCATATTGTTTGCGCGTTGTAAACATGAAACCCCTCCTTTTTTGGCAAAGTTCAGTCTATATTATGATAGAGCAGTACCGTTCATGCCTGTTTGTCATGGCGAATCATGGCAATAATAAGGAGGAAAAAATGTGCCGCCTATGGATGATCGCCTTTGTCGCTGTCTTGTGCACGTATTTGTTTTTTCGCTGGCTGCCGCCCCTTGAGCCGTTTTCCCCAACCTTGTTTTTGACGCAGCTGTTGTTTTCCCCGTTTCGAACATGGCTTGCTTTTGCTTGTTTTTTGCTCGGCGTCGCTGCCAACGGAACGCTTCTTAGCATCGCTGTAACCGGGACGATGCGTTTGTTGTCCGGTCGGCTGCCCCGTTTAGGCCAATGGTTGCTCAGCTTGGCGGCGCTCGGCCATTTTTATTGGGCGTTTCAGTTCCATTGGCGGCTGGCGGCGCTTTTTTTCGTTTTTTCCTTTTTTTATGGTATGATGACGTTGAGAGGCCGCCAGACGATGCCGCATCGCTGGCCATGATAGGAGGAAGTATGCTGATCGGGGAGCAACCGAGAAAAAATGCTTGTCTAAAACGGGGAAAACGATGTAAACTCATTAATAACAACAAACGAACCAATTGCCGCTTGCGTCATACAATAACGGTAAGAGATGGCTCTGTAGGTAAGGAGGGGTGCCGATGCGTCTTGAGCGCTTGACCCACAACAAAATCAAAATTTTCCTGACGTTTGACGATTTGCTGGACCGCGGGTTGACGAAAGACGATTTATGGAAAGATACGTTTAAAGTCCATCAGCTGTTCCGCGATATGATCGAGGAAGCAAGCGAAGAGCTCGGTTTTGAAGTGAACGGATCGATCGCGGTCGAAGTGTACTCTTTACCGGCGCAGGGCATGGTCGTTATCGTTACGAACGAAGGCGACTACGACGACATGGAAGAAGAATTCGCCGACGATTATATCGAAATGCAAGTAACGCTCGATGAGAGCGATGACATATTTTACGAATTCCAAACGTTTGAAGATGTCATCCAGCTCGCTCATCGCCTGCATGCGGTCGGCTGCCTCGACGGCACGCTTTATTCCTATCAAGGCCGCTTTTACTTGCATGTTCCCGAAGAGCCCCCAATTCCGCTCGACAACTTTGTCGCCTTGCTGGCCGAGTTTGGCAACCCGGCTACGATAACGATACATCGTGTGCAAGAATATGGGAAGCGGCTGATTGAACGCCGCGCGATCGAACAGCTCGTTCGTTATTTCCGCGCCAATTAAAGGTATAGAAAGGCTCCTTGAAATGGACAAGGAGTCTATTTTTTTGCGCCAACTGTTCGACGCCGCTTCGCCATTTTTCCTTTGCATCCGGCCACAGAAGGTGTATACTATGACATGAAAGGCGACAAATTATTATAGCGAGCTTATAGGAGGTTTACGTATGGCAGCCGATAAGCATACGGAAGAGAAAGAACAACAATACGACGTGCTGGCGTCGACACAAATTGTTATACATAGAGCGTTGGAAAAGCTCGGCTACCCGGAAGAAGTGTATGAGCTGTTAAAAGAGCCGATCCGCGTGTTGACAGTCCGCATTCCGGTGCGCATGGACGACGGGTCGGTGAAAATTTTTACCGGCTACCGCGCGCAGCATAACGATGCGGTCGGTCCGACGAAAGGCGGCGTGCGTTTCCATCCTGATGTGACGGAACGAGAAGTGAAAGCGCTGTCGATTTGGATGAGCTTAAAGTGCGGCATCGTTGACTTGCCATACGGCGGCGGCAAAGGCGGCATCGTCTGCGACCCGCGCACGATGTCGTTCCGCGAGCTCGAGCGGCTAAGCCGCGGCTACGTGCGCGCCATCAGCCAAATCGTCGGACCGACAAAAGACATTCCGGCGCCGGATGTGTTTACGAACTCGCAAATTATGGCGTGGATGATGGATGAGTACAGCCGAATTCGCGAGTTTGATTCGCCAGGGTTTATCACCGGGAAGCCGCTTGTCCTCGGCGGTTCGCACGGCCGGGAAACAGCGACGGCCAAAGGAGTGACCATTTGCATCCGCGAGGCGGCGAAAAAACGCGGCTTGTCGCTCAAGGGAGCGCGCGTCGTCGTTCAAGGGTTCGGCAACGCCGGCAGCTATTTGGCCAAATTTATGCACGACGCCGGGGCGAAAGTCGTCGGCATTTCCGATGTGTACGGCGCGCTGTACGACCCGAACGGGCTCGACATCGACTATTTGCTTGAACGGCGCGACAGCTTTGGCACGGTGACGAAGCTGTTTAAAAATACGATTTCGAATCAAGAGCTGCTTGAGCTCGATTGCGATATTTTGGTGCCGGCGGCCATCGAAAACCAAATTACGGCCGAAAACGCTCCGCGCATTAAGGCGAGCATCGTCGTCGAGGCGGCGAACGGGCCGACGACGCTTGAGGCGACGGAAATTTTGACGCAGCGCGGCATTTTGCTCGTTCCGGACGTGCTTGCAAGCGCTGGGGGCGTGACTGTGTCGTACTTCGAATGGGTGCAAAACAACCAAGGTTACTATTGGACGGAAGAAGAAGTGGAACAGCGGCTTGAAAAAGTGATGGTCAAAGCGTTCAACAACGTGTATGAAATGGCGCAGACGCGCCGCGTCGACATGCGCCTTGCCGCCTACATGGTCGGCGTCCGCAAAATGGCGGAAGCGTGCCGGTTCCGCGGCTGGGTGTGAGGCGAGCAAGCGCCGATGTTTGCAAGCTTTGGTGAAATCCCCTATCATAAGATAGGGGATTTTTTGCTTCATGCGAGGTGGCAAAAACGATGAAAGAGGAGAAAATCATTATTGTCGGCGGCGGTCCGTGCGGGCTGGCGGCGGCGATTGCTTTGCAAGACGCCGGATTTTCGCCGCTGGTGATCGAGAAAGGAAACATCGTCCATTCGATTTACCGTTTTCCGACGCATCAGACGTTTTTCAGCACGAGCGACCGGTTGGAGATCGGCGGCGTGCCGTTTATCACGGAAAACCGGAAGCCGACGCGAAATCAAGCGCTCGCTTATTACCGGGAAGTCGTGGTTCGCAAGCAAGTGCGCGTCAATACGTTTGAAGAAGTGAAAACCGTCAAGCCGCAGGAAGATGGAGCATTTCTTATTGAAACGACAAAAGGGACGTACCGCGCGCAGTACGTCGTCATCGCCACCGGCTATTACGACCATCCAAACTATATGAACGTGCCGGGGGAAGAGCTGCCGAAAGTGATGCATTACTTTAAAGAAGCGCATCCGTACTTCAACACCGACTGCGTTGTCATCGGCGGGAAAAACTCGAGCGTCGACGCGGCGATGGAGCTTGTGAAAGCTGGGGCGCGCGTGACAGTGCTGTATCGCGGCAACGAGTATTCGAAAAGCATTAAGCCGTGGATTTTGCCGGAGTTTGACTCTCTTGTGAAGAAAGGCGTCATCCGCATGGAGTTTCGCGCACATGTGAAAGCAATTACCGAAGATGCGGTCGTGTATGAAGTGGACGGGGAAACGAAAACAATCAAAAACGACTTTGTGTTTGCCATGACCGGCTACCATCCGGATCATCGCTTCTTGATGAACATCGGGGTGCAGATCGACCCGGAAAGCGGCCGGCCGCATTATGATTCAGAGACGATGGAAACAAACGTGCCGGGGGTGTTTATCGCCGGGGTGATCGCCGCTGGCAACGATGCGAATGAAATTTTTATCGAAAACGGCCGCTTCCATGGAGACGCTATTGCCGCCTGCATCGCCAAGCGCGAACGGGAGGGGTCGGCCAAGCAGCTGCAGTAGCGCTTCTTGGCCAATACATCGACTGGGCATATGACGGCATGCCCTCCTCGAACAATGAACGCCTTGCGGGCAAATGACATTTGCCCGCCGGCGTTCTTGTTCGAGGGAAGAGGCAGAAAAGCGTGTGTTCAGCCATACCATTCTTTGTTTTTTAGTAAAATAATGGATAATCAACATTCGTGTAATGATGCTAAAGCGAGAAAGCGAGGGTGGCTTGCGTGACGAAACGGAAAGTGGTGCTCCTGACAACCGGCGGCACGATTGCGAGCAAGCGAAACGAACGCTCCGGCCGCCTGCGGGCCGGGGCGCTAAGCGGTGAAGAACTTGCGGCGATGTGCCATTTGCCGAAAGAAATTGAAATCATCGTGGAAAGCGTATTTCAATTGCCAAGCATGCATTTGACGTTTTCGCATTGGCTTGAGCTGAAAAAACGGATTGAGGCGCATTTCACCGATCCATCCGTTGATGGCATCGTCGTCACTCACGGAACCGATGCGCTCGAAGAAACGGCCTATTTCCTTGATTTGACGATCGATGACCCGCGGACGATCGTCGTCACCGGTTCGCAGCGGGCGCCGTCTGATTTGGGCAGCGATGTGTACATCAACATCCGCCATGCCATTTACGCCGCGTGCGCCGAGTCGTTGCGTGGGGCGGGGACGGTCGTTGTGTTCAATGAACGCATTTTTGCCGCGAAATACGTGAAAAAAGAACACGCCTCGAACATTCAAGGATTCAACGCTTTCGGCTTCGGCTATTTAGGCATCATTGACAACGATGAGGTGTACGTGTACCAAAAGCCGATCCGACGCGAATATTACAAGCTTGTGCGCCCGCTTCCGCCGGTGGACATTGTGAAATGCTACTTGGAGGCGGACGGCAAGTTCATTAAAGCGGCTCGAGAAAGCGGCGTCGCTGGCATTGTGCTCGAAGGGGTCGGCCGCGGGCAAGTGGCGCCAAAAATGGTCGATGAAATCGTCAAAGCCATCGAAGCGGGGATCAAAGTCGTTGTGACGACGAGCGCCGAGGAAGGGGCGGTGTATACAACGTACGATTACCCCGGCAGCGCCTACGATTTGCATAAGAAAGGGGTTATTCTTGGCAGCGCCTACGATGCGAAAAAGGCGCGCATCAAGCTCGCTGTCGCTCTTGCTGCCGACGCCGCCGTTGATGGCTTGTTCGCTTATTAGGCAACAAGCGGCCCAGCAATTCCTCTTTTTTTCTCCCCTGTTTCGTGGTACGATGAAGTTAAAAATGCCAAAGAAACGGGGATCGAGGATGTTTTCGTTGATTTCCGCCGGCGTCGCCCCCGGGGTGGCGCTGCTTAGTTATTTTTATTTAAAGGACGAGTATGAGGCTGAGCCGCTTTCGTTTGTGTTGCGCATGTTTTTGTTCGGCGTCTTGCTTGTGTTTCCGATCATGTTCATCCAATACGTGCTGGCGGCAGAAGGGATCGTCGCGTCGCCGGCAGCCGAGGCGTTTCTTTCCGCTGCGCTCCTTGAGGAGTTTGTCAAATGGTTTGTCGTTTATTTTTTTGTGTATGACCACGACGAATTTGACGAGCCGTATGACGGCATTGTGTACAGCGCCAGCGTCTCGCTTGGGTTCGCGACGCTGGAAAACATTTTGTACTTGTTGGCCAACGGAGTGGAGACGGCCATTGCCCGTGCGCTTTTGCCGGTGTCCAGTCATGCGCTCTTTTCCGTCATCATGGGGTTTTATTTCGGCAAGGCGAAGTTTGCCGTAAAAAAGCGCCGCTATTATTTATGGGCGTCGTTTTTGTTGCCGTTTTTCCTTCATGGCGTCTATGACTGGCTGTTGCTCGCCAAAGAGCGATGGGGCTATTACATGGGGTTGTTTATGCTCGCCTTATGGTGGGCGGCGTTGCGCAAAGTAAAACAAGCGAAAGGATACGCCCGCCCTCAAGCGGTGCCGCCTGTGAAAAGCCAAGCGTAAAAGCTTTGGCTTTTTCTTTTTTTCGCATAAAAAAGGGAAACGGAAGGAAAATAGGGGTAAAAACGGTGAGTGTTGACGGGAGGTTCACATATGGCAAGAAAATGGGTTCTATTCATCGCATTGGCTGTTTGGACGTGCATTTACCCATCAGGCCATGCTTTCGCGTTTTCCCCGCAAGTGATTCAGCGTGGAGCAGTTGGCGATGATGTCATTGAACTGCAGGCGCGGCTGCAATACCTTGGGTTTTACAACGGCAAAATTGACGGCGTGTTTGGCTGGCGAACGTATTGGGCGCTGCGCAATTTCCAATACGAATACGGCTTGCCGGTCGATGGACTAGCCGGATCGGAGACGAAACGGAAGCTTGTGAACGCTTCAAAATATTACGAGCAGTTTGTGAAAGAGCAAATCCGCCAAGGAAACGATTTCACCCATTACGGCGGCATTCCGCTCAGCCAGCAGGTGAAAAAACGCGGCGGAGGATCGTCGCGGGCAGCGAAAACGACGGCGTCGAACGTGCCGAAAGGGTTTTCGCAAAACGATATTCGGCTGATGGCAAACGCCGTTTACGGGGAAGCGCGCGGGGAGCCGTACATCGGACAAGTGGCGGTTGCCGCCGTTATTTTAAATCGGCTGGAGCATCCGTCGTTTCCGGATACGGTCGCCGGGGTGATCTTTCAGCCAGGCGCGTTTACCGCGGTCGCCGATGGGCAAATTTGGCTGACGCCGAATGAAACGGCGAAAAAAGCGGTGCTTGATGCGATCAACGGCTGGGACCCAACCGGCGGAGCGATTTACTACTTTAACCCAGCCACGGCGACGAGCGCTTGGATTTGGAGCCGCCCGCAAATCAAGCGGATTGGAAACCATATTTTTTGCAAATAAAAGGAGGGAGACGAGATGGTGCGAAACTTACTGATTGCAGCGCTTGTCGTCGCTGTCGTCGGCACTGGTTACTGGGGCTACCGGGAGCATCAGGAAAAAAACGCGATCTTAATTCATGCGGAAAACAATTACCAGCGCGCGTTCCACGATTTGGCCTACCAGATCGATTTGCTGCATGACAAGCTTGGAGCGACGCTGGCGATGAATTCGCACGCCTCATTGTCGCCGGCGCTCGCCGAAGTGTGGAAAATCGCATCTGAAGCCCATTCCGATGTCGGCCAACTGCCGCTGTCGCTTTTGCCGTTTAACAAGACGCAAGAGTTTTTATCGAAAATCGGCGAGTTCAGCTACCGGACGGCTGTGCGCGATTTGGAAAAAGAGCCGTTGACCGAAGAAGAGCACAAGACGCTCGAGGCGCTGTACAAAAGCGCCGGCGCGATCCGCCAAGAATTGCGCAACGTGCAGCATTTAGTGCTGGAAAACAATTTGCGCTGGATGGACGTCGAACTGGCGCTGGCGACGAACGACGAGAAAGGCGACAACATCATTATTGACGGCTTAAAAGCGGTGGAGAAAAATGTTGATACATTCTCAAGTTCGTCCGAGTTCGGCCCGTCGTTCATCGGCCTCGCCAACGAGGAAAAAGGCTTTGTCCGCGCGAAAGGGCGCCCGATTTCCAAAGACGAGGCGAAACGGATCGCCCGCGAGTTTCTCGGCTTAAAAGGAACAGAGAAAATCAAGGTGACGGACAGCGGCAATGGGGCGGATGAGCGTTTTTACAGTTTAACGATTCACGATCCGAAAACAAAGGGCGACATTTATATGGATGTGACGAAAAACGGCGGATATCCGATTTGGGCGTTAAACAGCCGGCCAATCGGCAAGCCGAAGGTCAGCTTGCATGAGGCGGCCAACCGCGGGATGGCGTTTTTGCGACGGCATCAATTCGCCGGCTTTGAGTTGTACGACAGCACGCAATACGATAATGTCGCCGTGCTGACGTTTGTTAAAAGCGAAAACGGCGTCCGCATTTACCCGGAAGCGATCCAAATGAAAGTGGCGCTTGACAACGGCCATGTCGTCGGCTTTACGGCGCGCGACTATTTGTCATCGTCCATTCCGCGTCCGTTGCCCAAACCGACGCTCACCGTCGAGGCGGCGAAGAAAAAGTTAAACCCACATTTGAAAGTGATGGAAGAGCGCCAGGCGGTCATTATGAACGATTTGCAAAAACCGGTGCTTTGCTATGAGTTTTTAGGAACGCTTGGCGATGAAACGTATCAACTGTTCATTAACGCCGCAACCGGCCTTGAAGAAAAAGTCGAGAAGCTCGAAAGCGTGGAGCCGAATTACAGATGAAAACAAGGGAGGAAAAGCTGGCGCTGTCGGCTTTTCCTCTTTTTTTGGTCAAAGGCAGTCGGACGGTATGGTATAATCGTCATGGGACATCATGCGGGTCAGCGAAACGATCGCCGGTTCGGCAGCTGACTGAAAAGGAGAAAAGGAAACATGATGATCAAAATCGGAGATTCGATCCGGCTTGAGCCGTCGGACGGCTCAGCGCGGCAATACCGAAGCAAAGCGCTCGCTGTTGCTGACGGGGCGGTTCATATCAGCTATCCGATCGATGAACAGAGCGGAAAAACCGTTTATTTGTTGAACGGGATGCAGTTTAAAGCGACTTTTGTCGGGCAAGACGGCGGTTTATACATGTTTGATACCGAAGTGAAGGGGAAAATCCGCGATCCGTTGCCGATGGTCGTCTTGGCTTACCCGGGCGAGGAATACGTCGTGCGCATCCAGCGCCGCCGTTATGTACGGGTGAAAGCCAATGTCGATGCGGCCGTCCATCCGTCTGACAGCGAGTTCGCTCCGTTTGTGACGAAGACGGTGGATATCAGCGCCGGCGGTGCCGCCCTCCTTGTGCCGCCGGCGCACGCTCCGCTTCTTCGCCCCGGCATGGCGGTCGAGCTTTGGCTCGTGTTGGCGATGCGCTCCGGCGAATACCATTACGTGCAAACGAAGGCGTCGATTGTGCGCATGGCTGATGACGAACGCGGCATGGCGAAAATGTCGGTGGAGTTCACAAACCTCGCCCCCCAAGACCGCGTTCGGCTCATTCGCTACAGCTTTGAACGGCAGCTTGAGGAGAGAAAATGGGAGAACGAACAGAATAAATGAGCTGGGCGCGTGGAATACTGCTAGAAAAAATGGGAAAGCAGGAGGCTTGCGCCATGAAACGGATCGAACAGCTGTTGTGGAAGCTTGTCGTCATCCAGACGATTTGCCTGTTGATCGCCCAATGGCTTGTGTTGTACACGCCAGCGGCGTTGTATATCGGCAAGGTGTATGAATACGAAGGTGTAGCCAAGCCAGAAAAAACGAAAACAGTTGAAACGGCCGTCGACCGTTGACGGCGGATATGGTACAATGAACATGGAGACATGCAGGGTTTTCCTGCATTTTTCTTTGTGCACTCATCAAGCGATTTTCGGTAAAGCTAGGAGGAAATGATGAAACGACGAATCAGCATCGCAATCGACGGACCCGCCGCGGCGGGGAAAAGCACGGTCGCCAAACGGATCGCTGAGCGGCTTTCCTACGTATACATCGATACCGGCGCCATGTATCGCGCGCTGACGTACCGGGCGCTTGCATGCGGCGTCGACATCCATGATGAGCAGGCGCTCCTGTCGCTGCTTCGCGATACATCGATTGAGTTGAAACCGTCGCCGCATGGACAGATCGTCCTAGTCAATGGCGACGATGTGACCGACATCATCCGCGGTGAGGCGGTGACGAATGCGGTGTCGCTTGTTGCGAAGCATCCGCTTGTGCGCGAGGAGATGGTCGCCCGCCAACGCGCCTTGGCGGAAGGGGGCGGCGTCGTCATGGACGGGCGCGATATCGGAACGCATGTGCTGCCAAACGCTGAAGTAAAAATTTTCCTGAAAGCTTCGGTCGAGGAGCGGGCGCGGCGCCGGCATGAGGAAAATCTCGCGCGCGGCTTTCCATCCGATCTTGAAAAGCTGAAAGAAGAGATCGCCCGCCGCGACCGGCTCGATTCGGAACGGGAGACAGCGCCGCTTCGCAAGGCGCCGGATGCGGTGGAAATCGATACGACATCGCTGTCGGTTGAGGAAGTGGTGGAGCGGATTATGGAGATTGTCAACGAAAGGATTGGATGACGGTGGACTTTTATTCATTCGCCAAGGGGATCGTCAAGGGAGTGCTCACCCCTTTTTACCGCATTCAAACGATCGGGATTGAACAATTTCCAAAGGAAGGCGGCGTGCTTCTTTGCGCCAACCATATCAGCAACCTAGATCCGCCGGTCATCGGCATTACGGCGCCGCGGCCGATTCGGTTTATGGCGAAAGAAGAGCTGTTTCGTGCTCCGGTCGTGAAAACGCTCGTCAAAAGCTTGCATGCCTTTCCGGTCAAGCGCGGCATGAACGACCGCCAGGCGCTGCGCACGGGGCTTGAGGTGCTGAAGCAAGGCGAAGTGCTCGGCATTTTTCCGGAAGGGACGCGCAGCAAAGACGGCCGGCTGAAAAAGGCGTTGCCCGGCGTTGGCTTTTTCGCTTTGCGCACCGAGGCCGCCGTTGTCCCGTGCGCCATTGTCGGCCCGTACCGTCCGTTTGTGCCGCTTAAGGTTGTGTACGGAGCGCCGATCGATATGGCGCCGCTGCGCGCGCGGAAAGCGAGCCCGGAAGAAGCGGCCGATTACATTATGGATCATATCCGCCGGCTGCTGGAAGAGCATCAGCGAGCATGAAAGGAATATGCTGTTCGAGGCATCCCTTCCGCCGCCTCAATGAGCATTATAGTACATGTTGATTGAGAAAATATGGTATACTAACTAGAAAAGCGTCCTTATTTTGCCGACAGCCGGCCGCGGCCTCGGCGCGAGGCGCGCTTTTGACAGTTGTCAGTCGATGAAGGAGGGTTTTTGCGATGACAGAAGAGATGAATGTGCAAGTCAATGTGTATGAAGTGGGCGATATCGTCCGCGGCAAAGTGGTGAAGCTTGAGGACAAGCAAGTGCTGGTCGAGGTGGAAAACAGCAAGCAAAGCGGCATCATTCCGATCAGCGAGCTGTCGAACTTGCATATTGAAAAACCGAGCGATGCCGTCGCTGTCGGCGATGAAGTGACGGCCAAAGTCAAAAAAGTGGAAGAAGGAAAAGACGGGGAAGAAGGGTTGCTCATTTTATCGAAAAGAGCGGTGGACGCCGAGCGGGCGTGGGAAGATCTTGAGCGCAAATTTGCAAGCGGCGAAACATTTGAAACAGTCATTAAAGACATCGTCAAAGGCGGTCTTGTCGCCGATGTCGGAGTGCGCGGCTTCATCCCGGCGTCGCTTGTCGAACCGCATTACGTCGAAGATTTTTCCGATTATAAAGGAAAAACGCTCGCCGTGAAAGTCGTCGAGCTTGACCGCGAGAAAAACCGCGTCATTTTGTCGCATCGGGCGGTCGTTGAGGAAGAACAAGCGCGGCAGCAAAAAGAACTGCTCTCCCGCCTTGAGCCGGGGCAAGTGTTGGATGGCGTCGTCCGCCGCATTGCCGATTTCGGCGTCTTTGTCGATGTCGGCGGGTTTGATGGGCTCGTACATATTTCCCAGCTTTCCCATACGCGCGTCGCTCATCCGTCGGAAGTGGTGAAAGAAGGCGATGCGGTGAAAGTGAAAGTGTTGGCTGTCGACCCGGAACAAGGCCGCCTGTCGCTGTCGATCAAAGAAGCGCTGCCGGGCCCATGGGAAGGCCTCGGCGAAAAAGTGAAACCGGGTGATGTCGTCACCGGGACGGTGAAACGGCTCGCTTCATTCGGCGCGTTTGTGGAAGTCTTCCCAGGCGTCGAAGGATTGGTGCATGTGTCGCAAATCGCCAACCGCCGCATCGGCTCGCCGCATGAAGTGCTGAAAGAAGGCGACGTGGTGAAGGCGAAAGTGCTCGACGTCAACGAAGCGGATCACCGCCTTTCCCTCAGCATCCGCGCGCTGCTTGAGGAAGAGGCGGCCGCGCCGGCCGAGGATTACAGCCAATACACAAGAACGTCGGAAACGCGCGGCTTTCAGCTCGGCGAAGTGATTGGCGAGCAGCTGAAAAAATTGAAATGACGAACTGTGAAGCAACCCCATTTTGGTGGCAGCCGCCATCAAGGTGGGGTTTTTTGTTTAGCCAAAAGTTGATGCCTTGTTCTATCTAGTTGAACCTGCCATCAACAGAAGTTGTTTGTTTTGCATCGGGAAGGAGGTTGCGGTAGACTACACCGAAAAACGAATGTTCAATCTTTAAGGAAGATCCTTGACACATAGAGGAGAATAGACCATTTTTCGTTCGAAATCGTTTTTTCGCCGTAAACGAAAGCTAGCCGTCCTTATTGGCGCGGCTAGCTTTTCATCATTGGCAATGGAAATGCCGTTTTTTTGGAATCAAACGAACAGAGTGGTTGTAGAGAAAGGCCTTTCGTCATTTTTAGTGCTCGTTCCGTTCCCGCGCTTCCTCCGGCGTGTCGAGCCGAGCCGCTCCTTTATAGGAGAGGGACTGATCTCGATCTGACTCGACGCGCCGCGATTGCTTCAGCTTTTTTTCCTGTCGATCTTTTCCCATTTCGCCATGGCTCCTTTCTGCTTCGGTACAGCGATCATTTTTACTATGAACGAATGCTGTTTTTTCTATACGGGAATGAACGTTCATAAAAGATGACATAATGAACATAATAAGGAGTGGAAAAGATGGAAGGAGCTTATTTTTATTTCTTTTTTTGGGCGTTATGGATTGCAGCGACATTTTTGATGAAAAAGACCGTCGAGCGGACGAAGCTGGCTGCATTTTCGCTTTTCATGATCAGTTCGGCCTCGATGACGGTGAAGATCAGTCCCATTCATATGGCGGCGTCCTTTTTTGTGCTTTTTTTCTCCTCTTGTTACGTGGCGGTCACACAGCGGCCATGCGGATGGCTGCGGATGGCGCTGTCAGCGTCCGGCTTGGCGTTTGCCTATGCCGCTTTTCGTCTGCTTGCCTTGTTTGATCCGGTCTGGATTTGGCTTGATGGCCAATGGATGCTTGGCTGGTGGATGGCCTTGATCAGCAGTCTGTTCCACCGCCGCATATCCGCCCGCCTTCTTTGTCTGGCGCTCGGCGGCTGTCAAGGGGAAGTGGTGTACGCCATGTCCATCTTGCGCATGGCGCCGGGTTATGTGCTTGGGTCGTTTTCCTTTTTGGATGCGCTCGCCATTAGCGCATCATCTTTGCTCGTTTGGGAATCGATCCGCTTCTTCTCGCTGCAGCTTGAGGAAAAACGGCCTGTAAGGAGGACGAGGCAGCCGTGAACGAATACACGTTTCCGATTTTATACGGTGTTGCCGCTGGGGTGTTGACGCGGCTTTATTTGTTGCGCACCGATTACCGGCAATACCCGACGTATTTGCACGGTCGGACGATCCATATCGCCTTAGGGGCCATTGCCGCCGGCCTGGGAACGGTCGCCGTGCCGGCGATTATGGAAAAAGAGTTCGCAGCGATCACGTTTTTGGCCTTGGCCGCCTCACAATTTCGCGACGTACGCAATATGGAGCGCAATACGTTGAACGAGTTGGATCAGTATGAGCTGGTGCCGAGAGGAAAAACATACATCGAAGGCATCGCGATTGTGTTTGAAGGGCGGAACTATTTAGTCATTTTCGTCTCCTTTTTATCGACGCTCTTTTATTTAGTATGGGACATTTGGGCCGCGCTTGCCGCCAGTATCATCGGCCTTATGACGGCGCGGCGGTTTATGAGCGGAAGCCGGCTGAAAGACATTGCCGAGGTCCAATATGTCAAGCCGCATTTTGAAGGGGCAGGGCTGTATGTTGACAACATCTATATCATGAACATCGGCTTGCCGGCGCGGCGCGAAGAAATTTTGCGCTATGGAATGGGGTTTATTTTAACGCCGAAAAATTTCAACGCCCGCACGACGATCGCCAATCTTGGGCAGCGGCAGGCGATTTTGCATGATGTATCGACCGCCCTCGGCATTTACCGCGACTCGGGAACGCCGGCGCTCGTGCCGCTCGCCAAGCGCGATTTGAATGACGGACGCGTCGGCATTTTTATTTTGCCGCAAGTCGAGGATGTCGAGAAGGCGAAGGCTGTCATCGAAAACGTGCCGGTGCTTGAGAGCGCCATCCGCATGCCGAAGAAACGGCGTTGGAAGCGGAAGGGGTGGAGCGGCGATGACGCATGAAAAAATAATTTTGGCCGTCATTACGATGAACGGCGGGCGCGTCGCCGGCGGTGCGCCGATCTTTATTTGCCAAACGAAAGAGGAAATGGAACAGATCGCCGCGAATTTAGAGGCGATTTTGGATGGCATCGCCCATGAAGTGGGCGAGGGGCTTCTTATTATCGTCAAACATTAGTTGTTGAGCGTTTCGCTTTTTGATAAAATAAAGCAGTTGTAGCCTACCCTGGTTCATCGCTAAAAGATGCACTTGATTGGTAAAAAGTCATTTCCTTCCTAGCCTCGCAGTCAAGTGCCCTTGGCGTTGATGGACCGATGCCCTTCCGAAAAGGGCGTTTTTTTTCAGCGACAAAGGTAAGGAGAAAACGAAGATAAAGGGTGGTAGCATGGCAAATCCAGTCGTGGCCATTGTCGGCCGTCCAAATGTAGGAAAATCGACGATTTTCAACCGCATTGTCGGGGAACGCATTTCCATCGTCGAAGACGTGCCTGGAGTGACGCGCGACCGCATTTACAGCCGAGCCGAATGGCTGAACCATTCGTTTTATTTGATCGATACCGGCGGCATTGACATTGGCGACGAGCCGCTGCTTGTGCAAATTCGCCAGCAGGCGGAAATCGCCATCGATGAGGCGGATGTCATCATCTTTATGACGAACGGCCGGGACGGTGTGACTGCGGCTGATGAAGAGGTGGCCAAGCTGCTCCGCCGGTCGAATAAGCCGGTTGTGCTCGCGGTGAACAAAATCGACAATCCGGAAATGCGTGATTTGATTTACGACTTTTACGCTCTGGGCTTTGGGGAGCCGTATCCGATTTCCGGAGCTCATGGGACAGGGCTTGGCGATTTGCTTGATGCTGTTGTCCGTCATTTTCCAAAGGGCGGTGGACAAGAGTATGAAGAAGACGTCATTAAGTTTTGCCTCATTGGCCGGCCGAATGTCGGCAAATCGTCGCTTGTCAACGCCATTTTAGGTGAGGAGCGGGTCATCGTCAGCGACATCGCCGGTACGACGAGGGACGCCGTCGACACCTCATTTGTGCGCGAAGGGCAGGAATATGTTATCATTGATACGGCAGGGATGCGCAAACGAGGGAAAATTTACGAAAGCACGGAAAAATATAGCGTCTTGCGCGCGTTAAGGGCCATTGAGCGCTCGGACGTCGTGCTTGTTGTGTTAAACGCTGAGGAAGGCATCATCGAGCAGGACAAAAAAATCGCCGGATACGCGCATGAAGCGGGTCGCGGTGTCATTCTTGTCGTCAATAAATGGGATGCGATTGAAAAGGACGACAAAACGATGGTCGAATTTGAGCGGAAGATTCGCGATCATTTTCCGTTTTTGGACTATGCGCCGATTTTGTTCGTATCGGCGAAAACGAAGCAGCGGCTGCATAAGCTCTTGCCGCTCGTCCGGCTTGTGAGCGACAATCATGCGATGCGCGTCCAGACAAATGTGCTCAATGAAGTCATCATGGATGCGGTGGCGATGAATCCGACGCCGACGCATAACGGGCGGCGTCTGAAAGTTTATTACATGACGCAAGTCGCCGTCAAACCGCCGACGTTTGTCGCGTTTGTCAACGACCCGGAACTGATGCATTTTTCATATGAACGGTTTTTGGAAAACCGCATCCGCGATGCATTCGGTTTTGAAGGCACGCCGATTAAAATCATCGCCCGCCCGCGGAAATAAGAAAAGCGGAGGCCGCGCGCCAAGCTCCCGAGGCAAAATGTTCTCCGCGCCGAGAAGTGCTTGCACTTCGAGGGCGGAGGTTATTTTGCGGAAGGGAGCTAGCGGCCGCAGCTAGACAGGAAGAAAAGCGGAGGCCGCGCGCCCATCGGCGATACGCGTTGCGAGGCCGGCGAAGAGGCTCGAACCAAGGAAAGCTTGGTTCTGTGTGGGTGGTGTCACAGGAGCGTAAGCCATGTGTCGCCGCCGCGAAAGTCGGACGAACAGGAGCGAAGAGGCGGCGCGATTGCTATTTTTCAAGGTTGCGACAATCGGATAAAGGAAGTGGAAAATGATGGAGAACATCGCCGTATTGGGGGCTGGAAGCTGGGGAACGGCGTTGGCGCTCGTGCTGGCTGACAATGGGCACCACGTCCGGCTCTGGGGTCATCGGACCGAGCAGATCAGCGAAATCAACGAAAAGCGGACAAATGAGAAATATTTGCCAGGCGTTCGCCTGCCGGACGCCATTATCGGCTATGACGACCTTTGCGCTGCGCTTGACGGCGTTGCGATCGTTGTGCTCGCCGTGCCGACTAAAGCGATCCGCTCGGTGCTTGCGGACGTGCGCGCCTGCTTGGCCAAGCCGATCACCATTGTTGCCGTCAGCAAAGGAATCGAACCAGGGACGCATAAGCGGGTGTCGGAAATGGTCGCCGAGGAAATGGGGGAATGGCTTGCAGATGTTGTCGTTCTCTCCGGGCCGAGCCATGCCGAGGAAGTCGTGCTCCGCCACCCGACGACCGTGGCGGTATCGTCGCCAAATATGGAAGCGGCGCGCCGCATTCAAGACATCTTTATGAACCATCACTATTTTCGCGTGTATACGAACCCGGATTTAATCGGCGTCGAAGTCGGCGGGGCGCTGAAAAATATCATCGCCTTGGCCGCCGGAATCAGCGACGGGCTTGGCTATGGGGATAACGCCAAAGCGGCCCTCATCACGCGCGGGCTCGCCGAGATTGCCCGCCTCGGCTGCGCCCTCGGCGCTAATCCGTTGACATTCGCTGGTTTGACGGGAGTCGGCGATTTGATTGTCACGTGCACGAGCGTCCATTCCCGCAACTGGAGGGCCGGCTACATGCTCGGCCAAGGAAAAAAGCTGGACGAGGTGCTTGAGAGCATGGGGATGGTCGTCGAAGGGGTGCGAACGACAAAAGCCGCCTATGAGCTGGCGAAAGAGCTTGGTGTGAAGATGCCGATCACCGAAGCTCTCTATGACGTATTGTTTGCGGGAAAAGACCCGAAAGAGGCGGTCGATTCGCTCATGGCGCGCGGAAAAAAAGAGGAAATGGATGACTTAAACAACATTTTTGCCGAACAAGAATGATGAAAATAGGCCAATGGCGGTACAAGTCGTCTTCGTTCTGCATACAATATGGCGAACCATCATCGGCTTGAGCTTCCGGAAGGGTATGAGGGGATGCTGAAGTAAAGAAAGCCCCGCTTTACTTCAGCTTTTTTTTTGCCAATGCTATAATTATAGTTGTCGAAAAAAAGGAGGAGCGTCCATGTCACCGGCGTTAGCGAAAATGTGGATCGCCATCGCCTCGATGGTGTTTATGTTTATTTCCGTCGGCTTCATTTACTTAAGCCGCTACAAAGTCAAGATGAAATGGCTTCGCTTTCTGTTGGCGCTCGTCGCCTACATTCTTTTGATTTTCGCCGGCATCATCATCATTTTCGTCGTATTCAGCGGACCGACACCGCAATAGGCAAAAAGGTGGGAAAGATGAAACGAATCGCTCGCTTGTTGTTGTCATGTATATGTTTGGCGCTGCTTTCCGGCTGCTTGTATCCACAAGAGCGGCTGAAACAAAACCAAATTCCTTACAAAGACCAAGTGGCGGCCGTCCAATCGGCGGTGGATGAGTACCGGAAGGCGACCGGCGGGCTTCTGCCGATTAAAACACGCGACATGAACACGCCGATGTATTTGAAGTATCCAGTCGATTTTCAAAAGCTCGTTCCCCGCTATATGCAGGAGCCGCCGGGAAACGCCTATGAAAGCGGGGGCGTCTTCCAGTATATGATCATCGATGCGGAAACGAACCCGACGGTCAAGCTGCTTGATCTGCGCTTAGCCGAACGCATCCGTGATCTGAAGCTGCGGCTTAGCATGTACACGGACAAGCATAAATATCCGCCGTTTCAAGACGTCGTTGCGCCGGGCGTATTTACGCTCGATTACAAAAAGCTCGGCTATAAAGAGCCGCCTTATGTCGTCAGCCCGTTTTCCGGCAACAACTTGCCGTTTGTCATCGACGGGAATGGAGAAATTTACATTGACTACCGTTCTGATTTGTATGCGGCGTTGAAAAAATATCCGCACCACTACAAGCCGGGTGACGATATTCGCTCGATTTTGACCGACCATTCGCTGTTTGTGCCGGCGTATTCGTTGCCCTATACGATCGACGCCAAGACGAATGAACCGATTTTTTTTACAAAATGAGTCATCTTCCCTTCTCTAGGAAAATACATTCTAGAGAAGGGATTTTTTCTATTTTAGTCATAACCGAATCGGACAACATCATATGCATATAGTGTCCGACTATGCTAGCTCATTCCACTGTTTCTTATAACGACCGAAGGACTGGAGGGGAGTTATTTGGAAAAGGTCGATATTTTTAAAGATATCGCCGAGCGGACCGGCGGCGACATTTATTTAGGGGTCGTCGGCGCCGTCCGCACCGGAAAATCGACGTTTATTAAACGGTTTATGGAGTTGGTCGTGATTCCGAACATTAAAAACGAAGCCGATAAAGCGCGCGCCCAAGATGAACTGCCGCAAAGCGCCGCCGGCAAGACGATCATGACGACAGAACCGAAATTCGTGCCAAACCAGGCGGTGACGGTGAAAGTGGATGAGGGGCTTGAAGTCAACATCCGTCTTGTCGACTGCGTCGGCTACGCCGTGCCCGGCGCAAAAGGGTATGAAGACGAAAACGGGCCGCGGATGATCCACACGCCTTGGTATGAAGAGCCGATCCCGTTCCAAGAGGCGGCGGAAATCGGGACAAGAAAAGTCATCCAAGAACATTCGACGATTGGAGTCGTCATTACGACGGACGGCACGATCGGGGAAATTCCGCGCCAAGACTATGTCGAAGCGGAAGAACGGGTCATTAGCGAGCTCAAAGAAGTCGGCAAGCCGTTCATTATGATCGTCAACACCGTTCGGCCGCACCATCCGGAAACCGAGGCGCTTCGCCGCGAGCTCGCCGAAAAGTACGACATTCCGGTGCTCGCCATGAGCGTGGAAAGCATGCGCGAAGCCGACGTGTATAACGTGCTTCGTGAAGCATTATATGAATTCCCGGTGCTTGAAGTGAACGTCAACTTGCCGAGCTGGGTGATGGTGCTGCGCGAAGATCATTGGCTGCGCGAAAGCTATCAAGAAGCGGTGCGCGACACCGTCAAAGACATCAAACGGCTGCGCGACGTCGACCGGGTTGTGCAGCAGTTTGCCGAGTACGATTTCATCGAAAAAGCGGCGCTTGCCGGCATCGAAATGGGGCAAGGGATCGCCGAAATTGACTTGTATGCACCGGATGAGCTGTACGATCAAATTTTAAAAGAAATCGTCGGCGTCGAGATTCGCGGCAAAGACCATCTGCTTCAGCTCATGCAAGACTTCGCCCATGCGAAAGCGGAATATGACCAAATCGCCGACGCGCTGAAAATGGTCAAACAAACCGGCTACGGCATCGCTGCGCCCGCTTTGTCTGACATGAGTCTTGACGAACCGGAAATCATCCGCCAAGGGTCGCGCTTTGGCGTCCGTTTGAAAGCTGTGGCGCCGTCGATTCATATGATCAAAGTTGACGTCGAATCGGAGTTTGCACCGATCATTGGCACGGAAAAGCAAAGCGAAGAGCTCGTCCGCTATTTAATGCAAGACTTCGAAGACGATCCGCTGTCGATTTGGAACTCTGACATTTTCGGCCGCTCGCTCAGCTCCATCGTCCGTGAAGGCATCCAAGCGAAACTTGCGCTCATGCCGGAAAACGCCCGCTACAAGCTGAAAGAAACGCTTGAGCGCATCATCAACGAAGGCTCCGGCGGCCTCATCGCGATTATTTTATAGAAAAGCGGAGGCCGCGCGCAAGCTCCCGAGGCAAAATGTTCTCCGCCCGCAGAAGTGCTTGCACTTCGAGGGCGGAGGTTATTTTGCGGAAGGGAGCTAGCGGCCGCAGCTAGACAGAAAGAAAAGCGGAGGCCGCGCGCAAGCTCCCGACAAGGGAGCTTTTTTTGATGCCATTTTTTCAGTTGCTAAGCGGCAAAGGGAAAAAATCGCCAAAACCCTTGAGAAATCAGGATTGGCACTTGATTATAGGCATGGCGTTATGGTAATCTTTTATCTGAAATCGTTGTTTTGGTGAAATATGCCTAAAATTGGCCGTTTTTGCGAAAAAAGATGTTGAATTTCCGCGGTCAATTGGTTAAGATTAGGCATGTCACCGCCTGTTGGCGGGAAGAAGGCGGCTTTCCTCGCCCTTGGCTTCGTTTGCGCCCGGCGAAAACAGGAGGAGCCCAAACTGTTGGGAAGGGGCTTCAGCCGGCGGCATAGGCGCATCTCCTGCGGACTGTCGCGAGGCAAACATAGAATGATTGGCTGCGCCGGCGCGGCGCGCGGGCCTTCTTGCCGCTGGAATTGGATGTCTATGTATAGAAAAGCAGAAAAGTGTGCACAAATGGTAGTAAACAAGACCAGCCCCTTGGGAGGAGGTGAATGGCATGAACAAAACGGAATTGATCAACGCGGTCGCTGAAACAAGCGGTCTTTCCAAAAAAGATGCGACAAAAGCCGTTGATGCGGTGTTTGATTCGATTACAGAAGCGCTGCGAAAAGGCGATAAAGTGCAATTAATCGGTTTTGGAAACTTTGAAGTGCGCGAGCGCGCCGCCCGGAAAGGACGCAACCCGCAAACGGGCGAAGAAATGGAAATTCCGGCAAGCAAAGTTCCTGCATTCAAACCGGGCAAAGCATTGAAAGATGCCGTCAAGTAAGCCTACATAGCAGGAGCGCAGGAGGGAAGGGCAGGTGATCCACCGGCCCTTCTTTTTTGTTTTTTTTGGCTCCCTATGCTAGAATCGGATTACATGCAGCTTTTATGATGCAGGAGGATGTTGTTTGTATGCCAGAGATCAATTTTGCGCAAATTGAATATGCGGTCCGCCTCATTCTTGAGGCGATCGGGGAAGATCCAAACCGCGAAGGGCTCGTCGATACGCCGAAGAGGGTGGCGAAAATGTACGCCGAGGTGTTCGCTGGGCTGCAGGAAGACCCAAAGCAGCACTTTCAAACCGTATTCAGCGAGGAACATGAGGAGCTTGTGCTCGTCAAAGATATTCCGTTTTATTCGATGTGCGAACACCACTTAGTGCCGTTTTTTGGCGCTGCCCACGTCGCCTATATTCCGCGGGAAGGGAAAGTGACCGGGCTGAGCAAGCTCGCTCGAGCCGTTGAGGCGGTGGCGCGCCGCCCGCAGCTGCAAGAGCGCATCACGGCAACGATCGCTGATTCGATCGTCGAGGCGCTTGAGCCGCATGGGGTGATGGTCGTCGTTGAGGCGGAGCATATGTGCATGACGATGCGCGGGGTGAAAAAACCGGGGTCCAAAACAGTGACGACAGCGGTGCGCGGCGTGTTTGAAACAGATGCCAACGCCCGCGCTGAAGTGCTTTCGTTAATCAAAGCGTAAGGAGGGAAGAGGATGTACACAAACAGCGATTTTGTCGTCATTAAAGCGCTCGAAGACGGGGTGAACGTCATCGGGCTGACGCGCGGCGCGGACACAAGATTTCACCATTCGGAAAAGCTTGACAAAGGCGAAGTGTTGATTGCTCAGTTCACGGAACATACGTCGGCGATCAAAGTGAGAGGAAAAGCGTATATTCAAACGCGCCACGGTGTGGTTGAATCGGAAGGGAAAAAGTAAACCAGCAAATTTCTAGCAAACTAGAGCGTTTTCGACAAAATTATGTTATAATTGAGTCCGTCATGGCGGTGCGGATATTTTTTGGGGGACAAGGGTGAGAAGAGTGAATGACATCATGGTGAAATTGTCGTCATTGAAGGAACAAATCGAACGGCTGCTTGACCATCCGTATTTGCGCGCGCATGTGCCGGCGCCGGCTGTTGATGAAGACCGGCTGCTGCTTTCGCTGTCGATGATGACTGATGCTCCGGCGGCGCCAAATGAGCCGGACCGGTGCATCATCGCCATGATGCTCATGCAAATCGCCCTTGACACCCATGATCAGGTGACAGACCGCGGCGGCGATTTGCGGACGCGGCAGCTTGTCGTTTTGGCCGGCGACTTGTACAGCGGGCTTTATTACGACTTGCTGGCGCGCTCGGGCGATGTTGCGCTCATCCGTTTGTTCGCCGAAGCGGTCCGCGAGATTAATGAGCAAAAAGTGCGGCTGTATGAAAAAAAGGTGGAGCGGATCGAGACGCTGTTCGCCGCGGTCGGCACGATCGAGTCGGCGTTGCTTGCGAAGCTTGCCGAGCGCATCGGGGCGCCGCAATGGGGGCGATTTTCCGGCCATTACTTGCTGTTGCGGCGCTTGCTGCTCGAGCAGGAAGCGTTCGTCCGCACGGGGTCATCCATGCTGTTTGAGCAAATGGCGCATATCGCCTTTCCATGGGCCAAAGGGCTGACGAAAGAACAAAGGCGGCATTTGCTTCGCCTTTGCGAGCGTTATATTGACCATTGCAAGGAAGCGCTGCTGGCGGCGAATTTGCCGATGAACGACCTGCTGCGGTTTCGCATGGCGGAACTTGCCGGCGGATTTCAAGCCATCGTCAAAAAGTCGGTGGAAGAAGGGTAGAACGATGCATCAATCGAAAGAAGAGCGAGTCCATCGCGTATTTGAAAAAATTTCTGCACATTATGACCGGATGAATTCTGTCATCAGCTTCCGCCGCCATTTGAAATGGCGCGAAGACGTCATGCGGAGGATGAATGTGCAAAAAGGGAAAAGGGCGCTCGACGTTTGCTGCGGAACGGCCGACTGGGCGATCGCGCTGGCTGAGGCGGTCGGGCCGGAGGGGGAAGTGTACGGCCTTGACTTCAGCGAAAACATGCTGAAAGTCGGCGAACAAAAGGTGAAGGCGCGCGGCCTCGGCAATGTCAAGCTCATTCACGGCAACGCCATGCAGCTGCCGTTTCCCGACAATTCGTTCGATTATGTGACGATAGGCTTTGGCTTGCGCAACGTTCCTGATTATATGACGGTGCTTAAGGAAATGCACCGCGTCACCAAGCCGGGCGGCATGACCGTCTGTCTGGAAACGTCGCAGCCGACGCTGTTTGGCTTCCGCCAGCTTTACTATTTTTATTTTCGGTTTATTATGCCGCTGTTTGGCAAGCTGTTGGCGAAAAGTTACGAAGAATACTCGTGGCTGCAGGAGTCGACGCGCGAATTTCCAGGGCGGGACGAGCTGGCTGAGATGTTCCGCGAAGCCGGTTTCGTTGATGTCGAGGTCAAACCGTACACGTTCGGTGTAGCGGCCATGCATTTAGGCTATAAACGATGAGTCAAGGTGAACACCATGAAGTTAAAGGCGATGTATTCGTTTTTAAGCGATGATTTGGCGGCGGTCGAAGAGGAGCTGGAGCGGACGGTCCGATCCGAATACGGGCCGCTCGGGGAAGCGGCGCTCCATTTATTGCAAGCGGGCGGAAAGCGAATCCGTCCCGTTTTTGTCTTGCTGTCCGCCCGCTTTGGCCATTATGATTTCGAACGGATTAAACATGTAGCCGTAGCGCTCGAACTCATCCATATGGCATCGCTCGTTCACGATGATGTCATCGATGACGCCGACGTGCGGCGCGGGCGACCGACGATCAAGGCGAGATGGAGCAACCGCTTTGCCATGTATACAGGCGATTACCTCTTCGCCCGTTCGCTTGAGCGGATGGCGGAGCTTGAGAGTCCCCGCGCTCATCAAGTGTTGGCGAAAACGATCGTTGAAGTGTGCCGCGGGGAAATCGAGCAGATCAAGGATAAATACCGATTTGATCAGCCGCTTCGCACGTACTTGCGGCGCATCCGCCGAAAAACGGCGCTATTGATCGCCGCCAGCTGCCAGCTTGGCGCCTTTGCCGCTGGCGCCCCGGAAGCCGTGGCCAATCGGCTGTATTGGTTCGGCCATTACGTCGGCATGTCGTTTCAAATTACCGATGACATTCTCGATTTCACCAGCACGGAAGAGCAGCTCGGCAAGCCGGCTGGAAGCGATTTGCAGCAAGGAAACGTCACTCTCCCGGTGCTGTATGCCCTTTGTGATGAACAGGTGCGGGCAAAAATTACGGCCGTCAACGCGGACACGGATGCCGAGGAGATGGCGGCGGTGCTAGCGGCCATTAAACAGACAGACGCCATCGAACGATCGTATGCGCTAAGCGATCGCTATTTGGAAAAGGCGCTCGGCCTGCTTGGCGAGCTGCCGGCCAACGAAGCGCGCACGCTGCTTCATGATCTCGCTCTCTACATCGGAAAAAGGGATTATTAGCGCTTTCAAGGACGCTGTTGCCAACGACGGAAAACAATGATACTATGATGGGTGGGAATCCGTTTCCCAGTACATACGACAGTAGAGGTGGAGAGCGAATGGCAGAACGGACATTTGTGATGGTGAAACCGGACGGGGTTCAGCGCAATTTGATCGGCGAGATTGTCGCCCGTTTTGAAAAAAAAGGCTTCCAGCTTGTCGGCGCGAAACTGATGCAAGTGTCGCGCGAACTCGCCGAGCAACATTACGCGGAACATAAAGAGCGCCCGTTTTTCGGCGAGCTCGTCGACTTTATCACTTCGGGGCCGGTGTTTGCGATGGTGTGGGAAGGCGAAAACGTGATCGCCGCCGCCCGGCAAATGATGGGGAAAACGAATCCGCAGGAGGCTGCTCCTGGCACGATTCGCGGCGATTTCGGCCTCACAGTCGGCAAAAACGTCATTCACGGCTCCGACTCGCCGCAAAGCGCCGAACGCGAAATCAACTTGTTCTTCAAAGAAGAAGAACTCGTCAGCTATTCCAAACAAATCAATGCATGGCTGTACTGATGCGAAGACCGGCCGCGACTCGGCCGGTTTTTGCCGTTTTTGTACATTGACAGGGGAGAGGAACAGGCGACGATGGACGATTATGCGCAGTTCATTGCCAAAGTGAAGCGAAAAACAGGCATTGACTTATCGCTATATAAGGAAGCCCAGATGAGGCGGCGTTTGGCGTCGTTGTACATGAAAAAAGGGCTAAAGAGCTTTGCCGAGCTGTTTGCAGCGATGGAAAAAGAGCCGGCGCTATGGCATGAATGTTTGGACCGGATGACGATCAACGTCTCGGAGTTTTACCGCAACGCCAAGCGTTGGGAAGTGCTTGAGGGCGTGATTTTGCCGCGGCTTTTGGCGGAAAACCCGCGCCCGAACGTATGGAGCGCCGCCTGCTCGACGGGCGAGGAGCCGTATACGCTTGCGATGGTGCTCGCAAAACGGCTGCCGCTTCACCGGGTGTCCGTATTGGCGACCGATATTGACGACAATGCGCTCGCCCGCGCGCGCCTCGGTTTGTACAGCGAACGGTCGCTCGTGGAGCTGCCCGAGGAAATGAGAAAAAAGTTTTTTACGAAAGACGGCGAGTATTATAAAATAGACGAAAAGATCAAACAGACAGTCAAGTTTCAAAAGCACAACTTGCTCGCGGATCCGTTTCCGCGCAACATCGATTTGATCGTCTGCCGCAACGTGCTCATTTATTTTACCGAAGAGGCGAAGCGGATGCTGTATGGCAAATTTCACGACGCGCTTCGGCCGGGCGGCGTGTTGTTTGTCGGCAGCACCGAGCAGATTTTCAATCCCGGCTTGTACGGCTTTGAAGTCGAGGAGACGTTCTTTTACCGGAAGAAGTAGCCGGCTTCTTTTTTTGCAGAAACTATTTTCATTTTTCAAATTTATGATATATTTTTACTTAAACGCGTTAAAGAACTGAAGGGAGAGACAAATATGCGGTATTTGACAGCAGGGGAATCGCACGGGCCGCAATTGACGGCCATTTTGGAAGGAGTGCCGGCCGGGCTTGAGCTGTGCGCCGAGCATATCAATACAGAGCTGGCGCGCCGGCAAAAAGGATATGGACGCGGCCGGCGCATGCAGATCGAAAAAGATGAGGTAAAAATCGTCGGCGGCGTCCGGCACGGGAAAACGCTCGGCTCGCCGATTGCGCTCGTGGTTGAAAACCGTGATTTTACACATTGGCGAACGATTATGGCGGTCGAGCCGATCGAGGACGAAGCGGAAGTAAAACGGAAAGTGACGCGTCCGCGCCCAGGGCATGCCGATTTAAACGGCGCCCTGAAATACGGACATCGCGATATGCGCAACGTGCTGGAGCGCTCGTCGGCGCGTGAAACGACGGTGCGCGTGGCGGCTGGAGCGGTGGCGAAACGCATTTTGGAGGAGGTCGGCATCCGCGTCGCCGGGCATGTCATCGAAATCGGCGGCGTGCGCGCAAAGAAGCTCGATTATCGTTCGCTTGAAGAATTGCAGGCAGTGACGGAAGAATCGCCGGTGCGCTGCTTTGACCCGGAGGCGGGGCAAAAAATGATGGAAGCGATCGATTGGGCGAAGAAAAACGGTGATTCGATCGGCGGCATCGTTGAGGTGATCGTTGAAGGCGTTCCGGCCGGAGTCGGCAGCTACGTCCATTACGACCGAAAGCTTGATGCGAAAATCGCGGCCGCGATCGTCAGCATCAACGCGTTTAAAGGCGTTGAATTCGGGATCGGCTTTGAGGCGGCGCGCCGCCCGGGAAGCGAAGTGCACGATGAAATCATTTGGAGCCCAGAACAAGGCTTTTCGCGCCGGACGAACCGGGCGGGCGGCTTTGAAGGCGGGGTGACGACCGGGATGCCGATCGTCGTGCGCGGAGTGATGAAGCCGATCCCGACGCTGTACAAGCCGCTTCAAAGCGTGGATATCGAGACGAAAGAGCCGTTTGCGGCAAGCATTGAGCGATCGGACAGCTGCGCCGTGCCGGCGGCGAGCGTCGTCGCTGAGGCCGTTGTCGCCTGGGAAGTGGCGGCGGCGATCGTTGAGCAGTTTGGGCAGGATCGGATGGACTTGATTAAGGAAAATGTCGAGCGCGCCCGCCGTTATGCAAAGGAGTTTTGACGATGATCGAACGGACGATTGAAACGGCGACAAAGCGTTATCCGCTTCTGTTGGGCGACGGAGCGGCCCACGAGCTGCCAAGCTTGCTTCGGTCGCTCGCCTGCCCGCCGGGGACGAAGCTTTTCATCATCACCGACGATACAGTAGCGCCTCTTTATTTGGACGAGGTGCGCGCGACGCTCGCCGCCGCTGAGTATGATGTGTACGCCTACGTCATTCCAAGCGGGGAGGCGGCCAAGTCATTTGATCATTATTACGCTTGCCAGACAGCGGCATTGCAGTGCGGCCTCGACCGCCGCTCGGTCATCATTGCGCTTGGCGGCGGCGTTGTCGGCGATTTGGCTGGGTTTGTCGCCGCCACCTATATGCGCGGCATCCGTTACATTCAAATGCCGACGACACTCTTGGCCCATGACAGCGCCGTCGGCGGCAAAGTCGCCATCAACCATCCGCTCGGCAAAAATATGATCGGCGCCTTCCACCAGCCGGAAGCAGTTGTGTATGACACCTCCTTTTTGCGCACGCTGCCCGAGCGCGAGCTTCGGTCCGGGTTTGCCGAAGTGATCAAACATGCGCTGATCCGCGACCGCCGCTTTTACGACTGGCTGCGCGCGGAAATCAAGACGCTCGCCGACTTGCGCGGCGAGAAACTCGCCTATTGCATTGAAAAGGGCATTGACATTAAGGCGTCCGTCGTGCGTGAGGATGAAAAAGAAACCGGGGTGCGCGCCCATTTGAATTTCGGCCATACGCTCGGCCATGCGCTGGAAAGCGAGTTAGGCTACGGCGCGCTCACTCACGGGGAGGCGGTTGCGGTTGGCATGCTGTTTGCCGTCTTTGTCAGCGAACGGTTTTACGGCCGGTCGTTCGCTGAGCATCGATTGGCCGACTGGTTCGCCGGATACGGCTTCCCGGTGTCGCTGCCGACAACGGTTCAGACGCGCCGCCTGCTTGAGAAGATGAAAGGCGACAAAAAAGCGTACGCCGGAACAGTGCGGATGGTGCTTCTCTGTGAGATCGGCGACGTGGAAGTGGTGGAACTCGAAGACGACAACCTGCTCACGTGGCTGGACGAGTTTGCCAGACAGGGGGGGAAAGGATGATTCGCGGCATTCGCGGAGCGATTACAGTGGATCGAAATGACGCCGAGGAAATCGTGGCGGCAACTGAAACGTTGCTTCGTGAAATGATCCGCGCAAACGATGTCGCCGCTGCCGATGTGTCGTTTGTGCTCATTTCCGTCACCGACGACATCACCGCCGCGTTTCCGGCGCAGGCGCTGCGCCGTTTGGACGGCTGGACATATGTGCCGGTCATGTGCACGAGGGAAATTCCGGTGCCCGGTTCATTGCCGCGCTGCATTCGCGTCATGATGACGGTGGCGACTGAGAAACAGCAAGAAGAGATCTGCCACGTGTATTTAAAAGGGGCGGTCGTGTTGCGCCCGGATTTGTCGTTGACAAAAAAAACAGAAATGTAATATAGTTAAAATAACCTCTTTGCCCCCTGAGACATCGGGGGGCGTTAGAAGTGGAGCGAGAGTGGAGAGCGAGCGTAGGGTAGATGAGAATGAGCGAGTTTAGCTGAGGTGAGCGTTTTTTCATTCGCCGACATCTGCCCAAAGACGGTCGTCTTTGGGCGTTTTATTTTCCCTCTCTTTTTTCGCCTCATAAACCCTCATTCTCCGCCCGCTGATCATGAAGGGAGGAGAAGTGATGTCTGCTGATGGGCTGGCCGCTTTTTTGACGGAAGCGAACGAATTTCGAACCATCCCGATTGTGCGCAAATTTGTAGCCGATGTCATTGAGCCGCTCGGCGTGTTTGCCAATTTGCGCGAGGAAGCCGTGTTTTTGCTTGAAAGCAAGGATGACGAATCGCCGTGGGCGCGCTATTCGTTCATCGGTGTGGCGCCGTTTTTGACGCTGGAGAGCGAAACCGGCGAAACGTTTTCGGTGAAGGACGAAAACGGGAACGAACAAATCACCGCACCGACGCTGAAAGAAGCGTTTCAATGGGTCGAGCGGACGCTTGCCGTCAAGCCGCTTGCCGAGACGGTGCCGTTTACAGGCGGTGCAGTTGGGTTTTTAGGCTACGATTTCATTTCCGCCATCGAAAAAGTGCCGCGCCACAAAAACCGCGATGTGCCTATGAAGACGGCCTATTTCGTGTTTTGTGAATCGCTGTTTGCGTTTGACCAAAAAAAGCGTGAGTTGCTCGTCATTCACTATATTCGGTTGAGCGGCAACGAAACGGAGGAAGAGAAAATCGAAGCGTACCGCGCGGCCGAACGGCGCATGGCCGATCTCGCGGCGAAAGCGGCCCGCCCTCAAGCCGAGCAGCCGCTCTTGCCGGCGGAAAGCGAATCGGGGCGGACCGCCTCGTTTGCCAAAGCGGTGTCCAACTATGACAAAAAACAGTTTTTGCGCGATGTGGAGGCCGTGAAACGGTACATCGCGGCCGGCGATGTGTTTCAAGCGGTTCTGTCGCAGCGCTTCTGCGTGCCGGTTCAAGCCGGAGGCTTTGCCATTTATCGTCTGCTCCGATACATCAACCCGTCGCCGTACATGTTTTATTTCCAGCTTGACGGTGTGGAAATTGTCGGCAGTTCGCCGGAAAAACTGATTCAAGTGCACCGTCGGCGCGTTGAAATCGATCCGATTGCCGGCACACGGCGGCGCGGCCGATCGCCGGAGGAAGACGAGAGGCTGGCTGATGAGCTGTACCACGACCCGAAAGAACGGGCTGAGCATTATATGCTTGTCGATTTGGCGCGCAACGACATCGGCCGGGTCGCCAAGTACGGAACGGTCGAGGTGCCGGTGTTGCTTCAGATCGGCAAGTTTTCACACGTGATGCACTTAATTTCCAAAGTCGTCGGTGAACTGGACGACAACGTCCACCCGATCGATGCACTCCTTGCCGCCTTTCCGGCTGGAACGGTGAGCGGGGCGCCGAAAGTGCGGGCGATGCAAATTTTGCAGGAACTCGAGCCGACAGCGAGGGGGCTGTATGCCGGAGCGATTGCCTATATCGGGTTTGATGGCAACATCGATTCGTGCATCGCCATCCGGACAGCGGTCGTGAAAGACGGCTATGCCTATGTGCAAGCCGGCGCCGGCATTGTCGCCGACTCCGTTCCGGAACTGGAGTGGAAAGAGACGCGCAATAAGGCGAGCGCCTTGATGAATGCGATTGAACAAGCGGAACGACTATTTGCTAAAGGGGAGAGGGCCGTATGTTGAAGCAGCTGCTTTCGAAATGTGCGGAAGGGAAAGCGTTGACGGAAGACGAAGCGTATGCGGCGATGAATATCATCATGTCCGGCGAGGCGACGGACAGTCAAATCGCAAGTCTGTTGTCCATGCTCCGCCTGCGCGGAGAGACAGTCGATGAGCTCGTCGGATTTGTGCGGGCGATGCGCGACCGGATGACTGCCATTGAGGCTAGTGATGATGTCATCGATACGTGCGGCACGGGCGGCGATGGGGCGGCGACATTCAACGTTTCCACCGCCGCGGCGATCGTCATTTCATCGCTTGGCGTCAAAGTCGCCAAGCACGGCAACCGCGCTGTTTCGTCAAAAAGCGGCAGCGCTGATGTGCTCGAGCGGCTCGGCATCGACATTCAAACGTCGCCGTCGGCCGCCAAACAGGCGTTGGAAACGAAAGGGCTGGCGTTTTTGTTCGCCCCGCTCTATCACGCGGCGATGAAACACGCCGCCGGGCCGCGGAAGGAAATCGGTTTCCGCACCGTTTTCAACTTGATCGGCCCGCTCGCCAATCCGGCGCGCTGCAAGCGGCAAGTCGTCGGCGTCTATTCGACCTGCTACGCTGAGAAATTGGCGGAGGCGATGCGCCGCCTCGGCTCGGAACATGTGTTGTTTGTCACCGGGCGCGATGGGCTTGATGAATGCAGCATCGCTGCAGAAACGGATGTCGTGGAGTTGAAAGACGGTGCGATCCGCCGCTTTGTCATCGCACCAGAAGACGCCGGCTTGCCGCGCGGCGAGCTTGCCGATGTGCAAGTGCGCGATCCGGAAGAGAGCGCCGCGCTTCTTGAGGCGGTGATGGCGGGAACAGCGCCGGAGAGCGCCATCAATATCGTTGCGCTGAACGCCGGCGCCGCCCTGTATGCCGCCGGCAAATCCAAAACGATTGCCGAAGGAGTGGCGATGGCGAAAGAGGCCATTTTGTCCAAAACCGCATACGAACAACTGCAACGCCTGCGGGCGAAGGAAGTGGTTCATGATGCTTGAGCAAATTTTAGCAGCCAAACGGGAAGAAGTGGAAACGTTGACGCTGCCGGCGCCATTGCCAGAGCGAAAGCGCCGGCCATTTGCGGCGGCGCTCCGTCGGCCGCGGCGGATGCTTGGCTTGATCGCTGAAGTGAAAAAAGCATCGCCGTCAAAAGGCATCATTCGCCCGGATTTTGACCCGGTGGCCATCGCGAAAGCATATGAGCGCGCCGGTGCCGACGCGATCAGCGTGCTGACGGATGAACGGTATTTCCAAGGGCATCGCCGCTATTTGCGAGCGGTGAAAGAAGCGGTTAACGTTCCCGTGCTGCGCAAAGATTTCATCATCGATCGGCGGCAAGTCGAGGAAAGCGTCCGACTCGGGGCGGATGCGATTTTATTGATCGGCGAGGCGCTCCCGCCGGAAACGCTCGAGGAGCTCTATCATGAAGCGTACAGCTTGGGGCTCGAATGTCTGGTCGAGGTGCATGCGAAAGAGACGCTCGAGCGGATTTTCGATCGGTTTACGCCGGAGATCGTCGGCATCAACAACCGCGACTTGCATACCTTTGTGACAACACTTGAGGCGACCAAAACGCTCGCTCCGCTCATCCCGCCATCGTGCGTCATCGTCAGCGAAAGCGGGATCGGTTCCTTCAATGATGTGAAGACGGTCAAATCGTACGGAGCGCAGGCCATGCTCGTCGGCGAGTCGCTCATGCGCCAAGATGATGTGGAGCGAGCGGTCTACCGGCTGTTTGGGGAGGAAGATGGGGATGATTCGAATTAAATATTGCGGCAACCGTTCGGCTGAAGACGTGCAGGCCGCTATCGCGAGCGGGGCTGATTACCTCGGCTTTATTTTCGCCGAAAGCAGGCGGAACGTCTCTCCGAGTGAAGTGCAGCAATGGCTTGAGCCCCATAAGCTTGGCGCAAAGCAGCTTGTCGGCGTCTTTGTCAACGCCCCCGTTAGGCGGATCGCCGCTGTCGCCGCCGAGCTGCCGCTTCATGTCATCCAATGCCACGGCCGTGAAACGCCGGCGGAGCTGGCGGCGGTGAAAGAGGCGGTGCCGCTTTCCGTCTGGAAGGCGATCCACCATGGCGACGGTGCGCTTGCGGCGATGAGGCAGTACGCTGGCATTGCCGATGGCTACGTCGTTGACAGCCGCGCCGCCGGCGCCTGGGGGGGGACGGGCGTCGCTTTTGATTGGGAGGCGGTGCCGCACTATTTGGAAGAGGCGGCCCGCCAAGGCGTGCCGTGCTTCATCGCCGGCGGCATCACTCCGGACAATATCGAGCGGCTGCTTGTCTACCGCCCGGATGGCATCGATATCAGCAGCGGCATTGAAACGGACGGACGCAAAGATCCAACGAAGATGAAACAAATCGAAGAAAAAATAAAACATCACGGGTGTCGATGATCCGTTATGTACGAAAAAACAGAGAATGATATGGCTGAACACAATTTTCTGCCTCTTCCCTCGAACAAGAACGCCGGCGGGCGAATGACATTTGCCCGCAAAGCGTTCATTGTTCGAGGAGGGCATGCGGCAGCATGCCCGGTCGGCAAGCGAACCGCTTGCCGACTACGGCAGAAAAGCTCGGACTAGAGCCTTCTCAACAGACTTTTTATTGGTTCATCAACACGCCTGATAAAAAAATAACAAAACGAAGGGCCAAAAGACGGCGCTGACGCTCGGACGATGAACAAACGCAGGCACTTTGAAGAAATGCGGCTCTTCGTCTTTCAACTTTTATGAAGAAGAAGGTGGGGTTAGATGATGGAACGCGTTCCGAATGAATACGGCCGGTTTGGCGATTTCGGCGGCAAGTTTGTCCCTGAGACGCTCATGCTTCCGCTTGAGGAAATCGAAGCGGAGCTTGACAAAGCGCTTGCCGATGAATCGTTCAAACAAGAATACATCCGCATTTTGCAGCATTACTCCGGTCGCCCGACCCCGCTCACGTTCGCGCCGAATTTGACACGGCAAGTCGGCGGCGCGAAAATTTATTTAAAGCGCGAAGATTTAAACCATACGGGCGCCCATAAAATCAACAACGCGATCGGCCAGGCGCTTTTGGCAAAACGGATGGGCAAGAAAAAGCTGATCGCTGAAACCGGAGCCGGCCAGCACGGCGTCGCCGCGGCGACGGTGGCCGCCCATTTCGGCATGGATTGCATCGTTTTTATGGGCGAAGAAGACATCAAGCGGCAGGAGCTGAACGTGTTTCGCATGAAGCTGTTGGGCGCCGAAGTCGTGCCGGTGTCAAGCGGCAACCGAACGTTGAAAGATGCGACGAACGAAGCAATTCGCTATTGGGTCGCCCACTGCGACGACCATTTTTACATGATCGGCTCGGTCGTCGGTCCGCATCCGTACCCGAAAATGGTGCGCGAGTTTCAGCGCGTGATTGGCGATGAAGCGAAAGAACAGTTTCTCGCCCGTGAAGGGAAGCTGCCGGATGTCATCGTTGCCTGCGTCGGCGGCGGCAGCAACGCCATCGGCATGTTTTACCCGTTTTTGCAAGATGACGTCCGCCTCGTCGGCGTCGAGGCGGCCGGCAAAGGGATCGACACTCCGCACCATGCGGCGACAATCACAAAAGGGACGAAAGGGGTCATACACGGGGCGATGACCTACCTGTTGCAAGACGAGTACGGACAAATTCTCGAACCGTATTCGATCTCAGCCGGCCTTGATTACCCCGGCGTCGGCCCGGAACATGCGTATTTGGCGAGCATTGGCCGCGTCCGCTACGAAAGCGCGACCGATGACGAGGCCGTCGCTGCGTTTCAATTGTTGGCGCAAACGGAAGGCATCATTCCGGCCATCGAGTCGGCCCATGCGGTGGCGAAAGCCGTCGAGCTCGCCCGCGAGATGCCGCCGGATGAAACGGTGCTCATTTGCCTGTCCGGCCGCGGAGATAAAGATGTGCAAACGATGATGCGCCATCTTGGTGCGAGGGAAGGTGAAGACATTGCCACTGTCCGTTAATCCGCCGCTATTTATCCCGTTTATCGTTGCCGGTGATCCGGCTCCCGATGTGACGATCGATCTCGCCTTGGCGCTTGAGGAGGCCGGCGCTGACATATTGGAGCTTGGCGTGCCGTACTCCGACCCGCTCGCTGACGGACCGACGATTCAACGCGCCGCCGCAAGGGCGCTTGACGGGGGCATGACGCTGCCGAAAGCCATTCAGCTTATTGGCGAGATGCGAAAAAAAGGGGTAAACATTCCGATTATTCTCTTTACGTATTACAATCCTGTGTTACAATTAGGAGAAGAATCCTTTTTTGCTTTAGCGCGGGAAAATGGCGCCGACGGCGTGCTCATTCCCGATTTGCCGTTTGAGGAAAGCGGTCCGCTCCGCGAACTTGGCGAACGGTTTGGTCTCCCGCTCATTTCGCTTGTTGCGCCGACGTCGAAGCAGCGGATCGAGCGGATCGCTTCGGCGGCGCAAGGGTTTTTGTATTGCGTCTCCTCGCTAGGCGTTACAGGCGTGCGTGAGACGCTGCCGGAGACGCTCGGCGATTTCCTCCGCGAAGTGAAGCGGCATAGCCGCGTCCCGGTCGCCGTCGGCTTTGGCATTTCGGCGCCGGAGCAAGTCGCGATGTTGAAAGAGGTGTGCGACGGCGTTGTCGTCGGCAGCGCGCTCGTGCAAAAAGTCGAGCAGCTGGCTCCGAGGTTGCAGGCGCCGGACGAAAGGGAAGCGGCCGTCGCCGAGTTTGCTGCCTACGCCCGTTCGCTTGCCGCGCCGCTTCGGGAGCCGTGTTCTTCGCGCTAAAAGTTCCGAATTGAAGGAGTTGGCGACAATCATGCAAGTAAAGGAATCGCTCCGGGGTCTTTCTCCGTACCAGCCGGGAAAATCGATCGAAGAAGTCAAACGGCAATATGGCTTGCCTGAGATTATTAAACTTGCTTCTAACGAGAATCCGTACGGTTCGTCGCCATCGGCAAAAGCGGCCATCGCCGCTGAGCTTGACCGCCTCGCCGTCTATCCGGACGGCTGCGCCCGCACGTTGCGCGAAAAGGTGGCGAAGCATCTTGGCGTCAAGGAAACACAGCTTCTGTTTGGCAACGGTTCGGATGAGGTGGTGCAAATTCTTTGCCGCGCCTTTTTAGAGCCGGGGGCGAATACAGTGATGGCGGCGCCGACATTCCCGCAATACCGGCACAATGCCATCATCGAGCGGGCCGAGGTGCGCGAAGTGCCGCTTGTTGATGGGCGTCATGATTTGGAGGCGATGCTTGCGGCGATCGATGAAAACACGCGCATCGTCTGGATTTGCAATCCGAACAACCCGACGGGCACGTATGTGAATGACATCGAGCTGCGCGCCTTTTTGGATCGCGTGCCGCCGCACGTGCTCGTCGTCGTGGACGAAGCGTACTACGAATATGCGACGGCGCCCGACTACCCGCAAACGGTGCCGCTTTTAAACGAGTACGAGCAGCTTGTCGTCATGCGCACGTTCTCGAAAGCATACGGGCTCGCTGCGCTCCGCGTCGGCTACGGCGTGGCGAGTGAGACGCTCATCCGCGCCGTCGAGCCGGCGCGCGAGCCGTTTAACACGTCGACCATCGCCCAAGCGGCCGCGGCGGCCGCACTTGACGATCAAGCGTTCATCCGCGCCTGCGTCGAACGAAATCGCGCCGAGCTTGAGCGGTATTATCGCTTTTGCGAGGAGAACGGCCTGAAGTATTACCCGTCGCAGACAAACTTTTTGTTCATTGATTTCGGGTTGGATGGCGACGAAGTGTTCCGCTATTTGCTGGAGCGCGGCGTCATTGTCCGCTCGGGCCAAGCGCTTGGGCTGCCGACCGGCGTGCGTGTGACTGTTGGCACGAAAGAGCAAAACGACCGGGTGTTGGAACTCGTTTCGCAACTGCTTCGGGAAAAACAGCTCGCCTGACCGTTCAGCGGCGGGATGGATAGAAAAGATCGGCCCGTTGCTTTTCGAAAGCAGCGGGCGCACGTTTACATAAAGTAGGTGGGACGATTGGAAGGAAAAGTGTTCATTGTCGGCCTCGGCTTGATCGGCGGATCGATTGCATTGGCGATTAAAAAAGCGCATCCGGAGGCGATGATCATCGGCTACGACGTCAATGAGCGGCAGCTCGGCTTGGCGCGTTCGCTCAAGGTGATCGACGAAGCCGCCCGTTCGCCCGAAGACGGATACGGACAGGCGGATTTGATCGTTCTGGCCGTTCCGGTCATGCAGACGGAGGCGCTGCTTTCATCGATGCCGCTCGAGCGGTTGAAGCGCGGCGTTATCGTTACCGATGTCGGCAGCACGAAGCAGCGCATCGTCCAAGGCGCCCGCCGCCTGTTGGATCACGGCGTAGCGTTCATCGGCGGCCATCCGATGGCCGGGTCGCATAAAAGCGGTGTGGCGGCGGCAAGGGCTCATCTGTTTGAAAACGCCTTTTACATTTTGACGCCGACGGACGATGTGCCGCCGCAGCAAGTCGAGGCGTTGAAACAGTGGCTTGCGGGAACGAAAGCGCAGTTTGTCATCTTAACGCCGGAAGAACATGACCGCATCACTGGCGTAATCAGCCATTTTCCGCATTTGATTGCGGCGAGCCTCGTTCATCAGGCGCGCGAATACGAGTGCGAAAACGCCCTCGTCAGCCGGCTGGCGGCCGGCGGCTTCCGCGACATCACCCGCATCGCGTCGAGCAATCCGGAAATGTGGCGCGATATTTTTATCCATAACAAGCATGAACTGCTTGCGCTCTTTGACCGCTGGATCGCCGAAATGGAGCGGCTGCGTTCGTTTGTCGAAGAAGAAAACAGCATCGCTATTTACCATTACTTTTTGGAGGCGAAACAGTTTCGCGACGGGCTGCCGTCGAGAACGAAAGGAGCGATTCCGTCGTTTTACGATTTGTATGTCGACGTGCCGGATTATCCGGGCGTCATCTCCGAAGTGACCGGCTATTTGGCCGAAGAAAACATCAGCATCACGAACATCCGCATCATTGAGACGCGCGAAGAAATTTACGGCGTGCTCCGCCTCAGCTTCCAAAGCGAAGACGATCGGGCGCGGGCGAAAGCGTGCCTCGCCAAACATACGAACTATGCCACCTATGAAGGGTAGCAAGGAAAAACAATGGAGGGATTTTGCATGCAGTTGCCAACCAACGTGTCGTCGCTCCGAGGAATGATCGAAGTCCCTGGCGACAAATCGATTTCCCATCGCGCCGTCATGCTCGGGGCGCTTGCTTCTGGACGGACGGTGATTGACCATTTTTTGCCTGGGGCGGACTGTTTAAGCACGATCGACTGTTTCCGGAAACTCGGCGTTGACATTCGCCAGGACGGGACGACAGTCGTTGTCGAAGGAGCCGGCCCCGGCGGGCTGCGCGAGCCGGCTGCGGTGCTTGATGTCGGCAACTCGGGAACGACGGCGCGCCTGTTGCTCGGCATTTTGGCCGGCCAGCCGTTTCACGCCTGCCTTGTCGGCGATGAATCGATCGCCAAGCGACCGATGGGGCGGGTGACGAAACCGCTTCGCGAAATGGGAGCGCGTATTGACGGGCGTGAGGGCGGCAATTATACGCCGCTTTCCATCCGCGGCGGCGCGCTTCGCCCGCTTCGCTACACTTCGCCGGTGGCGAGCGCGCAAGTAAAATCGGCCATTTTGCTCGCCGGCTTATTCGCTGACGGTGTGACGTCTGTTGCTGAGCCGCACCGCTCGCGCGATCATACCGAGCGGATGGTTCGGTTGTTTGGCGGTGAAGTGAATGTGGATGGCTTGACCGTCTCGGTGGCCGGTCCGCAACGCTTGCGCGGGACGCACATTTACGTTCCCGGCGATATTTCGTCAGCCGCCTTTTTCCTTGTCGCCGGCGCCATTGTGCCGAACAGCGAAATTACGCTGAAAAACGTCGGCTTAAATCCAACGCGGACCGGCATCATCGATGTGCTTACACAAATGGGGGCGGATATTGCGATTGACAACGTCCGCAACGAGGAAACCGAGCCGGTCGGTGATATTACGGTCCGCACGTCGACGCTTCGGGCGGTCGAAATCGGCGGGGATCTGATTCCAAGATTGATCGACGAAATTCCGATCATTGCCTTGCTCGCGACGCAGGCGGAAGGAACGACCGTCATCAAAGACGCGAGCGAACTGAAGGTGAAAGAGACGAATCGGATCCATACGGTCGTCACCGAGTTGAAAAAACTCGGCGCTGACATCGAAGCAACCGACGACGGCATGATGATCCGCGGCAAAACGCCGCTTTATGCCGACGGGATTGTTGTCGACAGCCATGGCGACCACCGCATCGGCATGATGCTCGCCGTTGCTGCCTGCATCGCCAAAGGGACGGTCCGCCTCGAGCGTTCGGAAGCGGTCGCCGTTTCCTATCCGGCGTTTTTTGCCGACCTCCGTTCGCTACTGTAAAAGGCCTCCCGCCCCAAGCGGGCGGGCGGTCATATTTTGCGTTGTTCGTTCATATATTGTCAGTGAGAGGAAGGGCTCCGTATTTTTTGAAAGCGGATACATTTCCTGTTTCTGGATGAAAAAACGACGCACCTTCCAGACGGCGAGCGGTTTGGTTGCGGAAACGGCCATGATCGATTATCATCATTCATGTTCCCATTGTAACAGTACATAACGATTTGAATGGCAAAGGCGGATGGCCGCCTGCCGCAAGAGAGGGCTGACGAAACGATGACACGCGTCGAACAAATCATTCGCTTAGTGGAAAACGGAAACGTCGACCAAGCGTTGGCGCTCGTGCCGAAAGTGAAAAAATATGGAAGTGATGAAGAAAAATACGCGCTTGCCGACTGCTTGTACGGATGGGGAATGCCGGAAGAGGCGAAGGAGCTGCTTGAGGAGCTGGCTGCCCGCTATCCGGATGACGGCGACATTCGCCTGTTTTTGGCGGAAGTGTATACGGAGCTTGAAGCCGAAGAGGAAGCGCTCGCCATTTTGTCGGAGATCGACGAAGACGATCCGCAGTTTGTCCGCGCGTGCCTTCTTGCCGCCGATTTGTACGAAATGCAAGGGCTGGCGGAAGTGAGCGAGCGGAAGCTGCGTCAAGCGTACGAGAAAGTTCCAGATGAGCCGATCGTGCAGTTTGCGTTGGCTGAGTTGTATTTTTCGCACGGGGAATACTCAAAAAGCGTGCCGCTTTATGAACAGGTGCGGAAGACGAATAAGGAGATGGCCGGCGTCTTGATCACTGAGCGGATCGCTGAGGCGCTCAGCCGTTCCGGGGAATTCGAGGCGGCGCTTCCGTATTATGAGGAGGCGCTCAATGAAAAAATGGACAGTCGGACGCTGTTCGCCTACGGATTCACCGCGTTGCAGGCCGGCTATACACAAACGGCCATCGATAAGCTCAGCGCTTTAAAAGAGCTCGATCCGGACTACACTCCGCTTTACCTTTATTTGGCGAAAGCGTATGAACAAGAAGGACGGCTCGTGCAAAGCTATGAGACGGCGCTTGAGGGCATCGGCGTCGACGAATGGAACAAAGAGCTCCGCCTTTACGCAGGCAAGCTGGCGCTCAAGCTGAACAAGCCGGAGGAGGCAGAGGAACATTTGAAAAAAGCGCTTGAGATCGATGGCGGGTACATCGAGGCGCTCACGGTTTTATCGGCGCTTTGGCTAAACGAACAGCGCTATGAGGATGTCGTCGCGCTTCTTGAGCAGGCGATGGCCGATGGCGAGTACGATCCGCAGTTTGAATGGGACCTTGGGCGCGCCAAACATCGGCTTGAGATGTACGACGATGCATTAAATCATTACGGCGAGGCATATAATTTCTTTAAGCACAATGTCGAGTTCCTCGAAGAGTACGGATATTTTCTCATCGAGGAAGGAAATCGGGCGGCGGCGAAAGAAATATTTCAACAGATCGTCCGTCTCGACCCAACCCATACGGAGGCGGCGGAGATGCTGCTTGAGCTCGAAGAGTAGGGGAGAAGCGGTGGCCCAACCTCTTTCTTGGAAACCGATCGAGGGGGAAGCGCACAATGACGCACGTATCCGTCAATGAGAAAAAAGAGTTTATCCGTTGGTTTTTAAGCCACTATCAGTTGAAGCGGCGCGAGTGTGTCTGGATTTTAAACTATTTGATGAGCCATGACCAGCTCATGCAAAAGGTGCATTTTGTCGAGAATGCCCAATATTGCCCGCGCGGCATCATTATGTCGACTCACTGCGTCGACGATGTGCCGTTCCGTTTTTACAAAGGCAATGTGATGACAACCGATGCAGAGAAATCGTTCCATGACATCCGTTTAAACCGCGACGAAGATATTTACATTCAACTGAATTTCCGCGCTTCTTTTCACTCGCCACAATATGTCGCTGTGCTTGAGGAAAACCCGTATGCGCCGAAGCAGGCGCAAGTGAGCGAAAACGACCAGCGCCTCGCCGAGCAGTTTTTGGAACGCTCCATTTACGAGTTCCGGCGCGGGCGGCTCATGAAGCTGATCGATGAGGCGCTTGACCGCCATGATGAAGAGGCGTTCCGCCGCCTGACCGATGAATTAAACAAATTGTAAAAACCTTGCCGCCGGCAAGGTTTTTCTTTTGCCGAAAAATATGGTATGGTGATGAAGGGAAGAAACTTTGAGGAAAAGGAGAGTACGAATGAAGTGGACAGGCGAGGACGTCGCCCTCTATGAACGAGAGCGCGACTACATCGACACGGCGCTCCTTCCGCTTTTGCCGGTGGCTTTCGGCCAAGGAGCGAAGCGGCTCGCTTCCGGCGGGGAGCTTGTCGGGCTCATCGCGGCCGAGGTCGAGCGGCAGCTGAAGGGCCGGTTGTTTTTGATGCCGTCGTTTGTGTATTTTGCCGATGAGCCGCGGGCGCTGCTTACCGAAAGGCTGGCGGATTGGACCAACCGGCTTAAGCGGGAAGGAATGAAGCATCTGTTTTATGTGACGTGCGACCGTGCGTGGCAAGAGGGCGAAGAAGCTGACCGCGTTTGGTTCGTTCCGGTTGTTCCGCTCGAGAGCATGGGTGAATCGTACAAGCACGAGCTTGTCAGAGAGCAGGCCGCCGAGCTGCTCCGCTTTCTCATCGGTCGATGGGCGCAAGAGTAGACGCGGCAAAGTCCGACGTTTTGCCGCCTGCGATATTGACCTTGTCCAGCAATTGAGCTATCATTAGAATGTCCTAGTTTTCCATATGTGTTATACATACAATCGTCCGGTGCGGACTTGACTTTGCATAGAGGGGGGAAGACGATGAGCGACAACAAACATCGTGTAACGAGACGTCAGTTTTTAAACTACACGCTGACCGGCGTCGGCGGCTTTATGGCAGCAGGGATGCTCATGCCGATGCTCCGCTTTGCCTTTGACCCGATCTTGAGAGAGACGGCGGGCACAGAGATGGTCGCGGTAGCAGACGTCAAAGAGATTACGACCGAACCGAAGCGCTTCGACTTTAAAGTGAAGGTGAAAGACGCTTGGTACGAGTCGGAAGAGCCAAAATCAGCATGGGTGTATAAAACGGACAAAGGGGAGATCATCGCCCTGTCGCCGATCTGCAAACACCTTGGCTGTACGGTCGACTGGAACACGGACAAAGAGCATCCGAACCAGTTTTTCTGCCCATGCCACTATGGGCGCTATGAGAAGGACGGCACGAACGTTCCGGGGACGCCGCCGCAAGCGCCGCTTGACCGTTACGAGTACAAAGTGAAAGACGGAAAGCTGTATTTAGGCAAGGCGAAACCAAGAAAGGAGGCGTAATGCGTGTTAAACAAGCTGTATGACTGGGTCGATGAACGCTTAGATATTACGCCTTTATGGCGGGATATCGCCGATCACGAAGTTCCGGAGCACGTCAACCCCGCCCATCACTTTTCCGCCTTTGTCTATTGTTTCGGCGGGCTGACGTTTTTTGTCACGGTCATTCAAATTTTGTCGGGCATGTTTTTGACGATGTACTACGTCCCGGATATTAAAAACGCGTGGGAATCGGTGTATTACTTGCAAAACGAAGTGGCGTTCGGCCAAATTGTGCGCGGCATGCACCATTGGGGGGCGAGCTTGGTCATCGTCATGATGTTTTTACATACGCTGCGCGTCTTTTTCCAAGGGGCTTATAAAAAGCCGCGCGAAATGAACTGGATCGTCGGCGTATTGATCTTTATGGTGATGATGGGTCTTGGCTTCACCGGCTACTTGTTGCCGTGGGATATGAAAGCGCTGTTTGCGACGAAAGTTGGTTTGCAAATCGCGGAAGCGACGCCGCTCATTGGCCCGGCCATTAAGACGCTGTTAGCTGGGGACCCGGAAATTGTCGGCGCGCAAACGTTGACGCGCTTTTTTGCCATTCACGTCTTCTTCTTGCCGGCCGCTTTGCTCGGCTTAATGGCAGCGCACTTTTTAATGATTCGCAGACAAGGCATTTCCGGTCCGCTATGATCGGTCGGCCCGCGTTTAGAGGCGATAGAAAAAAGGAGGGAACCACGCAATGCATCGCGGAAAAGGAATGAAATTCGTCGGCGATTCCCGTGTTCCCGCGGTGAGAAAACCGAATATTCCAAAGGACTATTCGGAATATCCCGGGAAAACGGAAGTGTTTTGGCCGAACTTCCTGCTCAAGGAATGGTTGGTCGGATCGGTCTTTCTCGTCGGTTTCTTATGCTTGACGGTCGCCCATCCGTCGCCGCTTGAGCGGATCGCCGACCCGACGGACACGACGTACGTGCCGCTGCCTGACTGGTATTTCTTGTTCTTATACCAATTGCTCAAATATTCGTATGCGTCTGGTCCGTATACGGTCGTCGGCGCGATCATCATCCCGGGGTTGGCGTTCGGCGCGCTCTTATTGGCGCCGTTTTTGGACCGCGGCCCAGAGCGCCGTCCTTGGAAGCGTCCGGTCGCGACCGGGATGATGCTGTTGGCGCTTGCGGCGATGATTTATTTGACATGGGAAGCGGTCGTCACACACGACTGGAAAAAAGCGGCTGAACAAGGGAAAATTCGGGCGGAAGTGAAAATTGACACGAACGCGGAAGGCTATAAAATCGCCCAAGCGAACACATGTACATCGTGCCACGGACAAAACTTGTCCGGCGGTGCTGGTCCGTCGCTCATCGGCACCGGCTTGAAACCGGAAGAAATCGCGAAAATCGCGAGAGAAGGGAAAGGCAACATGCCGCCCGGCGTCTTTAAGGGCACGGATGAAGAGTTGAAAAAACTGTCCGAATTCATCGCTGGACTGAAAGCGGAATAATCGTTTCGACACGAAAAAGCTGACTCGCGTTAGTCAGCTTTTTTCGTGCCAACATGAAACCGAGGCGAGGTGCAGATGATGGCATGGCTTTATGCGCTGTTGGCTTCCCGGCCGGTTGTTTGGCTGCTCTTGTTCGTCAACGCGGCCGGCACCATCTATGGATATTATTGGTATCGTTATCAACTTGCCGATACGCCGCCCATCTTTTTGCCGTTTGTTCCCGACAGTCCGACGGCGAGCCTTTTTTTTCTTGTCGTCCTTGTGGCATGGCTTTTCGGCAGGTCGGCGCCGCTTTTTGAAGCGTTGGCTTTGGTGACGCTTGTTAAGTATGGAATTTGGGCGGTCGTTATGAATGTGCTCGTTTGGCGCGTCACCGGCACGCTCGATTGGGCCGGGTGGATGCTGATCGTTTCGCACGGGGCGATGGCGATCGAAGGAATGCTGTACGCCCGGTTTTATCGATTCCGCTTCCTTCACCTTATGCTGGCGGCCGTGTGGACGCTGCATAACGATGTCATCGACTACGTTTTTGGCATGATGCCGCGCTATAGTGTGCTGGCTGACTACGCCAACGAAATCGGCTATTTTACGTTTTGGTTGAGCATCGCATCGATTGCCGCTGCGTATCAGCTTGGCGTCCGCCTCCGGCGCCAGCCGCTTCTGCCGGGCGGCATGTCTTTCCGGCAGGCATCAGAGTAGAGCGTTGAACACAAGGAGGAACGTTGGGCGGCAGCTTTCTATTATAGATGCAACGAAGAAGTTTAACATATCCTTGACGGAAAAGCGGTTTGTCCATTTTCGACTGTCGAAGGCAAGCCACAGGCTTGCCTCCGTCACGCCAAGGCGTGACGGAAGACCGAACAACCGCCTGCCCTAAAGACCCATATATGGGTCTTTAAGCGGCGTTGTTCGGTCTCCCGACAGTCGATCAGATACTCGGTAAAAGCTGCAAATGGTAAAGCTTCGAATTGCATCTATATAGCAGTTGCCTGGTCTACTCTTGTCCACTCCTTCATACATTGTACTAGTGGATGAGGGAGGGACGATGATGAAGCGAATCGGGCTAGCCATGTTGTTGTCGCTCGCCTTTTTATGGCCAGCGCCCATTGGCGCGGCTGGACAAACAAACGGTTGGGAGCAGTTGGACGATATTTCCGACGAGGCGCTGCAATTGGCGAAAAACGGTCGTTTTGCCGAAGCAAAAGAAGTGCTCCGCTATTTTTCCAAGCGGTTTTTCGCCCTTGGGGCAAAAGAACGGTTGAAATCGGCCGATGAATTGCGGGCGGTGACCGTGACGCATGAGCAGGCAGTCAAGGCGATGACGGCGCCGATCTCCGCGGAAGACAAAGTGGCGGCGATCACCCAGTTTCGCCTTGTTGTTGACGCCATCCATTCGACATACCAGCCGCTTTGGACGGAGATGGAGCCGGCTGTCATGGAGGCGTTTGCCGCGGTCGAAAAGGCGGCACAACAAGGCGAGCAGAAAGCGTATGCCGCTGCCCTCCGCCAGTTGCTTGACCGCTATACATTGATCGAGCCGAGTGTGAAAATCGACGTGCCGCCGGATATCGCGACAAAGGTCGATGATGATCTTGAGGCGTTGCAGGCCGCCGCGTTTTGGCAACGCGGCGAAGACGAGCAGCGCGAGCAACTTGCCGATGCGCGTCAAGATCTTGAAGCGCTGTTTGCCGGGGTGAAAAAGGACGAAGCTGATCCGTCGCTGATTTGGGTGATGATTTCCACTGGCGGAGTGATCGTGTTGACGCTGACGTACGTTGGCTGGCGGAAGTACAAAGGAGAAAAGGAAGAGAAGCGGGCGCGGCAGCCGGAAGACTAAGCACCGGCGCTTTTTGCGAGGGGGAAACGTTTCCCCCTCTTTTTTGTTTTCCCGTCGCTTTGTGCAAGCACCGCCCCGGCACTTTCAAGCGGCGCTTGCCGGGCTTGTCCCGGTTGGGCTTTCGCGCCAGCGGCTTTTCATGGTTCCAGCGGCCGCTTTTGTTCATCGAGCGTAAACCCTTCGCCGAGCACATCATGCACATCGGTGACGGCGACGAACGCATGCGGATCAACGGATATAATGACACTTTTTAAGCGCGGCAGTTCGTTTTTGGCGACGACGCAATACAAGACGTCGCGGTCGCGCTTCGTATACGAGCCGCGCCCTTTCAGCACGGTGACGCCGCGCTCCATCTCTGTCAAGATCCGGTTGGCGATCTCTTCGCTTTTTTCTGAGATGATGGTCGCCCCTTTTGCCGCATAGCCGCCTTCCTGCAGAAAATCAATGACCCGGGCGGCGATAAAGACGGCGACCAACGTATACATCGCCTCGCGGTATGACAGGTAAAGAAGAAGCGACAATGTGATGACGGTGGCGTCAAAGGCAAACATCGTTTTGCCCATGCTGATGCCTTTATATTTATGGACGAGGCGCGCGATAATATCGACGCCTCCGGTTGTGCCGCCGTAGCGGAAAATAATGCCGAGGCCGACGCCGATAAAGACGCCGGCAAACAAGGCGGCGAGCGTCATGTCATGTCGAAGCGGCATATGAATCATGTAGCGTTGAAAGATGGTCAAAAAGACGGAAACGGCGACCGTGCCGATGACGGTATAGAGAAACGTTTGGCGGCCGAGCAGCTTCCAGCCGATGAAAAAGAGCGGAATGTTGAGCGCCAAGTTGGTGATCGCTGGATCCAGTCCGAACAAAAAATAAAGAAGAAGCGTAATGCCGGTAAACCCGCCTTCCGCCAAATTGTTTTGCATGTTGAAATGAACGAGCCCGAAGGCGAAAATAGCGGCGCCAAGCAAAATAAACAGGCAGTTTTTGATCTTTAGTCCAAAAATCATACCGTCCCTCCGTCCGCAAAAATAGTCGGCGCCCTTAATTATAGAGGAACTTGTCCATATAGGCAATGACGAGCGAAAACGGGCGGATTGACAGCGGGCGAAAACATTTGTCAAATGCGCCGCTTTTCGCTAACATGAAAACAGACGAGGTGACAAGCCATGCAGGAGAAAACGATGAAACAAATGCAACAGGAAGTGGATGACTATATCAGTCAATTCAAAGAAGGCTATTTCAGCCCGCTCGCCATGCTGGCGCGGCTGACGGAAGAGCTCGGCGAGCTGGCGCGCGAGGTGAACCATTACTACGGGGAAAAACCGAAAAAGGCGACCGAACAAGAAAAAACGGTGGAAGAAGAGCTGGGCGATTTGCTGTTTGTGCTCATTTGCTTCGCCAATTCGCTCGGCATTGATTTGCAGGCGGCGCACGACCGGGTGATGGACAAGTTTCGCACCCGCGACCGCGACCGCTGGACGCGGAAGGAGGAAGGATCATGACGATTCGCATTGTCATCGCGGGGCCGCGCGGCCGCATGGGCCGAGAAGCGGTTGCGCTCGTGCAGCAAACCGATCACTTTGAACTGGCTGCGGTCATCGACCGCCGTTACGATGGACAAAATTTAGCGGAGATCGACCGATTTTCCGGCGTCAACGCCCCGATTTACACCGATGCGGCCCGCTGTTTTGCGGAGGTGAAGCCGGATGTATTGATCGATTTGACAACGCCGGAAGCCGGAAAGCGGCACACCGAGCTGGCGCTGCGTTACGGCGTTCGTCCGGTCGTCGGCACGACTGGATTTACGCCGGAAGATATCGAGCGGCTCACCAAGCTGGCGGAAGAGAAAGAAATCGGCGCCATCATCGCGCCGAACTTTGCCGTCGGAGCGGTGTTGATGATGAAATTCGCCCGCATGGCGGCCAAATATTTCACTGATGTGGAAATCATTGAATTGCACCATGATCAAAAGCTTGACGCACCGTCCGGAACGGCATTGAAGACGGCGCAGCTCATTGCCGAAGTGCGACCGTCGAAAAAGCAAGGCCACCCGAACGAAAAGGAAACGCTTGCTGGCGCGCGCGGCGCCGCTTACGACGGCATCCCGATCCACAGCGTCCGTCTGCCGGGCTTTGTCGCTCATCAAGAAGTGATTTTCGGCGGCAACGGCCAGACGTTGACGATCCGCCACGATTCGTTCGACCGCCGCTCGTTTATGTCCGGGGTGAAGCTGGCAGTGGAAACGGTGATGCATTTACATACGCTTGTCTATGGGCTGGAGCATATTTTGGAATAGTGTGCAAACTGCGCAAACGGGGGAGAATGGAATGAAAATCGCGTTAATTGCCCATGACCAAAAAAAGGCAGAGATGGTCGCATTTGCGACCGCCTATGCGCCTGTGCTTGCAAACCATGAATTGTACGCCACCGGCACGACCGGCTTGCGCATCCAGGAGGCGACCGGTCTTCCCGTTCATCGCTTCCAATCGGGGCCGTACGGAGGCGACCAAGAAATCGGGGCGATGATCGCCCGCAATGAAATGGATCTGGTCATTTTTTTCCGCGATCCGCTCACCGCCCAGCCGCATGAGCCGGACATCAGCGCATTGATGCGGCTTTGCGACGTCTATGCCGTGCCGTTGGCGACGAACATCGGCACGGCCGAGCTGCTCATCCGCGCGTTGGAGCGCGGCGATTTGGCATGGCGCAGCATTGTGCGCGGCCGAACAAAAGGCGGGGAGGAATCGAAAACAGAAAGGTGACAGCGATGATGGAAACGTGTGACTTGTTGGCGTTCGGCGCCCATCCGGATGATGTCGAAATCGGCATGGGAGGGACGATCGCCAAATACGTACGCCGTGGGTACCGTATTGTCATTTGCGACTTGACGCAAGCCGAGCTGTCGTCCAACGGCACGGTCGACGAGCGGCAGAGAGAGGCGGCCGAGGCGGCCCGCCGGCTCGGTGTATCCGAGCGGTTCAATCTTGGGCTGCCTGACCGCGGCCTTTACGTCGAGGAAGAGGCGATCCGCCAGATCACAGCGGTCATCCGCCGCTGCCGGCCGCGCCTTGTATTCGCCCCCTATTGGGAAGATCGACATCCGGATCACGGGCGATGCGCCCGCCTTGTCGAGGAAGCGGTCTTTTCCGCCGGCATCCGCCGCTATGGCGCCGGAGAGCTTGGCGATGCGCACCGCGTTCGGGCGGTGTATTATTATATGATCAATGCCTTTTGCCGCCCGCATTTTCTCATCGATATTAGCGAAACGATCGATGACAAGCTGGACAGCCTGCGCGCGTACGAAAGCCAGTTTCAAAAACGGCCTGGCTCGGTTGACACCCCGCTGACCAACGGCTACATCGAGATGATTGAAAGCCGCGAGCGCTGGTTCGGTCAACAAATCGGCGCGGCGTATGCGGAAGGGTTTTTGACGAAAACGCCGATTCATCTTTCCAATTTGTTTGAGGAGGAGCGATGAAGCTGAAAATCGGGATTGTTTGCTATCCGACGGTCGGGGGCTCCGGAGTGGTCGCCACTGAGCTTGGCAAGCTGCTGGCGGAGCGGGGGCATGAGATTCACTTTATCTCATCGAGCATGCCGTTTCGTTTGAATAAAGTGTACGGCAACATTTATTATCATGAAGTCAGTGTCAACCAATATTCCGTCTTTCAATACCCGCCGTACGATTTGGCATTGGCAAGCAAAATTGCTGAGGTGGCAAAGCGGGAACGGCTCGATGTGCTTCATGCCCATTACGCCGTTCCTCATGCCGTCTGTGCGGTGTTGGCGCGGCAAATGGTCGGCGAGCTGCCGATCATCACGACGCTGCACGGCACGGATATCACCGTGTTAGGCTATGATCCGTCGCTTTCCGATATGATCAAATTTGGCATCGAGCAGTCGGATATCGTTACGGCGGTGTCTGACGCCCTTGCCCGGCAGACGTATGAACTGCTCGATGTGCAAGCGACGATCCATACCGTCTACAATTTTGTCGATGAACGCGTCTACCGTCGCCGGGAAGCGGGCCATTTACGGCGCGAGTACGGCATTCGCGACGATGAACGAGTTGTGATCCATGTCTCGAATTTCCGGAAAGTGAAGCGTGTGCCTGATGTAGTGCGAGCGTTTGCCATCGTGCGCCGGCACGTGCCAGCCAAGCTCTTGCTTGTCGGCGACGGTCCGGAAATGACCGTCGTCTGCCGGCTTGTGAAAGAGCTTGGGCTGCAAGATGATGTCCGCTTTTTAGGAAAACAGGATAAACTCGAAGAGCTGTATTCGATCAGTGATGTGATGATGCTTTTGTCGGAAAAAGAAAGCTTCGGGCTCGTATTGCTTGAAGCGATGGCGTGCGGCGTTCCGTGCATCGGCACGGCCATCGGCGGGATTCCGGAAGTGATTGAGGATGGGAAAACCGGGTTTTTATGCCCGCTTGGCGATGTCAAAGAGGCGGCAAGACAGGCGATGGCGCTGTTGACAGACTGCCGGTTGCACGCTGAGATGGCAAGACAGGCGGTGCAAACGGTCGAGCGCAAGTTCCGCTCGGCCGACATCGTCGGCCAGTATGAACAGCTGTACGCTTCGCTTGCGGCAAGGAAGGTGAAACGATGAAACCGCCGTTTGAACAGGCGCTCGGCATTATCCGACAATTGAAGCGGCATGGCTATGAGGCGTATTTTGTCGGCGGCGCGGTGCGCGACTTGTTGATCGGGCGTGCGATCGGCGACGTCGATATCGCGACAAGCGCTCTGCCGGAAGAAGTGATGCGCTTGTTTCCGAAAACGATCGACGTCGGTTCGAAACACGGCACGGTCGTCGTCGTGCATGAAGGAACGGCGTACGAAGTGACGACATTCCGCACGGACGGCGATTATGAAGACCATCGCCGTCCGGAGTCGGTGACGTTCGTTCGTTCGCTTGAGGAAGACTTAAAGCGCCGCGATTTCACGATGAACGCCATCGCCATGGATGAACGCGGAACGATCATTGATCCGTTTGGCGGACAAGAGGCGATCGAGCGGCGGCTCATTTGCACGGTCGGGGCGGCGGACGAACGGTTTCGCGAAGATGCGCTCCGCATGATGCGGGCTGTTCGCTTCGTCAGCCAACTTGGATTTGCCCTTGCTGAGGACACGAAGCGGGCGATCGTCCAAAACGCACCGCTTATGGCCCACATTTCTGTCGAACGGATGACCATGGAAATGGAAAAACTGCTCGCCGGTCCGTTCGTTGCCGAAGCGCTGCCGCTGTTGGCCGATACCGGGCTGTTCGCTTATTTGCCTGGGCTGGCCGAAAAAGAGCAGCTGCTGCGCTCGGCCGCCGCCTCTCGCTGGCCGTGGCTTACAAAGCGTGAAGAGCGCTGGGCGCTTCTTTGCCGCGCGCTTGATGTCAAAGACATTCGTCCGTTTTTGCGCGCCTGGAAGCTTCCCAACAAAGTAATCGATGAAGCTGGCGCCATTTTGGCGGCGCTCGATGATGTCCCTAGGCCGGAGGCGTGGACGAACGAACAGTTGTTTTTGGCCGGCCTCGAGCGAGCGCTATCGGTTGAAGCGGTGCGCGCCGCGCTTTGCGGCGCGCCGTCTGAACCTCATCATGAGGAGCTCCGCCGCCGCTTTGCGGCGCTGCCGATCAAAACGAAAGGGGAGCTTGCCGTCAACGGGAAAGACGTCATTCGCTGGGCTGGAAAACCGGCCGGTCCGTGGGTGAAAGAGACGCTGGATGCCATCTGGCGGGCGGTCGTCAGCAGCGAAGTCGAAAATGAGAAGGAGCGGATTTACGCATGGCTCATGGAGCGCAATCGGACACACGAAAAAAACTGTTAGAGTTGTTTGCCGAAGCGAACGGCGAGTTTTTGTCCGGGCAAAAAATCAGCGAACAGCTCGGCTGTTCGCGGGCGGCGGTATGGAAGCATATCGAGGAGCTACGCAAAGAAGGATTTGAACTCGAAGCAGTGCGCCGCCTTGGCTACCGGATTATCAGCACGCCGGATAAAGTGACGGCCAACGAAATCCAGCTCGGCTTAAAAACGGAAAAACTTGGCCACACGATCCACTTTTTTGACGAAGTCGATTCGACGCAGCGCATTGCGGCAAGGCTCGCGTATGAAGGGGCGCCGGAAGGAACGCTCGTCGTCGCGGAAGAGCAAAAGGCTGGGCGCGGGCGTTTGGATCGGAAATGGTTTTCCCCAAAAGGGACGGGCATTTGGATGAGCCTCATTTTGCGGCCGGCCATCCCGCCGCAGCGGGCGCCGCAGCTGACACTGCTTGCCGCGGTGGCCGTCAGCCAGGCGATTCAGGAAGTGACCGGGCTTGTCCCAGACATTAAATGGCCGAATGACATTTTGCTTGACGGCAGAAAGTGCGTCGGCATTTTAACGGAGCTGCAAGCCGACCCTGACCGCGTCCATTCGGTCATCATCGGCATCGGCATCAACGTCAACCAAACGATCGAGCAGTTTCCGGAGGATATCCGGGCCATCGCGACATCGCTGGCCATTGAAAAGGGCGGGCCCGTAAAGCGCGCCCCGCTCATTCAAGAAATTTTGTTCCGGCTTGAGCGGCTGTATGAGCAATATTTGGCGCATGGCTTCCGTCCGATTAAGCTTCTTTGGGAAGGGTACGCCGTTTCGATCGGCAAGCCGGTGACAGCGAGAACGCTGAACGGCGTGATTCGCGGCATCGCCCGCGGCATCACTGACGACGGGCTGCTCATCCTTGAAGATGAGCAAAAGAACATCCATTACATCCATTCTGCCGATATTCAGTTCTAATTTGCCACTAGAAAAATTGTAACAATTTTGTTAAAATACAAAGCGAGGAAAAGGGCAGTATCTTTCGCAAGAAGAACTGCACCGAGGCCGACAGCACGAATAGGTGAAGGAAATGATCTGCCTTGATCCTTTTTTGAAGGACTAGGACAGAGGGATGAACGAAACCGACGGCGGTTTTATGGCGTCCTTCTTTCTCAAGGCGGGAAAGAAGGACGTTTTGTTTCGGGCGGTTCATCTCCTCTGCAGTCAAAGAGGAGGGAACGAAAATGAAAGCGAAAACCGATTTTTTCCACATGAAGCAGGCGGGCGAGCCGATCGTGATGGTGACCGCCTACGATTTTCCGTCCGCGAAGCTTGCCGAGCAAGCCGGCGTCGACATGATTTTGGTCGGCGATTCGCTCGGCATGGTTGTGCTCGGGTATGATTCAACGATCCCGGTGACGGTCGATGATATGATCCACCATACGAAGGCGGTTCGCCGCGGTGCGCCGAACACGTTTATTGTCACCGATATGCCGTTTATGTCGTACCATGCGTCCAAAGAAGAGGCGCTGCAAAACGCCCGCCGCATCATGCAAGAGTCAGGGGCGAACGCCGTTAAAGTCGAAGGGGCGGATGAAGTCGTCGACATGATTGCCGCGCTGACGAAAGCCGGCGTGCCGGTCGTTGCCCATCTCGGGTTGACGCCGCAATCGGTCGGCGTTCTTGGCGGCTATAAAGTGCAAGGCAAAGATGCCGAAAGTGCGAAAAAGCTGCTCGATGATGCGAAACAATGCGAGCAGGCGGGAGCGATCGCCCTTGTCTTAGAGTGTGTTCCGAAGCAGCTCGGGGCGGCCATGGCCCGGGAACTCACCATTCCCGTCATCGGCATCGGCGCTGGGGCGGAAGTCGACGGTCAAGTGCTCGTGTATCACGATTTGCTTGGCTACGGTGTCACCCGCGTGCCGAAGTTTGTGAAACAATACGCGTCCATCCAAGAGACGATCGTCGAGGCGTTAGCCAACTACGTCGCTGATGTCAAACTGCGCCAGTTCCCGGAGCCGGCGCACACGTTTACGATGAAGGAAGAAGAATGGGTGGCGCTTTACGGAGGAAAGCAAGGATGATCGTGATGGATCAGATTGCAGCGATGCAGGCGCTCATGCGCCAATATCGCCGTGAAGGAAAGACGATCGGGTTCGTTCCGACGATGGGCTATTTGCATGAAGGGCATACCTCCCTCATCGATCGGGCGCGCGCGGAAAACGACATCGTCGTCCTAAGCGTTTTCGTCAACCCGCTTCAGTTCGGACCGAACGAAGACTTTGCCCGCTATCCGCGCGATTTCGAGCGCGACCGGCGCATCGCCGAACAGCATGGAGTCGACGTCTTGTTCCATCCGGAAGCGGACGAGATGTATCCGGAGCCGCTTACCGTACGAGCGATCGTTCAAGCGCGCGCCGACGTGCTGTGCGGACGGTCGCGCCCCGGCCATTTTGACGGCGTGGCGACGGTGCTCATTAAGCTGTTCAACATTGTTATGCCCGACCGCGCGTACTTTGGGATGAAAGATGCCCAACAGGTGGCGGTCGTCGACGGCTTGATCCGCGATCTCAATTTTCCGATCGAGCTCGTGCCGGTGCCGACGGTCCGCGAGGCGGACGGGCTGGCGAAAAGCTCGCGCAACGTCTATTTGTCGCCGCAAGAACGGAGTGAGGCGCCGGCGCTGTATGCAGCGCTTCAAGCGGCCGCTTCCGCCGTCGAACGAGGAGAGCGGAGCGCAGCGGCCATCCGCCGGATGGTTAGAGAGCATATTGAAGCGCATACGCACGCTGAGATCGATTATGTCGAAGTATGTTCATATCCGGATTTGACGCCGCTTGAGACGCTCGCCGGGACAGTGCTGATCGCTGTCGCCGTCCGATTTGCGAGCGCCCGGTTGATCGACAATATCATGATTGAGTTGCCCAAAACCGGCGAACAAGGGGATGGAAAGGGGGAGCAAGCATGTTTCGCACGCTCATGAACGCCAAAATTCACCGCGCTCGTGTAACAGAGGCCAATCTCGATTACGTCGGCAGCATTACGATCGATGAAGATATTTTGGATGCCGTCGGCATTGTGGCTAATGAAAAAGTACAGGTAGTGAACAATAATAATGGAGCCCGTTTTGAAACATACGTCATCCCCGGCGAGCGCGGCAGCGGCGTCTTTTGCCTAAACGGCGCCGCCGCCCGCCTTGTGCAAAAAGGGGACGTTATTATCGTCATCTCATATGTGCTCGTTCCAGAGGAAAAAATCGCCGCCCATCGACCGAAAATCGCGATTATGGACGAAAACAACCGGATTGTGCAGCTCATCGCCGAAGAGCCGGCGCATACGGTTTTATGAGGGCAAAAAGGGGCTTTCCGCCCCTTTTCGTTTTGAGGTGATCGTTTATGGCAACGCGCTTTGTCATCATTGACTTGGAGACAACCGGAAATGGGCCGAAAAAAGGCGATCGGATCATCCAGCTCGGCATGGCGGTCGTCGAAGATGGCCTGATTGTCGAACGGTTTGCCAGCTTTTTTAACCCGGAACGGCCCATTCCGCTGTTCATTCAGCAGCTGACGAACATCAACGAACAGATGGTCGAAGGAGCGCCGCTGTTTGCTGACAAGGCGGGCGAGATCGCCGCCTTGATGCACGGTGCTTACTTTGTCGCCCATAACGTCGACTTTGATTTGCCGTTTTTGCAGGCCGAGCTTGAACGGGCTGGCTGGCCGCCGTTTTCCGGTCCGACGATCGATACGGTCGAGCTCGCCCGCATCGTGTTGCCGACTGCCGAAAGCTATAAGCTCGGCGATTTGGCGAGGCAGCTCGGCCTCCACCACAATCGTCCGCATCAAGCGGACAGCGATGCGGAAGTGACCGCCAAGCTGTTCATTGCCTTGCTCAAGCGGCTCTCCCGTCTGCCGCTTATGACGCTTGAGCAACTGCGCGGTCTTGCCCGCCACTTGAAAAGCGATATTTACTTGCTCCTTGATGCGGTCATCGCCAAAAAGCGGAACAAGGCGCCGGCCGACCGCGCTGTCGCCGTATACCGCGGCATTGCGTTGAAACAACCGGCGCCGGAGCCAGATGAGAGCGATCGGCGCCCCGCTTTGGCTTCGTTCGCTGCCTTTTGCGAACAGGAGCCGCCCCTTCCGCTTCCCGGCTACAAGCGGCGCGCGGGGCAGTGGGAGATGATGCGGCTCGTTTATGAGGCGCTGTCGACGTCCCAGCACGCGCTCATTGAAGCAGGGACCGGACTTGGCAAATCGCTCGCCTATTTGATTCCCGCTGCTTTTTTTGCCTGTGAGCAGCAAGAGCGGGTCGTCATCAGCACGCATACCCTCCAGCTGCAGGAGCAGCTCATTCGCCGCGATTGGCCGGTATTGCGGCAAATCGCGCCGTTTCCGCTCCGCGTTGCCGTTTTGAAAGGGAAGCAAAATTACTTATCCCTTGACAAGTTCGCTTCGTTTTTGTCGGAGCCGTCTGACACGTACGATGCGGCTCTCTTGAAGTGCCAGGTGCTCGTTTGGCTGCTTGAGACCGACAGCGGCGACTTGGACGAATTGAATGTGTCATCCGGCGCCCGTCTCCTATTGTCCGCGCTTGCCATCGGCGAAGAGGAAGACGGCGGGCGGCATCATTTTTTCGCCCGGGCGAAAGAGCGCTCCGAACGGGCGGATGTGGTCATTACCAACCATGCGCTTTTGCTTCATGATTTGACCGGCCCGGCGCCGCTTTTGCCGCCGTTTCGCCATCTGATCATCGATGAGGCGCATCGGCTTGAAGATGCCGCCGCCCGGTGTTTTGGCGAGCAGATTAGCTATGTGTCGTTTCGCCTGCTGACCGCCAAAATCGCGCAGACGATCGCGAAATGGGTAGAAGCAGAACAGGACGCACCGAATGGGGCTCTTGTCCGTTGCCAGCAACGCCTTGAGGAGCTGCAGTTTGAAGGGGACGAGCTGTTCCGCCTGTTGCGCCGCTATGCGTTGGACAAAAAGCCGGCTCGCGCTGGACGTTGCCGCTATCGCTTTTCGCCGACGGACGAACAGAGCCGGGCGTGGCAGGCGGCGGTGGAGTTATGCTGGCGCCTGCGCGATTTGGCGGCGGCGCTATCCGCTGAAGCGAAGCCGCTTCTATCCGCTGATACGAGTGGCGATTTCCCACCATCCGCCTTGCTGTCGGCTGATTTGGCGGCTCTCAACCGGCAAATGGCTGCGCTCGTGCGTTTGCTGACCGAAAAGGAGCCGGGTGTCGTCCGGTGGATCGAAGCGGACGAAAAAGGGGCGGCGAACGCTGTCCGCCTTTACTCGCAGCCGGTTGACCTTGCTGACTTTTTCGCCGATCAACTGTTTATGAAAAAACGGAGCGTCGTTTTGACGTCGGCGACGCTCACTGTCCGCGGCCGGTTCACGTATATGGCGGCGCGTCTCGGTCTTGAGGATTTTTATCCACTTTGCCGCTCGTTTCCGTCGCCGTTTCGTTACGAGGAGCAGGCCGCGCTCTTCGTGCCGGCGGACATGCCGCTCGTTTCTGCCGTGCCGCTTGAAGATTACGCCGAAGCGGTCGCCGCTTCGGTGCTTGCGATCGCCCGACGCCTCGGACGGCGGGTGCTTGTGTTGTTCCCTTCGTATGAACTGTTGAAACTGACGGTTGATGCGTTGAAGACGGAGGAAGAAGGCGAGCCGTTTGTTTTGATCGCTCAAGGGGTGCAAAGCGGCAGTCCGGCAAAGCTCTTGCGGACGTTTTTGCAGTTTGAGCATGCGGTGTTGTTTGGGACGAGCAGCTTTTGGGAAGGGGTCGATCTGCCAGGTTCAGCGCTCGATGTGCTTGTCATCGCCCGCTTGCCGTTTGCGCCCCCGGACGATCCCGTGATGGAGGCAAAAAGCGAGCGCATTCGCCTAGGAGGCGGCGATCCGTTTTCCGAGCTGGCGCTTCCTGAGGCGGTGCTTCGTTTTAAGCAAGGGTTTGGCCGTCTCATTCGCACTGAAGACGACAAAGGAGCCGTATTTGTGCTGGATCGGCGGCTGATGTCTTCCCTGTACGGCGCGGATTTCCTCGCTTCCTTGCCGCCGCTTTCGGTGCATGAAGGCGCGCTTTCTGAGCTGCTCGACGAAGCGGAAACTTGGCTTTCTTAAAGCGCGCTTTTTATTTCTCATAAAGATGGACGAAACGGCGCAATCTAAAGGTGTCAGGCGGCAAAAAACCCCGCATGAAGCGGGGGCAAAGAAGCAAATTGGCGTTGACGGTGTAGGCGGGCAAATTTGTTATGAAATGATCGGACAAACCTGCTATAATAGGAAAGAAGCACAACTGCGATGACAGTTTGCGCCTTGCCGTTTGGCTTTGTCGGCTTGGCCGCAGAGGTGCGAAGAAGCACGCCTTTGATGTCACCTTCGCTGTATTTGTATTGTTGCCGGAGCCGCCGGCGTGTATAAGTAACAAAATTTGCGCCGCACAGGAGGAAACGACGAAAATGGAAAGCAAAATCGAAGTGCTCGCTACCGTCAAAGTTCAGCACTCCGACGACTTGTACAAAATTGTCGACTGCTTGAACCGAACGCTAAAGCGCGACAATTTGATGTTTGGCCTTGCCTTGGATGAAAACGACAAGCGCCAGGCCATCTTTACGATTTATCGGACGTGATCACGATGAAAAAGTGGGGTTGGTTCACTCTGCTTTTTTTTGGATTCCTCATTTGGCAGGCATGGTCGATTTATGACGAGGCGATGGCGCCCAAACGGCTGATGGTGGAACATGCATTGGCGCGGGCGAAGGAAGCCGCCGGGCTTGCTGATGTGAAGAAAGTCTATACATATTATGGCGACGAAGCGTGCACCGTATTCATCGGAAGAACAAAACAAGGGAAAGCGGTCGTCGTTTGGGTGCCTGAAAAAAAGGGGAGTGTCGTCGTCAAGGGCGTGGACAGCGGCATCAGCGAGGCGGAAGCGCGCGCCATTTTGCAGCGCGACCGCCGACCGCGGCGCATCATCGACGCGACGCTTGGCATGGAAAAAGGCGTGCCTCTTTGGGAGTTGACATATATTGATGCGCAAGGAAGGTATTCGTTTTATTATCTTCACTTTGCGGATGGGGCCTTCCTGAAGAGGTACAGTTTTCAACAGTGAGGACGTGAGGGGGAAGAAGCGATGAAGCTGGCAAAACGGGTGGCGTCGCTGACGCCATCGGCGACATTGGCCATTACGGCGAAAGCAAAGGAACTGAAAGCGGCCGGATACGACGTGATCGGCCTTGGGGCCGGCGAACCGGATTTCAACACGCCCCAGCACATTATCGCGGCGGCCATCAAGGCGATGAATGAAGGGCATACGAAATATACGCCATCAGGCGGGCTGCCGGCGCTGAAAGAGGAAATCATCAAAAAGTTTGCCCGCGATCAAGGGCTTTCGTACGAGCCGGCGGAAATCATCGTCTGTGTCGGGGCGAAGCATGCGCTTTATACGCTCTTTCAAGTGCTGCTTGATGAAGGCGATGAGGTCATCATTCCGACGCCGTATTGGGTGAGCTACCCGGAACAAGTGAAGCTGGCTGGCGGCGTTCCGGTTTACGTTGAAGGGCTGGAAGAAAACGACTTTAAAATGACGCCGGATCAGCTGAAACAGGCGATTACCCCGAAGACGAAGGCGGTTATTATCAACTCCCCGAGCAATCCGACCGGCATGATTTATACGGCCGAGGAGCTGAAAGCGCTCGGGGAAGTATGCTTGGCGCATGGCGTGTTGATCGTTTCGGACGAAATTTATGAAAAATTGATTTACGGCGGGGCGAAACATGTGTCGATCGCCGAACTGTCGCCGGAGCTGAAGGAGCAGACGATCATCATCAACGGCGTATCGAAATCGCACTCGATGACAGGGTGGCGCATCGGCTACGCGGCTGGACCGAAAGACATCATTCAAGCGATGACCGATTTAGCAAGCCATAGCACATCGAATCCGACATCGATCGCTCAATATGCGGCCATTGCCGCCTACAGCGGGCCGCAGGAGCCGGTCGAACAAATGCGCCAAGCGTTTGAAGAACGGCTCAACATCATTTATGACAAGCTTGTGCAAATTCCAGGCTTCACCTGCATCAAACCGCAAGGAGCGTTTTATTTGTTCCCGAACGCCCGAAAGGCGGCGGATATGGCCGAATGCCGCACGGTCGACGAGTTCGTCGCCGCCTTGTTGGAGGAAGCGAAAGTCGCGCTCGTGCCTGGTTCTGGGTTTGGGGCGCCGGATTACGTCCGCTTGTCGTACGCGACCTCGCTTGAGGCGCTCGAGACAGCGATCGAACGCATCCGCCGGTTTATGGAGGCGCGGGCCTAAGGCGCTTTGCGCCAAGGTGTCAGAGTGGAAAGAAAAGGGCGGCTTTGTTTGGCGCAAAGCCGCTTTTTCCGCGTCGGTGGGAGCGGCGGACTGTCGGCTGGCTCCGGGCGGCTGCGCCGAAGGGCGATTGGTGGGGGCAGCGTCGTTTTGCGCTGCTTTGGCTGGTCGTTGCCGTGACGCCGACGGAACGGTATAATAGCGAATGATGGACGTGTTGATTATTGGAGGGAATCAGTGCGTGAAAACGACGACGATTGCGGAAGTGAATCAATACGTAGGACAACAAGTGACGATCGGCGCTTGGCTCGCGAACAAGCGCTCAAGCGGGAAAATCGTCTTTTTGCAGCTGCGCGACGGCACTGGCTTTATTCAAGGCGTCGTCGAAAAGGCGAACGTCTCGGAAGAGGTGTTTCAACGCGCAAAAACATTGACGCAAGAAACGTCGCTCTATGTGACGGGCACGGTGCGCATCGACGAGCGCTCCCCATTTGGCTACGAGCTGTCGGTTGCCGATTTGCAAGTCATTCAAGAAGCAGTTGACTATCCGATTACGCCGAAAGAGCATGGCGTCGAATTTTTGATGGACCATCGCCACCTTTGGCTTCGGTCGCGGCGCCAGCACGCGATCATGAAAATTCGCAACGAAATCATCCGGGCGACGTATGAGTTTTTCAACGACCGCGGGTTTGTGAAAGTCGACGCCCCGATTTTGACTGGCAGCGCACCGGAAGGAACGACCGAACTGTTTCATACGAAATATTTTGATGAGGATGCCTATTTGTCGCAAAGCGGCCAGCTCTACATGGAAGCGGCGGCGATGGCGCTCGGCAAAGTGTTCTCATTCGGCCCGACGTTCCGCGCCGAAAAATCGAAAACACGCCGCCATTTGATCGAGTTTTGGATGGTGGAGCCGGAAATGGCGTTTTATGAGTTTGAAGACAATTTGCGGCTGCAAGAAGAGTACGTCTCCTACCTTGTGCAGTCGGTGCTCGAGCGCTGCCGGCTTGAACTCGGGCGGCTCGGGCGCGACGTGTCGAAGCTTGAGCTGGTCAAACCGCCGTTTCCGCGCCTAACGTATGATGAGGCGATCAAGCTGCTTCATGAAAAAGGATTGACCGACATCGAGTGGGGCGATGACTTCGGTGCGCCGCATGAGACGGCCATCGCCGAAAGTTTTGACAAACCGGTGTTCATCACCCACTATCCGACCTCTTTGAAGCCGTTTTATATGCAGCCGGACCCGAACCGCCCCGACGTTGTGCTATGCGCCGATTTGATTGCGCCGGAAGGATACGGGGAAATCATTGGCGGCTCGGAACGGATTCACGATTATGAGCTGCTCAAGCGCCGCCTTGAAGAGCACCATTTGCCGCTTGAAGCGTATGAATGGTATTTGGATTTGCGCAAATACGGTTCTGTGCCGCATTCAGGGTTCGGGCTCGGCTTGGAGCGCACCGTCGCTTGGATTTGCGGCGTCGAACATGTGCGCGAGACGATTCCGTTCCCGCGGCTGCTCAACCGGCTTTATCCGTAAAAAACCCCCTGCAAAAAGGGGGTTTTTTCGCCGCCGTCATGTTATACTATAGTTGAGGTGCATCGGCATGGAAAAGAAAAAGGTGGCCGAATGGCTGGCGCAAGGAAGCATCGCCGTCCCGAAGCTGCTGCTTGGCCACTACAAGCAGCTTGGGTTGGGCGAGGGGGAGCTCGTCTTGCTTTTGCATATGCAGTCGTTTTTCGAAGAAGGCGTCTTGTTTCCGACGCCGGCCGAGCTGGCCGAAAGAATGACGGTCTCGGCAGCGGAATGCATGGATATGGTGCGTCGGCTCTTGCAAAAAGGGATGATCGCGATTGAAGAGCATACGGATGAACAAGGCATTCGCAACGAAAAATATACGCTTGAACCGCTTTGGGAGAAGCTCGTGCATCATTTGTACACCCACGCGGCTCAACAGGGGGAACTCGGCCGGCAGGAGGAAGAGGAGAGCTTATACACCGTTTTTGAGCAGGAGTTTGGCCGCCCGCTCTCCCCGTTCGAGTGTGAAACGCTTGCGATGTGGATCGATCAAGACGGCCATGAGCCGGCCATCATTAAAGCGGCGCTGCGCGAAGCGGTGCTGTCGGGGAAGTTGAATTTCCGCTACATCGATCGCATCTTGTTTGAATGGAAAAAGAATGGCATTCGCACGATTGAACAGGCGCACGACTACGGCAAAAAGTTTCGCAAGCCGTCCTCCCGTTCGGCGAAACAGACGGCGGGAGAATTTAAACAGACGATCCCGTTTTTCAATTGGCTCGACTCGTAACGAGAGGCGCTGTCTCTCGTTTTTGTTTGTCCAAAAATGGCCAATCGAACCGGTAAAAGGCGTCGTTTTATTCGGGCCAATATGGCAATAAGGAGGAGACGAGGTGCTGACAAAGCAACAAATCCGCTACTGTTTGGATGAGATGGCAAAAATGTTTCCGGATGCGCATTGCGAGCTTTTGCACCGCAATCCGTTTGAGCTGCTGATTGCGGTTGTTTTGTCGGCGCAATGCACCGATGCGCTCGTCAACAAGGTGACGAAACGGCTGTTTGAAAAATATCGGACGCCGCACGATTATATTGCGGTGCCGCTTGAGGAGCTTGAGCAAGATATCCGCTCAATCGGCTTATATCGGAACAAAGCGCGAAACATTCAAAAGCTGTGCGCGATGTTGATTGACAAGTACAACGGCGAAGTGCCGCGCGACCGCGATGAGTTGATGAAGCTGCCGGGCGTCGGGCGGAAGACGGCGAACGTCGTTGTGTCCGTTGCGTTCGGCGTGCCGGCCATCGCTGTTGATACACACGTCGAGCGCGTCAGCAAACGGCTTGGCTTTTGCCGCTGGGACGACTCGGTTTTGGAAGTCGAGAAGACGCTGATGAAAATCATTCCAAAAGAAGAATGGTCGATCACCCACCACCGAATGATTTTTTTCGGCCGCTACCATTGCAAGGCGCAGTCTCCGCAATGTCCGTCATGTCCTCTTCTTCATTTATGCCGTGAAGGAAAAAAACGGATGCGAAAACGGGAGGAAAAAGCGGCAAATCAGAAGTGAACGGAACCGCGAAAGGGCTTGGTGAAGAAGGGCCAGCAGCATGCCGGTCGGTCATGAAAAAACGGATGGCGCAAAAGCCATCCGTTTTTTGGGAATGCAGCTGTTATGGACGGGTGCCAAGACCCGCTCCGGATCCGTTTTTTAACGGCGGGGAGACAGGCGGCGTTCCGCTGTTTGCACCTGTTCCGCCGTTCGTTCCGTTCGTTTGGCCGCTGTTGTTCGTTCCTTGGTTGTTTGTTCCATCCGTTTGGCCATTGTTTTGGTTGGCCCCGCCGCTGTTGCCATTTTCTTGTCCGCTGCTTGCGCCGCCGTTTTGTTCATTGTTGTTTCCCTGACCGTTTTCGTTTCCGTTATTCCCGCTGTTGCCTTGATCGGTGCCGCCGTTTTGCCCGCCGCTGCCTTGGCTGTCATCCCCCGGTTGTTGTGGCGCGGGAGTTTGATCTTCTCCGCCGGGGACATGAACGCTGGCTATGGCCGGTTTGCTCATTCGTTCGCCGTCTTTTGCGTACACGGCGATTGTGTACGTCCATCCTGGCGTCGGATTGGAAATCGTGATCGAACGGTCTTTTGTGGTGATCGTATTCGTTTGACCTTGGCCATCTTTGACGCGCACCTCGAAGATCGTCTCATCGGTTTGCTCATCGTATGACCACGAAACCGAGATGGCGTTCGCCGCTTGGTCGTACACAGCGGTCAACCCTTTCACCGCCGGCAGTTCTTCCGGCGCGTCGTTCGCCGTCTCCGTCGGCTCAGTGCCGCGCACGAACAATTCATACGTAATTTCGCTTTCCGGCGTGTATTTGCCGGCAAGTTTCGGCGGATTTGTGCCTTTTTTGATCGGCAGTCTGACGACGCTCTCCGGCTGCTTGAAGCTTCCGCTGCCGTCATCGATATGGGACATTAAGTTTTTCAACAAGTATTTCGGGATTTTTTGTTCCTCTATACTAAGCTTTGCCGTGCTGCTTCGCTTGCTGAAGCCGACCCAAATGGCCGCCGTATAGTTTGGCGTATAGCCGACAATCCAGCTGTCCGGCACATCGTCTCTTTGGAGGCCAAATTTGGCGCCGTCTTCGCCGTAGTTCGTCGTTCCTGTTTTGCCCGCGAGCTCAAGCCCTGGGACATTAGCCAACACGCCGGTTCCGGAGCGGATGACCGTTTTCAGCACATCGGTGATCATATAAGCGGTATAGTCGTGCATCACCCGTTTCGGCTTTGGCTGCAAATCCATTTCCGTGCCGTCTGGGAAGACGATTTTCGTCACGGCATACGGCTTTGTGTAAATCCCGTTGTTGCCAAAGGCGGTGTAGGCCCCGGCCATTTGCAACGGTGACACATAGTTGGATACTCCCCCGATCGCATATGGCTCATATACTTCACTAAAGCCCATCCCAAGACGATTGGCAAACTCCATCGCCCGTTCTTTGCCGACGGCTTGGAACGTTTTTAACGCCGGGATGTTGCGTGATTTTGCCAGTGCCGTCCGCAAGGTGATCGGCCCCATATATCCCCCGCCGGCGTTGCGGATCGGCGTGCCGTCCGAATACGTATACGGCTCGTCAACAAGAATGTGCGCTGTTGACCATTTTAAATATTCGATCGCTGGACCGTAATCCAAAATCGGTTTGATCGTCGAACCGGGCTGGCCGACCGGTTTGATGGCGTAGTTGAAGCCAAATTCGACGTGGTCGCGGTGGCGACCGCCGCCTAACGCGCGAATGGCGCCTGTTTTTGTGTCGACGACGGCGATGCCGGATTGCAAATCCTTCTTATTGGTAAAGTATTTGTCAGAGTTTAATAGCTTTTCTACGTATGTTTGAACGTCTTGGTCGAGCGTTGTATAAATTTTCAGCCCATCTTCAAAGACGTTGACGTTCGCTTTGTCGGTCACTTCTTTGATCACTTCGTCAATGAAGGCGTCATACGGCACGGAGCTTTGCGATTTTTTCCGCTCAGCGAGCATCGACTGGATCGGCACTTGTTTCGCTTTTTCCGCTTCTTCCTGGCTGATAAAGCCATGTTTCGCCATGAGCGACAATACGGTATCGCGCCGTTTTTTCGCCGCCTCTGGATGGTCATACGGATTATACCGGTTTGGACTTTGCGGCATGCCGGCGAGCAAGGCCGCTTCCGGAAGAGTGAGCTTTTTCAAGTCTGTCTTGCCAAAATAATATTCGGCGGCGCGAGCGACGCCATAAATGCCGTCTGAATAATAAATTTTGTTCAAATACATTTCCAAAATTTCATGCTTCGAATATTTTTGTTCAAGCTGCAGCGCGAGCCATGCCTCTTGCGCTTTTCGCTTCAACGTTTTTTCTGACGACAAAAACGTCATTTTGACGACTTGCTGGGTGATCGTGCTGCCGCCTTCTGCACCAAATCCTTCCTTGATGTTGGCGAGGACGGCGCCAGCCAAGCGGACGACATCGATGCCGTGATGTTCATAAAAGCGGGCGTCTTCCGTTGCCAGCACGGCATCTTCAAGCACTTTGGGCACGTCTTTATACGAAATGTACGTTCGCTTGTAGCCGCCAAGTTCGGCGACTTTCTTCCCATTCATATCGTACACGACGGAAGAGAGCGGGTCTTTAATTTTCGCCTCATCAAGCGGGGGAGCGTCCTTGACGAAGTAGGCGAACGCCGCCACGCCGCCGACAGCGGCGATCACGATGATGAACAATATCGCAATGGCGACTGTTTTCAGCCACGCGATCCCTTTTTTCGTTTTCGCTTTCTGCTGTTTCGTTTGTTTCGCTGCCTGCTTTCGTTCTACGCGAGAACGATATTCACCAGACATAAGCAAATCCTGCCTTTCTTACAAGTTTTCACTTCAACGGGTGAAGTACACGTTGTCTACTACACTAATATAATCAATTCTCGGCTGGTAGCCAAGCGGAATGGAATGTCCATGCCGTTCGATCTCTTGTTTCGGAATTGACTTTCGTCCGCCGGCTTCCTGTTTGTTCCACCAAGCGATCAAATGAGAGGCGTCAAGCAAATACGTTTCATTGAGCAAAGAAAAACGCAAAATCGCAAAACAAATGCCGCCGTGGGCGACGACTTGCTCCATATGGCGGATTTGATGAGCGTGGAAATTTTTCAGCGGAAACGCCGTTTTGTTTTTTGTCTCTTTCGCCTCAAAGTCGATGTACTTGCCGCGGTACACACCGTTGTAGTCGGTCGTCGACGCTTGCCGGAAGTAGGCTTCGGTAATGACGGCGGCGCTCCGTTTCGGATAGTCGACGCGCACGATTTGCACCGGGGTCGGCTTTTTATGGATGACAGCGATGCCGCGTTCCCGGTAATATTCATTCGTCGCGTTTAAGTCGTCTTCGAGCGTCATGCCGCGATTGGCATAATCGGCCGCCGGCCGGCGCGCGGCGTTCGGCTTGTTTCCGCGATACTCTTTTCCGCTCGGGTATTTGAGTGCCATCGCGTTCATCTCCTTTGAATGGTTTTTATTATACCATACGCTCCGGTCATATGCGCTCTTTTTCTTTTCCTCCTTTCGACTGAAGGCAAGCGAAGGAGGTCAATGTCGAATGGCGGCTGCTTGCCACTTTCTTTGCCGAATTCGTTCTACTTTTGTCGCCGCAGCAGGAGTCGTCCTTCCCGCCGCGAATGGAATATCATCATGCGAGAAATGGGGGAGAGGGAATGGAAAAACGGCTCGTGAAAAAAGAGGAGATCGAAAAGCAGCTGCAGGAAATTGTTGCACTCATCGAGCAGGTCGATGCGAAAATGGAAAAAGTGATCGCCGATGTCATCGAAGAGCGTTATACGCAAAATCAAGCACAGCTCGGGCGGCTTGAAGGGCAGATCGCCGGCGTGGAACAGCGGCTTGAGAAGGAGAAGCAGCGTGCTGCACTTCCGCTTTCGTCGAAACTGTATTTGGTGTGAGCCGGTCGGTATGGTATCATCAAACAGAAGCGCATCGCGGCAAAACGCATCCGTTCTCCGGGCCATAGGGCACATGGGCAAACCGGATTTGCCGGCATGGATAAGGAGGAGGCGCCATGGAAAAAGAGCTTAAGGCGTTGACGAAGCGGCTGCAACAATACAACGAACAGTTGCTTTTGATCGCCCGGCGCGCCCGCGAGCGGAACGAGGAGCCGGATTTTTTTGGCGACGTGAAACCGATGGCCGAAGAGGTGCAGGCCGTTGCCGAACGGTGGAAGGACGCCGCTTCCCGCTGGGTCCGCCATGCGCGGCCGAAATATGTCCATGAGCGGCAAATTGAAGCCGCCGCCGACCATATGGCGAAGCTGTGCGTTGAGGCATTTTATCCATCCGTTCCTGAGCGCCGCATCAAGCAATACAGCCAGGCCGTCGCTTATACGCTGGCGCTTGTCAAGGAACGGCTTGACGACACGAGCGAAGCAGGCAAGGAGAGGCTTTGACGGGGCAGGAGAAAGCGGCCGCACGGAAAAAGGGGCTGACCCAAAACGCGAGTGCGTTTTGGATCAGCCCCCTTTTTTGTTTTATGTGTCTTTGCCTGTTGTGATCGAGACAGGGCCGCCTTCTGCAGTAGCGACGGTGTTGATCTCGTATTCGACCCGCTCCGTATGCTTGGGCGGCGCTGGTTTTCCATGTTTCGGCTTTTCATGGTCATGGCCTTTCAATTTATGGTTAAAGTGGACGCCTCGACCCATCGCCAATCCCCCCTTGCACGACAATTCCTCTTGCCTCTTTAGGGTGGGAAGAAACATCGTTTTTTATGCGTCTTGAGGAACAGGGGCAAAAAAAAGAAGGGAAAAGCTCCCTCATCGTCCTACAGCCCAGCGTATTCCCCTGCTTCATCCGGCTGAGAGGCGCCGGCTTTTTCGAGCTCACGCACGAGATCACGGTACTCGGCGAGCGAAATTTCCCCGCGCAAATACAGACGGCGGGCAAAATCAAGCAGTTCGTTCGCCTCAGCCGGTTCGCAATGTTTGACCGCCATAAACTTATGCTTTAACTCCGTCACGTTCATTGATGCTTTTCCCCCTTCCCCCTTTTTTACATCGTACCATGAAAATAGGAAGAAAGAATGATTTCGGAAAATTAAAACTTCCGACAAGAGATGACATGTCCGTACACGCCATCGGGCGCCGTCACATATACTAGTGGCAGCCCACCTCTTCGGCCTGGAAGGTTGGTGGCTCATCAGCATGAATGTTGTTCGTTTGCGTGCGAAACAGCGCACGGCCGCATCTTGCCTGTACGAGCCGCTTTCTAGGCAAGGGGGAATGGACACCAACAATGGGGGAGAAGGAATATGCATCGTTACTCGCGCCCGGTTTTACCACCGCCCACGTATGGTCCCTATGGCTTAGGCAGCCATTATCATCCTTACTTCCACTATGGAGGTTCATCTTTTCCATCGGCGCCGGGGCACTGGCCCTTTTTTCCGTCCACCCATGCCGCCCCGCCTCCCCATCCGGCGTCATACCCAAAGCCGGGGCCGCTTTTGCCGCCGCCGCGCCCGTCGTTTCTCGCCCAGTTTAAAAACAGCGACGGAACGTACGATATCAACAAAATGATGAGTACCGTGGGGCAAATGATCAATACGGTCAATCAAGTGAATGGCGTGTTGAAAGGATTGCTCGGTACGTTTAAAAAATGAAACCGCGTCATGGCGCGACGGTCGAGCGCGCTTGAAAAAGGGAAACCGCTCCGCCGTTTGCACGGGGAGCGGTTTTCACGTTGTCAAATGAGCAACTCATACACTTCATTGAGCTGATACACGCGCTCATAATCGCGTTCATCCATCGCATAGCGGATTTCATGGGGCAAAATGCGATCCAAAAAGGCGCTTTCTTCTTGCGTCAAGTCGCGGACAAATTCCCCTTCGCCTCGGTATGGTTTGCTGATCAGTTTTTTGTAAATGCGTTTTGGGGTGTCGCCGTGGTGATCCAAATAGTTGGACAGCACTTCGCGCAAGTAAGCGAGTGTTTGTTCCATCATCGTCCGCCCCCTTCAAAAAAAGAGACAAACTCTTTGCTTGTGTTTGTGCGGCCTTGGACGTACGGATTTTCTTCCGTCACGCGGTCCGGGTCGAGGTTTGTTTTGATGACAAGCATCGGCTCATCCGACGGCTCGTTGATCAGTCGGTCGTTCAATTGTTTGAAATCGGGCAGTTTCGCCATTCGTTTTGCACCTCCTATCAGTAGCGTAGCTTGTCAGCCGAGAAAGTATGTATGCATCGTGTTGGCCGCAGCAAGGCAAGCGAATGGCAAACAATAAGGGGGTGATGGCGGTGACAGACCACAACGACAACTGGAAGCGGAAAAACAAATACACGAACAACCGTGAGGAAATCGCCAACGAATGGGTGATCAAAAAAGGAACGCCGGAAGAGGGCGAACGTTCCGGAAATTCACCCCATAAACAATAGAAGCTGGATAAGAAACAAGCCGCTCCCCATGAAGGGAACGGCTTGTTTCACGTCCAAGCGCGGCGCTGGCCGCTGCCAAAATGGTTTTTGAACGCACACACAGGCTGGATCGTCTTCAATCGATATCGATATATTTCCGTTTTTGCGGCAGCTGGATGGTGAGCGTCCCATTTTGAAACGAGGCTTTCACCTCATGCTCAGCGACCGGATACGGAAACGGAATCAGCCTCGCCACGCGCCGCCGTGCGTGGCGGCGTTCGTATACATGGCCGTGATGATCTGCCGATTCAATCGTTTCATTGTGATCGACGATCAGCTGCAGCCCATCTTCCTGCCATTGCAAGCTGATTTGTTCCCTTTTGATGTCAGGCAGCCGGACAATGATTTGGTAATCGTGCTTCGTCTCTTTCACCTCGATCGGAATGTACGCTGCAGCAAACGTTTGTGCGAAATAGTCATCGAGCGTTTCAAACAGTTTTTGCAGCGGCCGTTCATCAAACCATTGATTCATCATTTTCCGCAAATGATGGAACGGGTGATGGCCTCCCCCATTGGCTGGTGGTTGAAACGATTCATTCATTGCGCTCTCCTCCTTTTTTCAAAACAGCGAAATGGTTCTGTCGGGACGCTGCCGATTGGCAAAGCGATTCACTGTCAATGTATGTACAGAGCGCAAAAAAAGCTACTTCATACTTTTTTAGAGAGTTTTCATCTTGTTTTAACCCGGATGGAATATAATGACACCACCATCCATGAGATGCACATCAATAACGCTGTCGGTTGCCCGGCGGCGGGAGGAGGGATGGCGCGATGCATTGGGTTCATTGGCTGGTGACATTGTTTTTTTCGGGAACAGCCGTGTCGCTTCTTTCTTATCAAGTGTTTGAAATCGTTCAAGCCATTGTTGACTGGATCGTTGACCGCCATTCATAAACAGCTGCCTGCGCCGCTTTTTGCCGATTCATTTTTGAGGGCGTCCCTAACAGGCGCCCCATTCCTTTTTTGACTGCTGGCTGCCCGTTGGCGGTGAACGATTTGTTGTGTATAGTTAAAGATGTATAAAGGTGGAAGCAGCAACAGCCGCAAGAGAGGAGGAGCAACTGATGAACGGACGTATTTTATTGATTGAAGATGAAGCCGGGCTCGCCCGGTTTTTGGAGCTTGATTTAAAGCACGAAGGCTTTGACGTGCATGTATGCGCCGATGGACGCGAAGGGCTCGAGCTCGCTCTTTCGGAGCAGTGGGATCTCATTTTGCTTGATGTGATGCTGCCGCGTTTAAATGGCATGGAAGTATGCCGCCGCATCCGGGCAGCGAAATCGACGCCGATCATCATGATCACAGCGCGCGACAGCGTGTTTGACCGCGTCATGGGGCTCGATAACGGGGCCGATGACTACATCGTCAAACCGTTTGCCATTGAAGAGCTGCTCGCCCGCATCCGCGCCTTGTTCCGCCGCGTTCATCCGGAAGCGAACGCCCAAGTGTTGACGTTTAAAGATTTAGTCGTTGACGTGCAGGCGCGCACAGTGAAAAAAGGAGACGAATTTATTGAGCTGACGAAGCGCGAATACGATTTGCTCGTCGCCTTTATGCAAAACATCAATGTTGTCTTGACGCGTGATGCGCTCCTTGACAAAGTGTGGGGGTTCGACGCCGAGGTTGAGACGAACGTCGTTGACGTCTACGTTCGCTATTTGCGGCAAAAGCTTGACGAACACGATAAAGAGCGGTATATCCAAACGGTGCGCGGCACGGGATATGTGATGCGGCCATGAAGAGGGAGGCGATTCGCCGGCTTTCGCTGAAAGGGAAGCTGACCGTTTTGTCGGCCGGGGCGATTTTCATTACGTATTTTGTGTTTACGTTTTTGCAATATCATATGGTCAAACAATGGCTGCTGAAGGAAGAAGAAAAAACGATGGAACAAACGGTGGCGGAAATTGAAACATATTACGCGGAAAAACGTAATCTATCATGGGAAGGGATTCGCCGCAGCCGCGCGTTTTTGGAAAAGCTGAATGAACGCTACCAGCTCATTCGCGTTACGGATGAGAAAGGAAACGTCATCGTCTCCGTTTCAAATGGGGCGGCGGTGTCGCTATCGCCAAGCGAGATGCCCGACAAGCGGAAGATGGATGAGCATTTCATCAACAATGAGCGATTTTTGCTGCTCCGTCAGCCGCTGCATATCGGCAACTTGCATGGAACGATCGAGATCGCCCGTCGGCTGGCGAGGTTCCAGCAAGTGACCAACACACTCTTTCTCATCATGACGGCGATCGGCTTTTTGGCCATGGCGGCAAGCGCTGTCGCCGGCCGGTTCGTGGCGCAAAGCTTCGTCCGGCCGTTGCAAACGCTGGCCAAAACGATGGCGGACATTCAAAACAACGGGCTGAAACGGCGCATTGATGTGCCTCCGGCGCGCGATGAAATCGCGGAACTGATGGTGATGTTCAACGGCATGATGGATGAAATTGAGCGGTCGTTCGCCATGCAGCGGCAATTTGTCGAGGATGCGTCCCATGAACTGCGCACGCCGCTCGCCATTTTGCAAGGCCATCTTTCGTTGCTGCAACGATGGGGAAAGCACAATCCAGAGATTTTAGAAGAATCGCTCGAGGCGGCGGTGAAAGAAGCGGAGCGGCTGAAGCGGCTCGTTCTCGAGCTTCTTGACTTGTCGCGCGCCGAGGCGATCACGGTGCCGGATGAGGTCGCGCCGATGGATGCCGCGGCGGCTGTCGGACAAGTCGTCAAAAATTTCCGCGTCTTGCACCCGGACTTCCAATTTCTGATTGACCAGCCGGATAAGCCGATTGCGCGCGCGGCGATGGCGAAGCATCATTTTGAACAATTGCTGTTCATTTTGCTTGACAATGCGGTAAAATATTCTCAGCGAGTGAAACAAATCGCGATTTCCTTGCGCGAGGAAGGGCCGTTTGTCATCGTGTCCATCCGTGATTATGGCATCGGCATTCCGAAAGAAGAGCTGAAAAACGTTTTTTTGCGCTTTTACCGCGTCGACAAGGCGCGCAGCCGCGAACAAGGCGGCGCCGGGCTCGGCCTTTCGATCGCCAAGGAGATCATCGATAAGTACGGCGGGCAAATTGCGTTGGAAAGCGAAGTTGGGAAAGGAACGACGGTGGAGCTCGCCATTCCGAAAGCGGAATAGGAGAGGAGCGTGAGGCAATGGGACATCCCCATGAGGAAGAGGCGGCAAGCAAAAAAGTGATTCATCACCTCGTTGAAAAATTCCGCAAGCGCGGGGTGAAAATCGCGACATGCAAACCGCGGACGATGATGTCACTGTCATGCTTAGATGAGATCGACAAAATGAGAGGATGAATCGAAGAAAAGAAAATGGAAGCGAAACAGCGCATCATTCCGGCCATTAAAACGATGAAGCAATTTGACGCCTTTTTGTCAAGCGGTTACACGGTCGGCGTGTTGCTTGAGGTGCATATTGCCCAGTTAAAAAGCATCTTTGCCTATGCGCGCCGGCATGGCAAGGAGTTGATCATTCACGTCGACTTGGTGCAAGGGCTGAGTCATGATGAACATGCGGCGGAATACCTTTGCCAAGAGTTCCGCCCTCATGGCCTCATTTCCACGAAAGCGGGCGTCATTATGAAGGCGCGTCAAAAACGCGTCTTGGCCGTGCAACGCATCTTTTTGCTTGATTCACACGCGTTGGAGAAAAGCTATCAGATGATTGCGAAAACGAATCCGGACTGCATCGAAGTCATTCCGGGCGCCATGCCGCACATCATCCGCGAAGTGAAAGAACGGACCGGGAAGCCGATTTATGCCGGTGGACTTATCCGCACGGTCGACGATGTCGAGCAGGCGCTTGCAGCTGGGGCGGTGGCGGTGACCACGTCCAACGAAACATTATGGCGCCACTACAATGGATAATGCGTTGAGCTGGCCAAATCGGCCGCAGTCTGCTATAATAAAAGCAACAAGTTAATCATCAGTCAGGAGACAAGGAGAGACCATGCACACATGGTAGGCGAAGGCTTATCGTGTTTGCACTGGTCTCTTTTTGTCTTTTTCCAAGGAGGAGTCAAGCATGGCATTCTCAAGCAAACAGCGGAACAACGTTCTCGAAGCGATGAGCGAAAAGCCATACGATCTGTTGGTGATCGGCGGGGGAATCACCGGGTGCGGCATCGCCTTGGATGCCATCTCGCGCGGCATGACGGTCGCGCTTGTCGAGATGCAAGATTTCGCCGCAGGCACGTCGAGCCGCTCGACCAAACTCGTCCACGGCGGCCTGCGCTACTTGAAGCAGTTCGAGGTGAAGCTTGTCGCGGAAGTCGGGCGCGAACGGGCGATTGTGTATGAAAACGGCCCGCACGTCACCACACCGGAGTGGATGCTGCTGCCCATTTATCGCGGCGGGACGTTCGGAAAATGGAGCACGTCGATCGGCCTTTGGCTGTATGACCGGCTGGCCGGCGTCAAGCCAAGCGAGCGGCGCACGATGCTTGATGCCCGGCAGACGTTGGAAAAAGAGCCGCTCTTAAAGCGCGATGGCCTCCTTGGCGGCGGCTATTACGTCGAGTATCGGACCGACGATGCCCGCCTGACGATCGAAGTGATCAAAAAAGCGGTCGAGCTTGGCGCCGACGCCGTCAACTACGTAAAAGCCGAACAGTTTTTGTACGACGAGCGCGGCCGCGCGATCGGCGCCCGCTGCCGCGACCTGATCGGCGGACGAGTGTATGACATCCGCGCCAAAAAAGTCGTCAATGCCGCCGGACCGTGGGTTGATGCGCTGCGCGACAAAGACGGATCGAAAACCGGCAAGCGGCTTCGGCTGACAAAAGGCGTCCATATCGTCATCGATCAAAAGCGTTTTCCGCTCAAGCAGGCAGTCTATTTTGACACCCCGGACGGCCGGATGGTGTTTGCCATTCCGCGGGATGGGAAAACGTATGTCGGCACGACCGATACATTTTATGACGATGATCCCGCTCATCCGGCCATGACCGAAGAAGACCGTGATTACTTATTGCAGGCGATTCACTACATGTTCCCGTCCGTCGGCGTCACTGCCGACGATGTCGAGTCGAGCTGGGCTGGCGTCCGTCCGCTCATTTATGAAGAAGGGAAAAACCCGTCGGAAATTTCCCGCAAAGACGAGATTTGGACATCGCCATCCGGCCTCATTACGATCGCCGGCGGCAAGCTGACCGGCTACCGGAAAATGGCCGAGACCGTCGTCGATCTTGTCGCCAAGCAGCTGGAGAAAGAAGAAGGAAAAGCGTTCGGACCGTGTCGAACGAAACAATTGCCGATCTCCGGCGGCGATGTCGGCGGCTCGCACCGCCTCCCTGCCTTCATCGCCGAAAAAGCGGACGAAGCGGTGCGCTATGGATTGACGAAAGAAGCGGGAGCGCGGCTGGCGAGACAATACGGCACAAATGTCGACCAGCTGTTTGCTTTAAGCCAGCAATACGACCGTTCGTCTGGCTTAACGCGCGAAACGTTCATCCGCCTCGTCTACGCCATGGAGGAAGAAATGGCGGCCAAACCGGTCGACTACTTCATCCGCCGCACCGGAGCGCTGTTATTTGACATCGATTCTGTCCGGCGGGAGAAAGAGGCGGTTGTTGCGTTTATGGCGCGGTATTTAGGGTGGACGGGGGAAGAGCGGGACGTGTATGAGAAAGAACTCGACAAGGAACTGCGACGAGCGGTGTTGGCAGAGGAAGGAGCGAAGTGAACCAATGATCATAAAGGAAATGATGAGCGCCTGAATCCAGGCGCTTTTTTGATGGATCTTTTCATAAAAATTAAGTAAAATTTAAATAAAAAATCAAAGTGAGGGAAGAGGATGGCGGTTACATACAATCCGCAAACGAAGCAGTTTCATTTGCGGGCGGGCAAGGCAAGCTACGTGATGCAGCTTTTCCGCTCCGGCTATTTGGCTCATATCTATTGGGGAAAAGCGGTGCGCGATGTTCGGGGGGAGCGGAGGTTTTCGCGGCTGGACCGCGCGTTTTCCCCCAATCCCGACCCATCGGACCGCACGTTTTCGCTCGATACGCTGCCGCAAGAATATCCGGCCTATGGGAATACCGATTTCCGTGCTCCAGCGTATCACGTGCAGCTTGAGAACGGTTCGACGGTGACGGATTTGCGCTACAAGACGCACCACATTTACAAAGGGAAGCCTAGACTGAACGGACTGCCGGCGACATACGTGGAACACGAGAATGAAGCGGAAACGTTGGAAATTGTCCTCGAGGATGCGCTGATCGGTCTAGAGGTCACGTTGCAGTATACGGCGTATGAAAAATGGAACGTCATCACGCGCGCGGCCCGTTTTGAAAACAAAGGCGGCGAGCGGTTGAAACTGCTGCGTGCGCTCAGTATGAGCGTTGATTTCCCAACTGCTGACTATGATTGGATCCATCTCCCCGGAGCGTGGGGGCGCGAGCGCTGGATCGAGCGCCGCCCGCTTGTGACCGGCGTGCAAGCGGCGGAAAGCCGCCGCGGCGCAAGCAGCCACCAACAAAACCCATTTATCGCGCTCGTCGCCAAAAACGCCGATGAACACCAAGGCGAAGTATACGGGTTCAGCTTTGTGTACAGCGGCAATTTTCTCGCCCAAATCGAGGTGGACCAGTTCGGCACTGCCCGCGTCTCGATGGGGATCAACCCGTTTGATTTCACATGGCTGCTTCAGCCGGGTGAGTCGTTCCAAACGCCGGAAGTGGTCATGGTTTACTCCGACCAAGGGTTGAACGGGATGTCGCAAACCTACCACGAACTGTACCGCACCCGCCTGGCGCGCGGCGCGTTCCGCGACCGCGAACGTCCGATTTTAATCAACAATTGGGAAGCGACGTACTTTGATTTTAACGAAGAAAAACTCGTCAACATTGCGAAAACGGCAGCGGAACTAGGCATCGAACTGTTTGTGCTTGACGATGGCTGGTTTGGCAAGCGCGATGACGACCGTCGTTCGCTCGGCGATTGGATCGTCAACCGGCGCAAGCTTCCGAACGGCTTAGACGGGTTGGCGAAACAAGTGAACGAACTCGGGATGCAGTTCGGCTTATGGATCGAACCGGAAATGGTGTCGCCAAACAGCGAGCTGTACCGGAAGCATCCCGACTGGTGTCTCCATGTGCCGAACCGTCCGCGCTCTGAAGGGCGGAACCAGCTTGTGCTCGATTATTCCCGCGAAGACGTTTGCGACTATATCATCGAGACGATCTCGAACGTCCTCGCAAGCGCGCCGATCACGTACGTGAAATGGGACATGAACCGCCATATGACGGAAATCGGCTCGGCTGCCCTGCCGCCTGAGCGCCAACGCGAAACGGCGCACCGCTATATGCTTGGACTGTACCGCGTCATGGACGAGATGACCTCGCGCTTTCCGCACATTTTGTTTGAAAGCTGCTCAGGAGGCGGGGGGCGGTTTGACCCGGGGATGCTGTATTATATGCCGCAAACATGGACGAGCGACAATACCGATGCCGTCTCACGCCTGAAAATTCAATACGGCACGAGCCTCGTCTATCCGATTAGTGCGATGGGCGCCCACGTCTCGGCGGTGCCGAACCACCAAGTCGGGCGGGTGGCGTCGCTCAAGACGCGCGGCCATGTCGCGATGTCAGGCAACTTCGGCTATGAGCTCGATATCACGAAATTGACGGAAACAGAAAAACAAATGATTAAGCAACAAGTCGCGTTTTACAAGGACGTGCGCCGCCTCGTCCAGTTCGGCACGTTTTATCGACTGCTAAGCCCGTTTGAAGGCAACGAGGCGGCGTGGATGTTCGTCTCTGCCGACCGCTCGGAAGCGCTCGTCGCCTACTTCCGCGTTCTGGCCGAAGCGAACGCGCCGCTGTCATACCTGCGCTTAAAAGGGCTTGACCCGAATCAAGACTACGAAATCGAGGGACTTGGCGTTTACGGCGGCGACGAGCTGATGTATGCCGGAGTGGCCTTGCCGTACCGCTCTGGCGATTTTATCAGCATGATGTGGCGATTGAAAGCTGTTCAACGATAAGAAGGGATGCTGTCGCTCGAGTCTATGCACCAGTCATAAACGAATTGAACCCGGTGTCTTAGATGCCGGGTTCAAACTGTTTGAGCTTCTCGATGATGCGACGCTTCCGATAGAGCATCTTCCCGGTTTCGGCGATGTCTTCCATAAACGATTTGTTAAACAGCGAACCGAAAATGACACCGATGATCGGAACGGCTTGAAACAGCTTTTTCCACCCGTATTGGTCGCGGAACGTCATCATCACTTCCCGCCAGCCTTGCAGTTCGGAAAAGACGCGCCCGCGTTCATTGGAGAACGACGAAAGTTCGTCCAAAATCGCTTTTTTCCCGACGATGTCCGCCGCGGCAAACTGCAGGCATTTGACGACGAACACGCGCTCCTCTTTTTCCTTCGGGTCATATCCGTACACGATGGCGATCTCTTGCAGCGTTTTCAGCGCTAAGCCGAGAAGCGCTGGAATGTCTACCGCCAGCGTCAGCGCCCCGCCAATTCCAGTTGCCGCCCCTTGCAGCTGGGCGAACGTGACGCGCGCATCGATCAATTCATCGCAGACGCGATCCATTGTCTCAAGCGGCAAGTGCGGCACTTGCGCAAGCGACGATACCCCGAGCCGAGTGAATATTTTCTTTTCATTCACTAAATATTGCCCGCCGCTTTGAATATAGCTGCCCAACTCATCAAGCAGCTGCCCGAGTTTTCGATGGACGACTTTTGGCGTCAGCTTATCCAGCACTTGAAACGGCAAGCGGCCAAGCTTTTCCCAAAACCATAGGTCTTTTTGGGAGTGTTCCCAGTGGGTGATGGTTTGGAGTTCTTGTTTTAGTGATTTTACTGTATCCTTCATAAATTTGTCCTCCGAACATTGTTGAATCACTTGTTCTTAGGTTGAGGATTAGGTGCATTTTTTATACATTTATTAAAGAAGAAGGGCTTATTAATAAGGGTTATACTAAAAACTGAATCTTGTTTTTATCTACTCTGAAAATACCTAAACTCCTAAATGCACCAATTCACGATGTTCGACAGAAAAATATTTTTATCCTGCCAATGACGACGAAATTTTTCCGTCGTGAGAGTCTATATAGACTCCCATGCCCAAAAATTTCGTCACCATCGGAGGGATGAAAATATCCCTATGTTGAACGCTGCCACTTTACGCATTTTGGAGTTCGTGTATTTTCAGGATAGACGTGTAATTTGGTTAGTCTTTAATTAAAAAAATATATATATTTAGTAAAAGTTTATTGTTGACGAATATTGAATTTTAACTTAATTTATAATTAGATAAAAATTTATCTGGGGGGAATAACTATGAACGTTTTATCCTCAATTTGTTACGGAGGAGATTACAACCCAGAGCAATGGCCAGAGGAAATTTGGTATGAAGATGCTAAGTTGATGCAAAAAGCGGGGGTGAATTTAGTATCTTTAGGGATTTTCAGTTGGAGCAAGATCGAACCGTCTGATGGAGTGTTCGACTTTGAATGGCTAGACAAGGTTATAGATATACTATATGACCACGGTGTTTATATTAACTTGGGGACGGCGACTGCAACTACTCCAGCTTGGTTTGTAAAAAAGTATCCAGATTCTTTGCCGATCGATGAAAGCGGTGTCATTCTCTCGTTTGGCAGTAGACAACATTATTGTCCTAATCATCCTCAATTAATTACGCACATAAAGAGACTTGTGAGGGCTATAGCAGAACGGTATAAAAATCATCCGGCACTCAAAATGTGGCATGTTAATAATGAGTATGCATGTCACGTTTCCAAGTGTTTTTGTGAGAATTGTGCTGTCGCGTTTAGAAAGTGGCTAAAGGAAAGATATAAAACAATCGATGAATTAAATGAACGTTGGGGTACAAACTTTTGGGGACAGCGATACAATCATTGGGATGAAATTAATCCCCCTAGAAAGGCACCAACTTTTATTAATCCATCCCAAGAACTTGATTACTACCGTTTTATGAATGACTCAATTCTCAAGTTGTTTTTAACAGAAAAGGAAATTTTACGTGAGGTAACACCAGATATTCCAGTATCAACTAATTTCATGGGTTCATTCAAACCGTTAAACTATTTTCAATGGGCTCAGCATGTAGATATTGTGACATGGGACTCATATCCTGATCCCAGAGAGGGCTTGCCAATTCAGCACGCCATGATGAATGACCTTATGCGTAGTTTAAGAAAAGGTCAACCGTTTATTTTGATGGAGCAGGTAACCTCACATGTTAACTGGCGCGATATTAATGTTCCAAAACCGCCAGGTGTAATGCGTCTATGGAGTTATGCAACTATTGCCCGTGGTGCAGATGGTATTATGTTTTTCCAGTGGCGTCAAAGTAGCGCAGGAGCTGAAAAATTCCACGGTGCAATGGTGCCCCACTTTTTGAACGAGAATAATAGAATTTATAGGGAAGTTACACAGTTAGGGCAAGAGCTGAAAAAGTTAGATTGTTTGGTCGGATCTAGAATCAAGGCAGAGGTCGCGATCATTTTTGATTGGGAAAACTGGTGGGCTGTCGAACTAAGTTCCAAACCACATAATAAACTAAGATATATTCCTATAGTTGAAGTTTATTATAGGGAATTATATAAACGTAATATTGCTGTCGATTTTGTAAGGCCATCTGATGATCTAACAAAATACAAAGTAGTTATCGCTCCAATGTTATATATGGTTAAAGAGGGAGAAGATGAAAACTTACGGCAATTTGTTGCTAACGGTGGCACTTTGATTGTCAGTTTCTTCAGTGGCATTGTAGATGAAAATGACCGTGTACATCTAGGCGGATATCCTGGTCCTCTGCGAGATATTTTGGGGATTTTTGTTGAGGAATTTGTACCATACCCAGAAACAAAGGTAAACAAAATATATAGTAACGATGGGGAATATGATTGTACGACGTGGGCGGACATAATCCGATTAGAAGGGGCAGAACCTCTAGCGACATTTAAGGGGGATTGGTATGCAGGACTTCCGGCGGTTACACGTAACTGCTACGGTAAAGGAGAGGGGATTTACGTCGGTACTTATCCAGATAGTAATTATTTAGGCAGGCTTTTAGAACAGGTTTTCGCTAAACATCATATTAATCCCATTCTTGAAGTAGCTGAAAATGTAGAGGTGCAACAAAGAGAGACTGATGAATGGAAGTATTTAATTATCATCAATCATAATGATTACGAAGTGACGCTGTCACTGCCAGAAGATAAGATATACCAGAATATGATTGATGGGAAATGTTTTCGAGGAGGTGAATTGAGGATTCAAGGGGTTGATGTAGCAGTGTTAAGAGAGCATGATGAAGCCGGGAAGGTTTAGAGAAGTCTCGTTCCGACAGTTGGCAACATAATATGCATAAGATGACAATGTCTATAAACATTGGATCTTACGCACTTAGTGAAAAGGCTCATTTCATTAAGACAACAACTGAAAAATGTATGTTTTTCGGCTGTATATTCTTAATTAGACTCCTTTTTCACCAAAAGTTCATAAGAATTAAAAAAACAGGAGGGATTTTCTTTGAAAAAGATTTTGACACTATTTTTAGTAAGTATTCTTCTATTAACTGCTTGTTCTTCAAAAACGAAAAACGGTGGAGCTGCAGATAGCACAAAAAGTACGAATGAAATAACAGTGTGGACGTGGGATCCAAATTTCAACGTAAAAGCGATGAAAATTGCAGAAGAGTTTTATAAGAAAGAGAATCCTAATTTTAAATTAAAAATTATTGAAAATGCTCAAGAGGATATCGTTCAAAAGCTTAATACAAGTTTAAGTTCTGGCACAACAAAAGGCTTGCCAAATATCGTATTAATTGAAGACTATCGTGCACAGAGCTTTCTTAAAGCGTATCCTGATGCATTCTATGACCTATCAAAATATTTCAAAGCGGAAGATTTTGCTGAATATAAGCTTGCTCCTACTAGCTTAAATGGTAAACATTATGGACTTCCATTTGATACAGGGGTTGCTGGATTATACGTGAGAACAGATTATTTACAAAAAGCAGGATATACTGTTGATGATTTACAAGGATTGGACTGGAACAAATATATTGAAATCGGGAAAAAGGTAAAACAAGCAACGGGTAAATATATGCTTGCACTCGATCCTAAAAATCTAGGGATTATTCGTGAGATGATTCAAACTAGTGGTTCATGGTATGTGAAAGAAGATGGTGTAACCCCGAATTTGGCAGACAATGAGCCGCTGAAGGAAGCATTTAGAACTTACAAAGAGATTGTAAACGCAGGGATATCGAAACCTATTTCCGACTGGAGTCAATTTGTTGCCTCTTTTAATAGTGGAGCAGTTGCATCGATTCCAACGGGAAACTGGATTACGGCTTCTGTTAAAGCCGAAGCTTCTCAAGCCGGTAAGTGGGCTGTTGTGCCTTTTCCAAAACAATCGGGCATTCCTAACTCTGTTAATGCTACGAACCTAGGTGGAAGTTCTTGGTATGTACTTAACATTCCTGGAAAAGAAAAGGCAGCAGAATTTCTAGCTAAAACGTTTGGATCAAATGTTGAGTTTTATGAAGCACTAAACAAAGAGATTGGTGCAATTGGCACATACAAACCAGCTGCTAATAGTGAGGCCTATAAGGCTGCAGATGAGTTTTTTGGAGGCCAAAAAGTAACAGCTGATTTCTCCAAATGGATGAAAGAAATTCCTCAAGTAAACTACGGTGCACATACGTATGTGATCGAAGATATTTTAGCAGCTGCGTTGCAAGATTACTTAAAAGGCAAAGATCTTGATAAAGTGTTGGAAGATGCACAAAAACAGGCAGAACAACAAGTTAAATAAATATAGCACGCCTATTATGTTAAGGGAAACATAAAAAATTAAGCCCCGAGAGTCCGCTGGCCTTCCTGGTTGTCATAGTAGAAGCATTCTGTGTAACAGGAGAAGTGGTTCGGGGCTCTTCTATGAAGATGCCCGCTCCTCGACGCCTTGATCGGTCATTTTCATGCTTGAATAAAGAGCAAGACCCTCTCACCGATGTTGCTTTCTATTTATCAACATGTTAAGGAGTTGATATAGAGTGATTCCCCCGACAAAAGTGAATCTAGATTTGATAATAAAAACGGATCGAAACATTAATCAGAAACACCGCATAAAAAACACAATAATTGGATGGTCTTTTGTGATACTAGCTACTATTATGATTTGCACATTTTATTTTTATCCAATGGCTCAAGCCCTAATTCTTTCGTTACAATCGGGTTCGGGTACGAATCTAACCTTTGTCGGATTGAAAAATTATGCTCGTTTATTTAGTGATCCTACCTTTTTGACAACCGTAAAAAATACAGTGATATATCTTATTATTCAAGTTCCGATTATGATTATTCTCGCCTTATTTTTAGCCGTATTATTGAATAATCCGAAATTAAAGCTGAGAGGATTGTTTCGAACAGCAATTTTTTTACCATGTGTCACTTCCCTAGTTGCGTATTCTGTCATATTTAAATATTTGTTTAGTCAAGATGGCTTAATCAACGTTATGTTGATGAAATTCTCTCTTATATCTGAACCAATCAACTGGCTAGCTGATCCTTTTTGGGCTAAAGTGACCATTATTATTGCTCTTACGTGGAGATGGACAGGCTATAATATGATTTTTTACTTATCTGCCCTACAAAATATCGATCACTCGATTTATGAAGCGGCTAAAATTGATGGTGCTTCGCCAGTTCAGCAGTTTTTTAAAATTACGATTCCATTGTTAAAGCCCATGATTTTGTTTACATCAATCACTTCAACAATCGGTACGCTCCAGCTGTTCGATGAAGTAATGAACATTACGCAAGGGGGGCCGGGAAATGCAACGATGACGATTTCTCAATATATCTACAATCTTTCATTTAAATATACCCCTGATTTCGGTTATGCAGCAACAGTTTCGTATGCGATTGTGATTATGATTGTATTTTTTTCTATTATTCAGTTTAAAGTGGCAGGTGATAAAAATGAGTAATCTCAAAAACGTATTCAACTATACTGTTTTAACCATTGCATCTATTGTTTCCGTGTTTCCATTTTTGTGGATGGTTGTTAGTGCGACGAATAAATCAGTAGAAGTGACGAAAGGACGGTTATTGCCAGGTAGTCATTTTATGGAAAACTTCCGCAACCTGCTTGATAGCACTAATCTAGTCAATGCATTAATGAATTCAGCGAAAATCGCGATTATAACAACTTTACTCGCAATGTTGGTCTCCTCTTTGGCTGGTTACGGATTTGAAATTTTTAAAAGCAAAACAAAAGATTTTGTATTCAATTTCTTGTTGCTTTCAATGATGATACCTTTTGCTGCTTTAATGGTCCCGTTGTTTAGAATGTTTGGGACAATATCACAAATATTTCCAAGCATCGGTATTGATACAATGACGGCCGTTATTTTGCCGACAGTCACAACGGCATTTCTGATTTTTTTCTTCCGCCAAAGCACGAAAATGTTCCCGAAGGAAATTATTGAAGCGGGCCGAATTGATGGATTGTCTGAATGGGGGATCTTCTTCAGGCTTTATGTCCCTACGATGAAAACAACCTATGCGGCCGCGGCGATTATTACATTTATGTCGAGCTGGAACAGCTATTTATGGCCACTTGTCATATTACAGTCCCCGGAGAACCAGACGGTGCCATTGCTTATATCAAATCTTGGATCGAGTTATTCTCCGGACTTTGGAATGATCATGACCGCTATTGTGATCGCTACCTTGCCGACGGCGCTGATCTTCTTTTTCATGCAAAAGCACTTCGTTGCCGGGATGCTCGGTTCAGTAAAATGATGAGTAAGGAGTGTGGAAATAATGAAAAAAACATTAACAACCCCCACATTAGAATGGCTTTCGGATCCTCGTGTGTTCGGTGTTAATCGCCTGCCTGCTCATTCGGACCATATTTATTATGAGACGTTGGAAGAAGCAAAAAGTGGAGTTTCCATGTCGATGCGCTATGAGTTGAATGGAAATTGGAAGTTTCACTATGCGGTCAATCCAGCTAGCCGCCCCGCGAAATTTTATCAACTTGATTTTGACTGCTCAAACTGGGGCGATATTTCCGTACCAGGGCATATTCAGTTGCAAGGCTATGGAACTCCCCAGTATGTAAATACGATGTATCCGTGGGACGGTCATTGCGATGTTCGTCCTCCAGAAGTTCCTATGGATTATAATCCAGTAGGAAGCTATATAAAAATTTTTAATCTTCCTGAACGTATGAAAGGTAAACCGGTGTATATTTCTTTTCAAGGAGTGGAGTCGGCGTTTTATGTTTGGTTGAACGGGCAGTTTGTCGGGTATAGTGAGGACTCTTTCACGCCGGCAGAATTTGAACTTACACCTTTTATAAAGGATGGAGAGAATAAGCTCGCGGTTGAGGTTTACCAGTACAGCACCGGAAGTTGGCTTGAGGATCAGGATTTCTGGCGTTTTTCTGGAATCTTTCGCGATGTATACCTTTATACAGTGCCAGATATTCATGTCTATGATTTACATGTTCGCGCCGAATTGGATTCGTCCTATACGAGAGGCATGTTAACGGCGGACCTTACCTTTTTGTCTCCGGTACCTGCCGGCTCTAGGTTTATCGCTGAACTGTATGATGCGAAAGGCGACCTTGTCGCCAAAAAAGACGGAGAGCTTCATGGTGGAAAGGGAACATTTTCCATTTCGGTCGATGAACCGGAATTATGGAGCGCGGAGAAACCGTATTTGTATAAGCTATATATTCAGATTTTTAACGAGTTTGGCCAATTGGTAGAGGTTGTTCCACAGAAGGTCGGTTTTCGAAGATTCGAGATCATCAATAAAGTTATGCACCTTAACGGAAAACGGATTGTATTTAAAGGCGTTAACCGACATGAATTTCATTGCCGAAGAGGCCGGGCGATCACAAAGGAAGATATGCTATGGGATATTAAAACGTTGAAGCGTCATAACATTAACGCAGTCCGTACGTCACACTATCCGAATCAAAGCTATTGGTATGAACTATGCGATGAATACGGCATCTATGTCATTGATGAAATGAATTTGGAAACGCACGGAACGTGGAAAAAAATGGGCCGTGTCGACCCCACATGGAATGTTCCGGGGAACAATCGAGAATGGCAAGACATTGTTATGGACCGGGCGATTTCAATGTTTGAAAGGGATAAGAACCATCCTTCCATCCTGATTTGGTCATGTGGAAATGAATCGTATGCTGGGGAAGTTCTGTTAAACGTCGCCAACTATTTTCGGTCAGTCGATCCGAGCCGTCTTGTCCATTATGAAGGAGTATTCCATGCCCGCGAGTACAATGATATAAGCGACATAGAAAGTCGTATGTACGCAAAGCCTCATGAAATTGAAAAGTATTTAACAGAAAATCCGGATAAACCGTATATCAGCTGCGAATATATGCATGCAATGGGGAACTCGCTCGGCGGGATGTACAAATATACGGATTTGGAACAAAAGTATCCGATGTATCAAGGTGGTTTTATTTGGGATTTCATTGATCAAGCCCTTGTGAAAAAAGATCGTTATGGAAAAGAATTTTTGGCATATGGAGGGGACTTTGGCGACCGTCCAACCGATTACAGTTTCTGCACGAACGGAATTGTCTATGCCAACCGGGAGTTGTCACCGAAGATGCAGGAAGTAAAATATCTTTATCAAAACTTTAAGCTTTCACCGGATCAATACGGTGTCAATATTAGAAATGAAAGTCTTTTCACTGACACAAGTGAATATGATTTAGAATACGTCCTATTCCTTGAAGGGAGAGAGTTGTATCGAAGCAAGCTGAATGTATCGGTAGCACCGCAGGAAGAGAAAAGAGTCGAGTTCGACTGGCCCCTTGGGATGATGGCAGATGCAGGTGAATATTGCATTCATGCGTCATTTAAATTGAAAGAAAAAACACTTTGGGCTGATGCTGGTTATGAGGTGGCATTCGGCCAGTTTGTATTCCAGATTGGTTCCAAGGAATTCGTTGTTCCTAGCGGAAAGTTAAAAGTTGTCCATGGTGATGTCAACATTGGGGTGCACGGCAAAGATTTTACGATCATGTTTTCCAAACAGGCAGGAAGCCTAGTTTCAATGAATTATGCAGGCAAGGAGATGATTGCGGTCCCTCCTGCACCATTGTTTTGGAGGGCCACGACTGATAATGACCGAGGTTTTTTGCAAGACTTCTATTCGGGGCTTTGGTATGCGGCGAGTTTGGCACGTAAATGTGTAAAAGTCGATGTGAAAGAGGAAGCGGCCCAAGTAAATGTCACCTTTACCTACAAATTTTCCATTAACCCTGAATTGGAAGTGAAAATTGGTTATACCGTTTATGCTGATGGCAGCATTCGCGTGAAGGCGGTCTATCATGGAGTCGAGAATCTTCCGTCAATGCCGATTTTTGCGGTATCATTCAAGGTTCCAGCCGACTATAATCAACTCGAGTGGTATGCAATGGGGCCCGAAGAAAACTATGTCGACCGCTCAAAGGGGGCAAGACTTGGAATTTTTAGAAATCAAGTATCTGACAATGTATCGCGCTATCTCAAACCGCAGGAATCAGGAAACAGAACAGGTGTTCGTAAAGTAAGCTTAACGAACAACAATGGACAGGGAATAAAAATTTCTTCTATAACTGAACCGTTGGAGTGCAACTTTTCGCCATACACAGCTTTTGAACTTGAACATGCCAATCATCATTACGAGCTGCCCAATATTCATTATACGGTTGTCACGGTAGCAGGTCGACAAATGGGAGTTGGCGGGGACGACAGCTGGGGCGCCCCAGTTCACGATGAATACGTCATAAAGGCAGATCAAGACATGGAATTTGAGTTTATGATTCATAAAGTTTAGCGACAACAGCATCATGATGTAAACTTCTCATCTTAGCGTTTTTATTTATCTCGAAAAATAAAAATGCCATCACTGATATACTTACTAGGTGGATCAAACAAAAATGAAAAGTGGTTGAAGCTATGTTTTCTGTTCTGATTGGCCAATATGGCACAAGAGAAATTGGAGGCGATTCAATTATCGAATTTGAAAGTGATACCCGGTATATTTTATCGTATTTATTTGTTGCTTTGGATTAGCTGAATACTAAGATTTGGACAATACTGCGAGTTGTTTTTGGGTTAAGGTTAGGAAATAAAAATATGAGGTAATTTTACTTTTTTAAGGGATGGAGGGATAAGACGTTGATTAAAGGAAAGAAAGGCATAAGACCGTAATTTTAAGTTACATGTCAAATAAGCAACTAATAAAAATTCTTTTTTATTGTTTTTAGTAAAATTTATACTAAAATATATACTAGCGATTGATTGTTTAGGAGGCGTAATCATGGCTGTTAGTTTCGGTTTGACAGAAACCTTTAAAAATGTATTTGGTGGGGGTGAAGAACGAGTTCGTATCTTCTTCGCCCCCGGCCGCGTCAATTTGATCGGTGAGCATACGGATTACAACGGCGGGCATGTGCTGCCGTGCGCGCTCGAGATCGGCACGTATGCGCTTGTCCGGCAAACGGATGAGCCGTTTGTCCGCCTTTACTCCCAAAACTTCCCGGAAACAGGAGTCATCACCGTCTCTTACGATGACTTGTCATACCGGAGCGAGCACGGCTGGGCGAACTACCCGAAAGGGATCTTGGCTGCGTTTCAAGCGCTCAGCCCGCTGGAGACCGGATTGGACATTTTGTATTACGGCACGATCCCGAACGGCGCAGGACTGTCGTCATCCGCGTCGATTGAGCTCGTGACCGCGGTCATGCTCAATGAACTGTTCAGGCACGGGCTTGACCAGCTGGAACTTGTGAAAATGAGCCAAACCGTAGAAAATAAATACGTTGGCGTCCATTGCGGCATTATGGATCAGTTTGCCGTCGGCATGGGGAAACAAGATTGCGCCATTCTATTGAACTGCCAGACGCTCGAGTACCGCTATTTGCCGCTCGTGCTCAACGATTGTTCGATTGTCATCGCGAACACAAACAAAAAGCGCGGCTTGGCGGACTCGGCGTACAACGAGCGGCGGGCGACGTGCGAGGCGGCTCTCGCGAAGCTGCAAAGCGTGCGGAACATCGCCTCGCTCGGCGAGCTGACAAGCGCAGAGCTGGCCCGTTATGAACATCTTCTTTCCCCGCTTGAGCAAAAACGGGCCCGCCATGCGGTGACGGAAAACGAGCGGACTCTTGAAGCCGCCCGGGCGCTTGAGCGCGGAGACCTGATCCGCTTTGGCGAGTTGATGAAACAGTCGCATTTGTCGCTGCGCAATGATTACGAAGTGACAGGTGTTGAACTCGACACGCTCGTTGAAGCGGCATGGTCGCACGAAGGAACGGTCGGGGCGCGCATGACCGGAGCAGGATTCGGCGGCTGCACGGTGAACATTGTGAAAAAGGCATGCGTTCAAGATTTCATTGAACGGGTCGGAAACGCGTATGCCGAAAAAATCGGTTATGAAGCAAGCTTTTATGTCGTTGAAGTTGGTGACGGGGCGAGAGAACTCACGGAACTGGAGGAGATGAGCCGATGATTTTGGTTTGCGGAGGGGCAGGGTATATCGGCAGCCATGCGGTGTACCGTCTGCTTGAAAAAGGGGAGCGCGTGGTCGTGGTGGATAACTTGCAGACGGGGCACCGGGAGGCGGTTCACCCTGATGCGGTGTTTTGCCAAGGCGATATTCGCGACCGCGATTTTTTGCGCGAGGTGTTTCGCCAGCACGACATTGAGGCGGTCATTCATTTTGCGGCGAACTCATTGGTCGGCGAAAGCATGGAAGAGCCGCTGAAATATTACGACAACAATGTGTACGGCACACAAGTGCTGCTTGAAGTGATGAGAGAATTTGGCGTCAAGCAAATCGTCTTTTCTTCAACCGCCGCGGTGTATGGGGAGCCGAAACAAATCCCGATCGTCGAAACCGACCCGACGGAACCGACGAACGCGTATGGAGAAACGAAGCTGGCGATGGAAAAAATGATGAAATGGGCGGACCGCGCCTATGGCATCCGCTCGATTTCGCTCCGCTACTTTAATGTCGCCGGGGCGTACGGCACGACAATCGGTGAGGACCACAACCCGGAGACGCATCTGATTCCATTGATTTTAAAAGTGCCGCTTGGCCAGCGCGAGGAAATCTACATTTTCGGCGATGACTACGACACGCCCGACGGCACGTGCATCCGCGACTACATTCATGTGCTTGATCTCGTCGATGCCCATTGGCTGGCGCTCGAGAAATTGCGGAGCGGGGCAGACAGCGATGTATACAATTTAGGCAACGGAAATGGATTTAGCGTCAAAGAAGTGATCGAAGCGGCTCGGCAAGTGACCGGACACCCGATCCCCGCCCGCGTCGTGGCGCGGCGCCCGGGCGATCCGGCGAGACTTGTCGCTTCATCGGAAAAAGCAAAGCGCGAGCTCGGCTGGGAGCCGAAATACCCGTCCATTACGGATATCGTCGCGTCGGCATGGGAATGGCATCAAGCGCGGCCAAACGGATATCGGGGTGTGTAAACATGGAAACGATTTTTGCGGCGATTGAACAACTGATCCGTTATGCCGAGCAACGCGGCCTTTTAGCGCCGGAAGATGTTGTGTACGCGCGCAACCGCCTGCTGGCAACGCTCCGACTCACGGAATGGCAGCCGGCCGAGGTCAAGGACGTTCCCTTGGCCTCGCCGGCCCCGGTATTGGACGCTATGATTGATTGGGCGTATGAACAAGGATTGTTGGAAACGAATACAACGACCGAGCGCGATATATGGGATGCGAGACTGATGGACTGCGTCATGCCGCGGCCGTCGGAAGTGATCCGCGCCTTTTACGAGCGATACCGCCGCGACCCGCAGGAGGCGACGGACTGGTTTTATTCGTTGAGCCAAGCGTCCAATTACATTCAAACGGCGCGCATCGCCAACAATCAGCACTGGAAAGTGTCAACCATCTATGGAGAATTGGATATCACCATTAACTTGGCGAAGCCGGAAAAAGACCCGAAGGAAATCGCCAAATTAAAAGAGATGCCGTCATCCTCGTATCCAAAATGTGTATTATGCAAAGAAAACGAAGGGTATGAAGGAACGTGGCGTCATCCAGCCCGTTCCAATCACCGTGTCATCCCGATCACGTTATTGGATGAACAGTGGTATTTCCAATATTCTCCCTACGTGTACTATAATGAACATTGCATCGTCTTCCACGCCGAACATGTGCCGATGAAAATGGAGCGGAAGACGCTTGAGCGTTTGCTCGATTTCGTCGAAAAGTTCCCGCACTATTTCATTGGCTCGAACGCCGATTTGCCGATTGTCGGCGGCTCGATTTTAGTGCATGACCATTTCCAAGGCGGGTGCTATACGTTTGCGATGGAAAAGGCGGAGATCGAAGAGTGTATCCCGCTTCCATCGTTTCCGTCGGTCACAGCCGGCATAGTGCGCTGGCCGATGTCCGTCATCCGTTTGACTGGACCAAAAGAGGACGTGTTGGATGCGGCTGCCTTTTTGTATGAAACATGGCGGACGTACAGCGACTCAAGTGTCGAGATTATGGCCTACAGCGGCGATGTTCCGCATAACACGATCACCCCGATCGCCCGGCGGCGCGGCGATTTGTTTGAGTTGGACATTGTTTTGCGCAACAATCGGACATCAGCGGAACATCCGTACGGCATTTTCCATCCGCATGAAGAATTGCATCATATTAAAAAAGAAAATATCGGCTTGATCGAAGTGATGGGGCTGGCGGTGCTGCCGGCACGGCTTGCCGTGGAACTGGAGACGCTGGCCGATTATCTCGTGCATCGGACAAAAAAAGAAGACTGGGACGAGTCGATGCATAAACATTGGGATTGGTGCGAAGCCATTCACTCGGCCTATCCGGACATCACGAAGGACAACGTCCATGACATTTTGCGGCACGAAGTCGGGCAACGGTTTGTGACCGTGTTGGAACATGCCGGGGTGTTTAAGCGGGACAAGCGAGGGAAGGACGCGTTTCGCCGCTTTATGCAGCACGCTGTGGAGCGCATGTCGTCTCTTGTTTAAATGCGGCGAAAAAACGCGTTTCATATGAAACATAAGGAAGGGATTGCAAACAGACTATGGCTACGTTAAAAGAAATCGCGGAAAAAGTCGGCGTTTCGGTCGCGACGGTGTCGCGCGTGCTTAATTACGATACGACGCTGTCCGTTTCCGATGAAACGAGAAGGCGCATTTTTGAAGTCGCCCAAGAGCTGAACTACAAAACATTGCGGGAACGAAGCCAGCAAGCGCGCGAATCGTTTCGCTTCGGGCTCATTCACTGGTATTCGGAGCGCCAGGAAATCGATGACCCCTATTATATGGCGATTCGCCTCGGAGTGGAAAAAGAGTGTTTTGACCGCGGCATCGAACTCGTCAAATTGTTTAAACAGCACGGCGCCTATCCGATCGAACGGATGGAGGCGCTCGATGGCATCATCGCCGTCGGAAAATTCGGGCCGAAGGAAGTCGAGGTTTTTGCCGCCGGGGCCAAACAAATTGTGTTTGTCGACTGTTCGCCTGATGAGCATCGGTTTGATTCAGTCGTCATCGACTTGCGTCAAGCGACGGTGACAGTGCTTGATTATTTGCTTCGGTTGGGGCATACGAAAATTGGCTATATCGGCGGCCGTGAATATGTCGACGGGGAAACGCCGATCCGCGATGAGCGCGAAGCGGCGTTTTACGAATATTTGTATGTCAAAGGGCTGTATGATTCCCGCTATGTATGGATCGGTGCCTTCACTGCTGAAGATGGCTATCGGCTGATGAAAGAGGCTGTTTCAGGCGGCGACTTGCCGACGGCGTTTTTCATTGCCAGTGATTCGATGGCGATTGGCGCCCTGCGTGCGCTGCATGAAGCCGGGATCGCTGTTCCGGAAGAGGCGGCGATTGTCGGATTCAATGATATTCCGACGGCAGCATTTCTTCACCCGCCGCTTTCGACGGTGAAAGTATACACAGAATTTATGGGTGAAACAGCGGTTGAGCTGCTCATCGAACGGTTGACGACGAAACGAGCGATTTGCAAAAAGGTCGTCGTGCCGACAGAGCTCGTCATCCGCTCAAGCAGCGAGGGCAACGAAAAGGGGAGCGGTCGATAAGCCGCTCCCTTCTGCATTAATGGAACTCGATATCAACGCGTTTTTTCGTTCCTGTCGTTGTTTTCGGGATATGAATGTCAAGCACGCCGTTTTTGTACGTCGCGCGAATGTTTTCCGTCGCCGCATCCGCCGGCAGGGTGATCGAACGCTGGAAGCGACCAAAGAAGCGTTCGCGCCGGTGCATTTGTTCTTCTCTTACATCGTGGTGGCGTTGAATCGTGCCGCTGATGGTCAACATGTTGTTCTGCACGTCAATGTGCACATCCTCTTTCCGCTCCAGCCCCGGTAAATCGCACGAAACGACGTATTCGTTGGCCGTTTCATGCATGTCGATGCGCGGCATCCAGTGCTGCTCATCCATATGAGTGAACAGCGATGGAAAATCACTAGCAAAAAAGCGGTTCATATCCCGGCGAATCGATTCCAAGTGCCGGAACGGGTCATACGGAATTAACGCCATAACTGCCATCCTCCTTAACAAGAAATGTTTTTTCGCTCAGTAGTGTGAACCGGATTCGTCTGTTTTATGTATGATTGGCTTGCAATTGTTCCATCACCGTCAAATACGCTTGAATGAGTGCTACTTTCATGCCATCCGGCAAGTCAGAAGCGGCCACCCGCTTAACGGCGTAATAAAACTTCACTTCGGACGATTGCCGCACGCGCGGATGCGTCCATTCATCGCGCAACTCTTGCCTTATCGTTTCATACAAAAGAGTTTGGCTTTCTTGTTCATCAAGCGGTCCGGCCGCCAGCGATCGGTTCGGCCAAAGTCGGCGGTAGCCGTCAAGCAGTGCAGAAAATGGATAGGTCACGGCTGTTTCCCTCCTTAAAAAATATACATAGCGATCCTCGAGGTCTGCTCCTTGCAACATATTCTTTTTAAGAAATTATATCATACAGCAGTCGAAGCGATTCGGGAGGCCAAGTCGAATGTAGATAGTGGGGGCTGGTTTCGTTTGCTGTCGTTGTAAGGCAGCCCAACCGTGGGACGCACGGGGATGGCTTGGTTGACAGCCTGCCGTGGGGCGGGTGTTCCCAAGAATCTCCCACCTCTAAGCGTTAGCGTAGGTGGGAGAGCGTTCAACCTAAAAAAGTAGTTGACATAAGGTGAGATAGTGTATAAAATAAAAATCGCCGCTTCGACGGAATGTCGGAGTGCAACGATCGAACAATCATGAAATAAAAAAACTATTGACAAATAGTTAACACTGCGTATAATGAATAATTGCCGCGACGAAATGAACGCGGTAATAATTAAACGCGGTAATAATTAGAAGAGAATCAGTAGTTGACATTTTTGAAAGATTGTTTATAATAGTAACTGTCGTTCCTTGAAAACTGAACGAAACGAAGCGCGAAAGAAAAGCGAAGGCCGCTTTGGCCGAAGCTGGACAATACGGAAAAGCTGAGGCCCGCGGGTCGCCGCGATGGGCAAATGTTCTTCGCCTGCAGGGATTTACAATCCCGAAGGCGAAGGTTATTTGACCCCGAGAGGCGGCGGGCAGAAGCTGGACAATGCGAAAAGCCAATCAACTTTCTTTTGGAGAGTTTGATCCTGGCTCAGGACGAACGCTGGCGGCGTGCCTAATACATGCAAGTCGAGCGGACCGGATCGGAGCTTGCTCTGATTTGGTCAGCGGCGGACGGGTGAGTAACACGTGGGCAACCTGCCCGCAAGACCGGGATAACTCCGGGAAACCGGAGC